>CAYGVJ010000138.1:0-13949 GCA_964353255.1 uncultured Solibacteraceae bacterium | reverse complement strand
TAGGACATGCTTCAGCTTGTCCAAGGCCTTTTTCAGCACCCTCTGAAGCCCGCAGTCCTCGACCAGTCAGATTCGCTGGGAAGAATCGCAACCCTCGGACGACTGACAATCTGCGGGCCTTGCGCCCGACCCTTCCCGACACCTGTGGTCCAGTGCTTGGGAGAACGGCGAACTGAAGTTCGCCGCGGCACGCTCAAGCGTGCGCCACGCCTCTCTGAGTGAAGGCTACTGTACGGCCGGCTTAAATACCCTCATCACCCCGGTGGGGATCACCATGGCAGCGGCTCGGGCGGGGAGGCTCCAGAGGCTCGGCCCGGGCCTGTAGTCCGCCTCCAGGAAGAAACTCCGGCTGACGGCCTCGATGCGGCAGGCGCCCGAATGCGGCCACCGGCCTCGCTCCGGGCGCACTACCAGGCACCCAAGGGCGATCTCGGCAATCTGCGCGGCTGTGGTGCCGGGCGGCAACTCGACGGCGGTGCGCACCCAGCCGTCGCGGGAGACGGCGTAGTCCATTCTCCCCAAGTCCGAGCTCCACCAGACGTCCTCCCCGTTCCGGCGCACCAGGATTGCCATACCCGAGTTCCGGTTGGCCAGCCTCAATTCGAAATAGAGGTAGTTGCGTGGATCGCTGATCTTCTCCCCGTCCAGTGTGCCGAAGGGCCGCAGCTTTCCCTCTCGTTTCAGCTCCTGAACCATCACTCGATAGGCGAGGGGATGCTGATCCATGACCTGTTCGCGCGAGCCGTTCGACAGGTCCACCACCAGCGGCGCGAGCTGGTAGCGGATGGCCGAGCGGCCCTGGCCCTGGTCAGACACCATGTTGTTGTCGGTGCTGACTGTGAGCGCCGGGTGCGCGCCTTCAAACTGGCCGCGGAACGCGGTCTCCTTGTGGTCCTGTGCCTGAAACGTGGAGCGGAGCCGGTTACCCTTCGCGTCCAGCCACACCTTGTAGACGTAGTCGATGTCGGTGGTGCGGCCCCAGCGGGCCATCAGCGCCCGCGTCGAGGTGCCGCCGTCCTCGTTTGAGTAGATTACGGTGTATTGGAGCAGGGGCTGCCCGTCTGCCTCCAACCGCTCGCAATAGGCGATCATCGGGACGTCGCTGAAGCCGCCCACAGTGTTGGCGCGCGCATACAGTATGGGCGCATGGGCCAGCGCCGCGTAGTACGGCTCCCCGGGGCGGAACTCCTGGAACCGAACGTCCAGGACCTCCAGGCCCGAGCCTGCCGCCGAGTACCGGTTGTCGCGCTCCAGCTCGAGCCGGTGCTCCCCGGCAGGGAGGGGGCCCAGGAACACGGAGTAGCGGAAGGGATGGATGCCGGCGTACAGCATGACGCTGGTGCGGTAGAGGCCGTCCACCCGCAGCGTGGCCAGAGCGGCTTCGCGCCCCGCCTCGCCCCAGTCCGAGCCGGGCGAGCTCATCTCCAGGTGCGCCACTACCTCGGCGGGTTGCGACAAGCGGAAGGGAAAATCGCGCGCGGCCAAGTTGGCGGTGGCCCACAGCGCCAGCAGCACCAGGATCATAGCGGGCCCGCTTCAGCCGAAGACGATGCGCGCGATCACGAGCTGCGGCAGCACTTGGTTCCAGCTTTCCGGCAAGTTGTCGAACGGCAGCCGAAAGCTCTTGGTCTCGCCGGGACTGAGCCCGCCCATGCGCTGGCTGACTATGGCGACGCGCTCGCGCAGCACCACCTGGCCGTAGGGATTCTGGAAAACGCAGTTGATCTCGAGGAGCTTCAGCGGCCGGTTGCCGTCGTTGCTGATCTTGCCCACGATCTCGACCACCTCCTGCCGGAAGTAGCTCTGCTTGGCCTTCATGTCCACTTCGCTCAGCCTCAGGTGGCGCACGTAGGCCTTGGCTTCTGCGGTGAGCACCGGCTTCTCCGGCGCCGGCGGCCCTTCGCGCAAGAACCAATACCACCCCGCCACCATGCCGACGACCGCCAGGCCGACGACGATCAGGACCGGGCTGGAAAACCGCAGGCGCGACTTTGGTTTGGGACTCTCGATCTCCGGCAAGGCTCCTCTCCCGAACCAGAAGTGTAGCATGGGAGCCGTGGGATAAGCTTCAGCTTGTCCCCGCTTCAGGACAAGCTGAAGCATGTCCTACAACTCTTGCAGGAAGAAGTTGAACTCTCTCTCGCGGCCCAAGGTGGTCAGGGGCCCGTGCCCCGGAATCACCACGGCTTCATCGGGCAGCGGGAAGTACTTCTCGCGGATGGAGCGCAGAATCTGGCGGCCGTCGCCGCCCGGCAGATCGGTCCGTCCGATGCCGTCCTGAAACAGCGTGTCGCCGGCGAGCAGCTTCTTCTCGGCGGGCATCCACAGGCTGATGCTGCCCTGGGTGTGGCCGGGGGTATGCAGTATCTCGAAGACGGAAGTCCCGGCCAGCAGCCGGTCGCCCTCGCGCGGCACTACGTCGATTTCGGCGCGCTCGGGCGCCTCCATCCCCAGCCAGGCGGCCTGGATCTCGAGCTGCCCGTAGAGGCCGAGGTCGTCCGCATGGAGATAGACTGGCGCTCCGGTCGCCGCCTTCAGCCGTTGTGCGCCGCCGATGTGGTCGATATGCGCATGGGTCACCACGATCGCGCTCACGCGCAGGCCGTGCCGGGACACCACGTCCAGAATGGCGCGCACCTCGTCGCCCGGGTCGATCACTACGGCCTCCCGGCTCGCCTCATCGCCGATGATCGAGCAGTTGCAGGCCAGCATCCCCACCGGCAGGATCTCGTGAATCATAAGCCTCTATACTTTCAGTATCGGCCCACGATGACAAGCGCGGATGCCGGCTACCGGGCATTGCGGGAGGCGGCGGCCTGGCTGGATCTGTCCGGGCGCGGCGTGATACGAGTCCGGGGCCAGGACCGCGCTCGCCTGCTCCATGCCCTGGCGACCAATCACGTCGAGCAGCTTCAGCCGGGCCAGGGTTGCTACGCTTTCCTCCTGAACGCGCAGGGGCACATCCTGGCCGACGTCAACGTCCTCCGCTTCGCCGATTCCCTTCTGCTGGACACGGAGCCGGAGACCGCCCGCCGGGTCTATGAGCACGTGGACAGGTACATCATCGCTGACGACGTGACGCTGGAAGACCTGACTGCTGAGACCGCGGTGCTGGGCGTCGAGGGGCCTGAAGCGGCCGCAGTCCTGGCGGCAGTGGGCGCCCCCGTTCCAGAGGCTCCCGGCCGGCACGCGGAATGGGAAGCGCGCGTCGTCGCTCGCCTGAGCTCGACGGGCGCCCTGGGCTGGCGCATATTCGCCCCCTTGGGCGACAGGCCGCGCCTCATCGGTCAGTTCGAGCGGGCCGGCGCCGTGAGCGCAAGTTCCGAGGCGGCCGGCGTGGTTCGCCTGGAAATCGGCAGACCGCGCTACAGCGAAGACTTCAGTGGCCAGCACCTGCCCCAGGAGACCCAGTTGCTTGAAGCCGTCCATTCCAACAAGGGCTGCTACCTGGGGCAGGAGATTGTCGAGCGCGTGCGCTCGCGGGGGCACGTTCACCGGCTCCTGATGCGCCTCCAGGTGGAGGCCACCGAGCCGCCTCCGGCCGGCAGCCCGATCATAGCCGGGGAAAAGGCTGCCGGCCACATCACCTCCGAGGCTTTCTCGCCGGCCCGTGGCAAGGTCGTCGCGCTGGGCTACCTGCGGCCCGATGACCTGACACCCGGCGTGCCGCTCGCGGTTGCCGGCGTCGCAGTCGAAATCCTGGCTCGCCGGCCTGCTGGAATCTCCGCTCCGAAGGAAGGAACATGAAACGGAGGAACCTGTTCAGCTCGTGCGCTGGGCTGTTGTTGGCAGCGGCCCTGCTGGCCGCCGCGCCAGCGATCAAGAGCGGCTTCATCACCACCAGTGACGGCGTACGGCTGCATTATCTGGAGTCGGGCAGCGGTGACTCCATCCTGTTCGTCCCCGGCTGGACCATGCCGGCGGACATCTGGGAACACCAGATCCGGCACTTCGCGGCCCGCTGGCGCGTGGTGGCCATGGACCCGCGCTCGCAGGGCGAATCGGATAAGCCCACCGAAGGACACTATCCCGAACGGCGGGCGCAGGACATCAAGGAAGTAGTTGACCAACTGAAGCTCGCCCCGGTGGTCCTGGTGGGCTGGTCTTTGGGCGTGTCGGAGTCGCTCACCTACGTCGAGCAGTTCGGCGCCTCGACGCTGCGCGCCATGGTTCTGGTGGACGGGCGGGGTGATTGGCGGCCGGTGCTGGCGAAGCTGGACCGCCCTACGCTTTACGTGTACGCGCCGCGGATGAAGGCCCAGGCCGCAATGCTCAAAGCCGCGCTGCCCGCGGCGCGCCTGGAGCTCTTCGCGCAGGCCGGGCACGCGCTGTTCGTGGACGAAGCGGCGCGGTTCAACAGGCTGCTGGAGGAGTTCTTGGACGCCGCGCGGTAGGGCAACCGGCGGGAGAGCCGGGGTGGGTCAGGAGAACCGCCCTACCAGACGGTCTTAGGGTAGTTCTCGCGGATCTTTTCGTCAGACGTGACCAGCGGGGCGTAGCCGTTGGAGCGGGCGTGGGCGACGATCACCCGGTCAAACGGGTCTCTGGTCCAGTTCTCGAATAGCGCGGTCTGGATGATGGCGGGGAACGGGTGGTCGCAGAGCCTCAAGCCCATCTGGGTCTCAAGCTGGTTCAGGAGAGCCTGGGGCGGGCGGACGATCCTGGTGAGCTCGTACAAGTATTCAAGCTCAAGCAGGACCATCGGCGAGATCAGCAGCTCGGATTGCTCGAGCGCGGCCGAAGCGCCGGGGGTCAGCCGGTCCAGGCGCCTTTCGCAGAGCCAGACCATCACCTGGGTGTCGAGGTAGCAGATCACAGCTCGGACCAGTCCTTTTCCCACTCGGATTCCATCTCCCGGAGCAGTTCCCGGCTGGCTTGCTCCAGGTCAGTGCGCTGGGCGACCACCGTTTGCCCGGTCAGTGCCGCCAGCCGGGAGGGTTTAATGTCCGGCACCACCTTGAACACGAAGCCCTTGTGCGTGAACTCCAGCGGTTCTCCCTTCAGCGCCCGCTCGACGAACCGAAACAACTCCTGCCGGAACTTGGTGATAGCGACCCTCATGCAGACCATCATAGCACCGCCCGAACGTAATGTACACATTGATCTGTACGCACTGTACGCTGGCAAGTCCAGAGACTTACCCCACCTGGCGGGCCGCGGCGCGAGCGAGGCGATCGAGAATGGCGGCCCACGCGTCGCCCTCGGGCGGGCGCTCGACCGCGATCCAATCGAAGCCTTCCTGGTCCAACCGGTGCAGCGTGTCGTAGAGCACTGCCGCGTAGCGGCGCGGTTCGGCCGGCATCTCAACGCAGTCGTCGGCGGGGGCCGCTCGGTGCACCCACAGATATGCGCCGCGGCCGGTGGCCGGCAGAACGCCGTCGCTTACCAGCACCAGCGGCGTCCGCGGGCTGTAGTGCCTGGGATGCATGCCAGGGGAGGCGTGCGCGTCATTCTCAACGCGCCCCCCTAGCTCGACCGGGCCGATTAGCGCCTCGAGGTCCTCGCGGGTGACCATGCCCGGGCGGAGCACCTGCGGCCGCTCTCCGGCGAGCGACAGCACGGTGGATTCGATGCCCACCTCGGTCGGCCCGCCGTCCAGGATCAGCTCGATGGCGTTCCCCAGCGATTCCTCGACGTGTTCCGCCCGCGTGGGAGAGAGCTCGGAGAAGCGGTTGGCGCTGGGCGCGGCTACGGGGAGGCCTGCGCGGCGGATCAGATCCAGCGCCACCGGATGCGCTGGCATACGCAGCCCGACGGTCGGCAGTCCCGCGGTCACGATGTCCGGAACGATGCCCTGCTTGGGCAGCACCAGGGTCAGCGGCCCCGGCCACCAGCGGCGCGCCAGCGCCTCGGCTTCCTCCGGCCAGCGCGTCACCAGGCCTTGCGCCATCTCGAGCGAGGCCACGTGCACGATGATCGGGCTCGCCGGTGGGCGCCCCTTCACGCGGTAGATCTCGGCGACCGCCGCCGCGTCCAGCGCGTTGGCGCCCAGGCCGTAGACTGTCTCGGTCGGAAAGGCCACCAGCTTCCCGGCGCGGATCAGCGCGGCGGCGCGCTCCAGGGCGGCCTCACTCGGGGAGATCTTCTCTGCCATCGCCCGCGGCCTTGCCGGTTTTCTTGAACACCAGCCAAGCGCGTATGAACGGCTCCAGGTCGCCGTCCAGCACCCGGTCCACGTCGCCGACGCCCAGCTTGGTGCGGTGGTCCTTGATCAGGCGGTAGGGCGCCAGCACGTAACTGCGGATCTGGCTGCCGAAGTTGATGTCGGCCTTGGAGTCCTCCACTATCCGCTCCTCCTCGCGGCGCTTGGCCATCTCGGCCTGGTAGAGCCGGGCGCGGAGTTGCTTGAGGGCCATGTCGCGGTTCTTGTGCTGGGACCGCTCGTTTTGGCACTGCACGACGATGCCGGTGGGCAGGTGCACCATGCGCACTGCCGAGTCCGTCCGGTTGACGTGCTGGCCGCCGCGGCCGGAGGAGCGGAAGGTGTCCACTCGGAGGTCTTCGGGGCGGATCTCGATGCGGACCGTGTCGTCCACCTGCGGGTAGACGAACACCGAGGCGAACGAGGTGTGCCGCCGCGCGTTGGCGTCGAACGGGGAAATGCGCACCAGCCGGTGCACGCCGATCTCCGATTGGAGCAGCCCGTAAGCGTTGCGGCCGTTGACCTCGAAGGTGACCGACTTGATGCCTGCGCCCTCGCCGTCCAGCCGGTCCGTCACGACGGTGGAGAAGCCCTGGCGCTCGGCCCAGCGCAGGTACATGCGCAGCAGCATCTCGGCCCAGTCCTGGCTCTCGGTGCCGCCGGCCCCCGGGTGGATGCTGACGATGGCGCTGCGGAAGTCGTTCTCGCCCGACAGCAGCATCTCGGTTTCGAGCTGCTCCAGCCGCCCTGAGAACCCGCGCAGCTCCCGCTCGATCTCGCCGCCGACGTTCTCGCCCTCGCGCGCCAGCTCGAACAGCGTGTCCAGGTCCGAGAGCATTGCCGCCACGTAGGCGTCCTCGGTGAGGGCGTCCTCCAGACGCTTGCGTTCCTGAAGCAGCTTCTGATTCCCCTCCGGCTGGCTCCAGAAATCGGGCGCCGCGACGCGTTCTTCAATCTTGGCTAGCTGGGATTTCCTGCTGGGGACGTCAAAGATAGCCCCGCACAGCTTCAGCCTGCTGGCGGAGCGTGAAGTACTCCTTGTGGAGTTCCTCGATGGTCATGCTTACAGTCTAGCAGAGGTTGACTCGCTGTCGAGAGTGGGAAGCGTCAACGGGTGCGCGACATGAATGTGACGGCTACGGCGCACACTGAGGAAATCGGGGGGAATCCGAGCGTAGTGGTACGCACGCACGATGTGGCGCGGCCTTCAGGCTGCCGGGTCGAGACTTCCGCTTGCGGAGCCCCCGGTACGGGTCCGTTCCGGACGTGCCGGGCGTCTCGGCCCCAGGTGTCGGCATGAGTGCCGACACGGCAGGCCAGGGGCCTGCGCCACCAGAGGGTTCGAAGCACTTTCCTCGCCTCTGCCCAAATCCTGCCCCGGAGCAGGAGTTCGAACTCTGCGCACGGCAGGCGGGAGTACCCGCGCCACGCTAGGTCTCACATTCGTGTCGCGCACGCGGCGTCAACGGACGATCGGAGGCAACGCGCAGCCCGACACGAAGCTCTCAGAGCGGAACAAGTACTGTGCGGTCTGGCCTGAGGAGCTGGTCGGCTGGGAGAGCACGCGCATGTCGAGTTGCTGGAGGCCGATGAAGCCGGGGGCCAGTCCAAAGAAGAGGACCTCGAGAACGTCCTTGGCGACCAACTCCGGAGGAGAGTCTACGCGAATGAGACGGTCCGCGGGATTGGGGACGCCGTCTGGGACCGGCTCCACACCGCGCACGCCGGTGAGAAAGACGTGAATTATCTCCCCAACGCGAGCCGGGTCTTTCTGTGACACCACGCGATCGAAGCGTTCATGGAGCGCGCCGAAGCACGTGATGGCGCGGGGGACCACGTGCGCCCCGACCGCGAACGTAAGCGGGTGTTGAGGATGGAGAACCACAAGGTCCGGGTCCGCGTCCGGCAGACGGGAGGGGTCTTTGTCTGGACGCAGGCTACTGGGGACCTGGAACCACACCGCTTCCCGCGCGAGGGGTTTCAGCGGCAGCTCGACTCCCCGAATGCGCACGCTCCAGCCGGGCTGATCCAGGTACGGGCCGCTGAAAACGACGACTGACCCTGGGCTGAGAGTGAGCTCCGAATAGGGGTACCCGTAGCACGGAAGAGGGCAGTTGTGGGCAGCCGGGCCGTAGTAAGCGGAAATCGTTGTGATCTGTGGCGGGGGTTCCAGCCAAGTCACCACCTCACCGCTGGCGAGCGCAAGGCGCAACACACGGTCCCCCTGGGTCACGGCGAACACGAAGCGTCCGTCCCCGGAAAGGGCGAATTCCCGGAGCTGTTCTGCGAGGCCTTCGACGCGCTGCACGGTGCGCGTGTTGCGCCGGTAGAGATGCAGTCGGCGCTCGGGCGAGAGAAAAGCCAGCAGGCTGCCGTCATCGCTGAGCGCGAGCTGGCGTCCGAACTGGGTTGCTGGGGGGAGGGTCTCTTCTGTCTGGGGGACCAACCCAATCCAACCCAGCTCAATCCAGCCCAGCCGACTCTCCGCCGCAGGGCTATAGACAATGTTCCGTCCGGCTGCGTCGATGACCGCTTGGCTGACGCCCTCGCTGTGACCCACGGGGCGAGAACCGCCCGCCTCAAGGAGCTGAAGTCTTCTGTCCTGATCCCAGGTCAGCACCTGGTCACGATTCGTGATGAGATGGCGGCCAGGTAGGGGCTCACGGATAACCCCTGGGGGCGGTGCCACCATGGGTCGGAGCCCGGGCAACTCGTAGAGGCCCTTGAGTGCGGGAGCCATGGAGGTAAAACCGGCACATGCGTCATCGGACTGGAAGATCCAGGCCCTGCGTCCGTCGCGGGATAGCAGGACCTGCCTAGTATAGCGACGGCCTTGGCGGTAGACCTCGAAGCCTGGTCCCTCGATCATGAAACCAGTACGGCACTCGTCCGCCAGCCAGCACGTGCTGCCAGAAGATGAACAGAATTTCTGGGCCTTCCAGGTCGTTGCGATGACTTGGCCGTCCTCGCTGATGTCCGTGATATCGCCGGCATGCTGGTGGGCGACCGGGCGCCCGCCTTCCAGGCGAACTTCGTACCAGTCGCTGGAGGCGAAACCAGCCTTCACATTGACGAACACCGCCGATCCGTCGCGGGTGGCGATCAGGCCGGAGTACACCTCGCCACGTGCGCCAGCGCAGAGAAACAGGAGCGCCCCAATGCCGATGCGCCAATGTTGCTTCATCGCGGTCCCCGTGACCTATTGTAGCCGTGACGTCAGTTTTACGCTTCGGCACACCAGACCCGCACTCTGTGCCTGGATGGCGCCATGGGCACCCTGCTTCAGCAGGCCGCATTCACACCCGCTGATTACGGTGGCCCCGCGCTTGAAGGGTGCAATGAGAGCCTGGTCCGGACGCGCCCGGACGCGGTGGTGGGCGTCCACCGTGTCTATCTTGAGCCCGGCGCGCGTCAGCGCTTTGGTCTTCCACCACCCCGGCTGCGTGTATTTCAACGTGGGATAAGACTTCCGTTTGGAGCTCGGATCTGAGTATCCTGTTCTTGGTATGCCAGACAGGAGGACTGATGCGTAGAATGACCAGGCGGGAAGCGGCGACGGGCGTCACCGGAATCATGATCTTGCGGCCGGACACGGTCTTCGGGACGCAGGCCAACTCGGCGGTGGGATTCGGAATCGTCGGAACCGGCGCGCGCGGGCAGTATGTCGGCGGGCAGATGGCGCGAGACGGGCGCGCGCGCGTGGCGGCTATCTGCGACATCTTCGACGACCGCATCCAGCAGGCCCGTAAGAATGTGCCCGGGGCCGCCGCGGCCAAGGTTTATCGCGATTACCGGCAACTCCTGGACGACAAGGACGTAGATGCGGTCCTGATCGCCACGCCGGTCTACCTGCACCCGGAGCAGTTCGAAGCGGCGGTCTCCGCCCGGAAACATATCTACTGCGAGAAGCCCGCCGGCGCGGACGTTGCCGGCGTCAAGCGCCTGATGCGGGCGGGCCAGAAGGCGGACCCGGCCAAGACCATTCAGTTCGGCTTTCAGCAACGCTTCAGCCCGGAGTACCGGAAGGCTCACGAACTGGTGGAGGCCGGAGAACTCGGCGAGCCCAAGATGATGATGAGTTTTTGGATCCTGGGCATGGCTCCGAGGTTGAACGCGCCGGCAACCCTGCCGTTGCCGAACCTTACGGAGGAAGAGCGGCGCATCCGGCTCTGGACCCGGTGGATGGATCTGTCCGGCGGTGACATCGTCGAGTGCGACTGCCACGGCGTGGATACTCTCAACTGGTTCGCCAGGGCGCACCCGCTAAAGGCCATTGGTCAGGGAGGGCTGCGCTACCCCAGTTACTACGGGGATGTCACCAGCGATCACTATGACATCATCTACACGTACCCGAACGGCGCCGAAGGTTATCTCCTCAGCGCCAGGTACGCAGCCGGGTTTCGTGACGTGAAGGAACAGTTCTTCGGCCCCAAGGGTGTGCTGGAGACAGCCCGCACATACTACAAGCTGCACGGGCCGGTTGCGGCTGCCCGCCTGACCAGCGACGACAAACTGGAGGACACCAGCCTCATCCAGAAGGTTCCCTCCAAGCGAGAGATCACGATTGACGCGGTGGAGGCCTTCTACACCAGCATCCTCGCGGGCAAACCCTACAACATGTCCCACGAGGCCGGCATAAGCACCTTCACCTCCATCCTGGGGCGTATGGCGTACGAATTCCACCGCGAGGTCACCTGGGACGAGATGTTACGGGCCGGATAGCCGGGCACGGGCGGCCACTCCGGCGAGCGTGGCTGAGGAGTTTGCAGTCGGTCCGATCTCCTCGAACGCCGGCTAAGTCGGGAGACACAGCCTACTTCAGTGCGGCCCGCGTCGCCCGCAGCGTGTTAGCCAGGGATTCGCGCGGCAATTGCCGAATGATGGGCTCGATCAGCCAGCCGAAGCCGGTCGGCACGCTGCGCGTCAGTGAGATGGCTTGGCACTCAACGTAGACGCCGCCGTCCCGCTCCTCGAAGCGCCAGTAGGAATACAGCCGCCACAGGAAGCCGTGATCGTTGCCCGGCGGCAGCTCGCGCTCGCCCGGCTCTCCCCGGTTGATCACCTCCGCGATCCGGGTGCTGTGCGAGCGGCTGTGACACCGCCTCGCGTCCAGTGGAAAGTAGATCACGTCATGCTCGGTCGAGAGCACCACCGTGATCACCTTCTTCTTCAGCAGCCGCAGGTACACCCGGAAGTGATTGTCCTCGCGCGACAGCGTCTTCGAGCCGATCACCTCCGGCTGGTACACCTTACGGTGGTTGTCGTAATCCTGCACCAGGGCCAGTGTTTGCCGGAGGGTGGCGCGGGGGATGAACACCGCCCCGATCCAGTCGTGAATCAGCCCGCCGGGAACGTGCACTTCGCCGTTGCCTGTCCACGGCGCCACCACGGCCTCGCCCCTGCGCACCTGATCGCGCCGGGCGGGCGACTCATCCACCCACAAGAAGTTGCCTTCTCCGCGCGCCTGCCGCTCCAGGCGGGCCTCCGTGGCGCGGATGTACTGGTCGAAAGCCTCGACGGTCTTCGGCTGGAGCGTAGCCGGCATCGCCACCGGCTGCGCCGCCAGCCAGGCCCCGCACAGCCAGACTACTCTGATCATCGCAGCGCTCTCCGCCTTCCAGACAGGCTACTATGAATACTACCCTCGATGGAGAAAGCCTGTTTCCGCGAAGCCGAACGGGCGCAGGTGAGCATGCTGGCGCCGCTGGAGAAAAGGTGCCTGATCTGGCTGGCGCAGCGCACCCCGCGCTGGATCAACCCCGATCACCTGACCGCGCTAGGGCTGGCCGGCATGCTGGGCGCCGGGCTCAGCTACTGGTACGCGCGGTGGAGCAGGCTCGGGCTGCTGCTGGTCATCGTCTGCCTGGCGGTGAACTGGCTGGGCGACAGCCTGGACGGCACCCTGGCGCGCGTGCGTAACAGGCAGCGGCCCCGTTACGGCTTCTATGTAGACCACGTGTGCGACGCTCTCGGCACCTTCTTCCTCCTGGCCGGGCTGGGGCTTTCCGGCTACATGAGCGAGCGGATCGCCACGGGCCTGCTGATTGTGTACTTCCTGCTCACCATCGAGGTGTACCTGGCGACCTACACCGTCGGCACCTTCCACCTCTCCTTCTGGAAGTTCAGCCCGACTGAGCTGCGGATTCTGCTGATGATCGGCAACGTGGCGCTGCTTTTCCGTCCGGTGGTGCCGCTGTTCGGGGCGCGCTACCGGCTCTTCGATGTGGGTGGAATGGCGGGCATCGTGTGCATGACCCTGGTGCTGCTGGTGGCCGTGGTCAAACACACTCGAATCCTCTACCGCGCCGAGCGCATTCCGTGAGCCTGCGCGCGCTGTTCCAACGCTGGGTGAAGTTCAACGCCGTCGGCGCCATCGGAATCCTGGTGCAGCTCGCAGCCCTGACCGTGCTGGCCGGGCCGTTGCGCATCCACTACCTGGTGGCCACCGCGCTGGCGGTCGAGGCCGCCATCCTCCACAACTTCATGTGGCACTGCCGCTGGACGTGGAAGGACCGCGCCGGCGACGCGGCGCGTCCGGCCTGGGTGCTGGGCGCGCTGTGGCGGTTCCACGTGAGCAACGGGCTGATCTCGATTGCGGGCAACCTGCTGTTCATGCGACTGCTGGTGGGGGGCCTGCACCTGCACTATCTGGCGGCCAACCTGCTGAGCATCGCGCTGTGCTCGCTGGCCAACTTCCTGCTCAGCGAGCTGTTCGTGTTCCGGATGCAGCGCCATTAGCAGCGGAAGCCGGAGCGCGGTACGCTGTTCAAGAAAGGGTTCACGCAATGATCCGTAAAGAAGATGCTCTCGAATACCACTCATTACCGGTTCCCGGTAAGCTGGCCGTCATCGCGACCAAGCCTTGCCGGACCCAGCGCGACCTGAGCCTGGCCTACACGCCCGGCGTGGCCGTGCCCTGCAAGGAAATCGAACGCGATCCCGCCCTGGCTTACAAGTACACCGGCAAGGGCAACCTGGTGGCGGTCGTCTCCAACGGCACCGCGGTGCTCGGCCTGGGCAACATCGGCGCCCTGGCCGGCAAGCCGGTCATGGAAGGCAAGGGGGTCCTGTTCAAGCGCTTCGCCGACATCGATGTCTTCGACATCGAGCTGGCCACCGATGATCCCAAGGAAGTCATCCGGGCCTGCCAGTTGCTGGAGCCCACCTTCGGCGGCATCAACCTCGAAGACATCAAGGCGCCGGAGTGCTTCGAGATCGAGGAAGAGCTCAAGCGCACCATGCGGATTCCGGTCTTCCATGACGACCAGCACGGCACCGCCATCATCTCCGGCGCGGCGCTGTTGAACGCTTTGGAGCTGGTGGGGAAGCGCCCGGAGGACATCCGGCTGGTCTTCAACGGTGCGGGCGCGGCCTCGATCGCCTGCGCCGGGCACTATGTCCGCCTGGGCGTGCGGCGGGAGAACATCCTCATGTGCGACACCAAGGGCGTCATCTATGACGGCCGCAGGGAAGGCATGAATCCTTACAAGCAGCGTTTCGCCCGGCCGACCGAGGCGCGCACGCTGGCCGACGCGCTGCGGGGCGCCGACGTCTTCGTGGGTCTCTCCACGGCCGATTGCGTCACGCCGGAAATGCTGCGCACGATGGCCGACAACCCGATCGTCTTCGCTATGGCCAATCCGGACCCGGAGATCACCTATGATCTGGCGGTCGCCACTCGCCAGGACCTCATCATGTGCACGGGGCGCTCGGACTTCCCCAACCAGGTGAACAACGTGCTGGGCTTCCCCTTCATCTTCCGCGGCGCGCTGGACGTGCGCGCCACGGCCATCAACGACGAGATGAA
>CAYGVJ010000137.1:0-13963 GCA_964353255.1 uncultured Solibacteraceae bacterium | reverse complement strand
GGCATGAGCGAGCTGCTGTTGAGTACCCCGCTCGACCTGGAGCAGCGGGAGTACGCCGAGGGGATCCAGCACTCGGTTGATGCCCTGTTGAGCCTGATTAACGACATCCTGGATATCTCGAAGATCGAAGCCGGCAAGCTGGAGCTCGAATGCATACCCTTTGATCCGGCCCAGATAATGGAGCAGGTCCGAGCCACGCTCGCCACGCGCGCTCAAACCAAGGGGCTGGATGTTACTTGCGCCGCCGATCCCGCTTTGCCCCGTCTAGTGGCGGGTGATCCGGGGCGCCTGCGGCAGGTTCTGGTGAATCTTGCGGGTAACGCAGTGAAATTCACTGAGCGGGGAGAAGTAGTTATCCACGCCGAGCTGGCCGAACAGACCGCCGAAAGGGTTATCATCCGGTTTTCGATCCGAGACACCGGCATCGGAATCGCACCGGAGCAACGGTCGCGGATCTTTGAAAGCTTCGTGCAGGCAGACGATTCTACAACCCGCCGATACGGCGGCACCGGTTTGGGGTTGGCGATTTCCAAGCAGTTAGTGGAATTAATGGGCGGGCAGATGGGCGTTGAAAGTGAACCCGGTCGGGGCAGCCGGTTCTGGTTCTCAGCCACTTACGCGAAACACCGAGAAGGAGAACTCGGGGTGGAGGAACAAAAGGCGGCCGCAGTGCTGCTGGCCGACTCCGCTCGGGGCGAGGCCAGAGGCCGCATCCTGGTGGCCGAGGATAACCCGGTCAACCAAAGAATTGCGCTGCGCATCCTGGAAAAGGCAGGCTATCAGGCCGAGGCGGTGTGTGACGGCAAGCAGGTTCTGGAAGCTCTGGCCAAGAACCCCTACGACTTGGTCTTGATGGACGTGCAGATGCCCGAGATGGACGGCTTCCAAGCCACCGCCGAGATCCGCCGCCTGGAAGCCGCGACACGTCGTACGCCAATAATCGCCATGACGGCCAACGCCATGGCTGGTGATCGGGAGAGATGCCTGGGCGCGGGTATGGATGACTACATCAGCAAACCTGTCCGCCGGGAGGAACTGCACGAAGTGGTTCGTCGCTGGATCGCCGCCCGCCAGGGCGAACCGGAATCGGCCCGTTTCTCCGACTAGGTCGTGCCGCAGCGCAGCTTTTTCAACGTAGCCTGCTAACGTTCGCGGGTTCGCAGACGCCTTTATTTAAGCAGGTTCTGAGGTGATCAACGGGCTCCGGAGGTCCACACCCAGCGGGTGAGAATTGACCGGCCCTGGCCGGGCGAAGAACACGCAGTTTCCTCTCGCTGATCTGCTGCGGCAGTCCGTCTACAGCCGCCTGGCCGGCTACGAGGATGTCAACGCGAGCCCATTTGCCATCATCGGCTGCTGCTGTTCAACACCAGCCTGGAGACCGACAGCCAGGCGGTGGTGCGGTTCTACAACCCGCGGGGCCCGGCCAAGCAGTGGATCTAAGGAAGGCCAGCACGCTCGTTGCTGCTGGCTGCTGCTGGCCGAGAGCCATCTGACGCGGCGGCGGTTCGCGTGCGTGCTGCGGCGGGGCCCAGAGGGCACCCCGGCGTTGCCGGCGCCAGCCGCGATCCGTCCGGGAGCCAAAAAGGAAATCCTGGTTGAAACGAGGTAGAGGAAATGAGTTTGGGAGGTAGGCCGGTTCACGGACCACCTACCGCGAGTAGTCCACCCCTTCTGCGTCGGTCGCCCGCTGGATTGACGGCACGTCCATCGGATAGCAGGAGGGATGGACAGTGGCGTTGATCATCGGCACGCCGGCGGCAGCCGGGATGCCTTTCGTGATCAAGCGGAAGTAATACGGTATAACTACGCCAGGAGGCGACCGTGACGACGCAGTTGACGCGGATCGGAAACTCGCTGGGGGTCCGCATTCCCAAGGCGATCCTTCGGCTGGCCGGCATTGAGGGGCGGCGGCTGGAGTTGAAGCTGGTGGATGACGGACTGCTGTTGTCTCCATCGCCCCTCCGTTCCCCCCGCCTCAGCGCGGGGTGATCAGCCCGCCCAGCTTGTCCGGCTCGGAGGCCGCGTGGCGGGGGAAGCGGGTCGAGTAGACCTCCAGGTACTTCAGGCCGGCGCCGGTGTTGTAGATAGCGATCCGCTCCTCGGGCCTCAGGAAACCTTCTGCCAGAAGCTTCCGCAGAGCCGCTATGCAAGCGGCGCCCTCCGGAGCGGCGAAGATGCCCTCCTCGGAAGCCAGCTCCACGCCCGCGTCCAGTAAGTCCGCGTCGCTGACCGCAACCGCAGTTCCCCCGCTAACCCTCAGGGCGTTCAGGATCAGGAAATCGCCTAGCGGCTTGGGGACACGCAGGCCGGCGGCTACCGTCGATGCGTTCTCGAAGAACCGACAGCGCGCGTCGCCCCGCTGGAAGGCTTCGACTACCGGCTGGCAGCCCTCGGCCTGCACCGCGATCATCTTGGGCCGCCGGCTGGAGATCCAACCCAGCGCCTCCATTTCCCCGAAGGCCTTCCACATGCCGATCAGACCCACGCCGCCGCCGGTGGGGTAGAAGACGACCTCCGGCAGCTCCCAGTTGAACTGCTCGGCCAGTTCATAACCCATGGTCTTCTTGCCCTCGATCCGGTAGGGCTCCTTGAGCGTGCTCATGTCGAACCAGCCTTCGCGCGCCGCGCCGGCCGCCACCAGCTTGGCGCAGTCGCTGATCCGGCCGTCCACCAGGGTCACGCGCGCCCCGAAGGCCAGGCACTCCAGGTAGTTGGATTGCGGCACGTCCGAAGGCAGGAAAATGTGGGCCTCCAGGCCGGCGGCAGCGGCGTAAGCCGCCAGCGCGCTAGCGGCGTTGCCAGCCGAGGGGATGGCCACCTTCTTGATCCCCAGCTCCACGGCCATCGAGACAGCGCAGGCCAGTCCCCGCGCCTTGAAGGAGCCGGTGGGATTCAAACCCTCGTCCTTGATCCACAGGTTCCGAGCGCCCAGCCGCCGGCCCAGGCGCCCGGCGCGGATCAAAGGCGTCATGCCTTCGCCGAGTGAAACCACCGAGGCCGGGTTCCTCACCGGGAGCACTGGCGCATAGCGCCACATCGAGGACGGTCCGCTCCTGATCCATTCCCGGTTCCAGCTTCGCCGAGCCATTTCCAGGTCATAGCGGACCAGCAGCGGCCCGCCGCAGGAGCAGAGGTTGTAGACTTTGCCAGGCTCGAACCTGGCCGCGCACAGGCTGCACTCCAGATGTGTCAGTGTCGTCATGAACCCAATTGCATTATGATAGCGAGGTTAGCGTATGCGCACACACCACAGATTTCCACGCCTGCTGGTGACGCTGCTCTTCGCCGCCAGCGCCATCGCCTCCGCCCCGGCCGCCCAGAAAGCCAAGGCCGCCAAACCGAAACCCGCACCCGCCGAGCAGAAGATCGACGAAGGCTACACGAAGAAGATACGCGAGTACACCACGGAACCCTTCTTCCTCACCGAGCTGGTCGATCATCTGCCGGCCTCCGACACCGTGCCCAGCCCGGAGAAGGCGCTCGGCTACGTCGTCGGCACGCCCGAGAAGCTCACCTACTCGAAGGACATCTACGCTTACCTGCGGGCGCTCGAGCTGGCCTCGCCGCGGGTACGGATTTTCTCGCTCGGCCGCACCGAGGAGGACCGGGAGATGCTCCTGGTGGTTATCTCCGACGAGGCGAACCTTCTGAAGCTCGCCCGCATACGGGAAATCACCGCCCGGCTGGCTGACCCGCGCAAGCTCACGGAAGCGGAAGCCCGAACGCTGATCGCCGAGGGCATCCCCATGTACTGGATCTCGGGCAGCATCCACTCGCCTGAGACCGGCTCGCCGGAGATGCTGATGGAGTTGGCCTACCGCCTGGCCGTCGAGGAGACGCCCTTCCTACAGGCCATCCGGAAGAACCTCATCACGCTGATCACGCCGCTGGTGGAGGTGGACGGCCATGATCGCCAGGTGGACGTCTACCGCTACCAGAAGGCCAACCCCAAGCGCGCCGCACCCAGCTTGATCTACTGGGGCAAGTACGTGGCCCACGACAACAACCGCGACGCCATGGGCATGTCGCTGGCGCTCAGTCGCAACATGATGAAGGCCTTTCTGGAGTGGCGCCCCCAGGTGCTGCACGATCTGCACGAGTCCGTGCCGTTCCTCTACGTCTCGACCGGAATGGGGCCGTACAACGCCTGGCTGGATCCGATCGTGATCAACGAGTGGCACACGCTGGCCTACCACGAGATCACCGAGCTGACCAAGCGGGGCGTGCCGGGCGTCTGGACTCACGGCTTCTACGACGGCTGGGCCGCCAACTACATGTTCTACGTGGCCAACGGCCACAACTCGATCGGCCGCTTCTACGAAACCTTCGGCGGGCGCGGCGCCGACACCGGCGAGCGCACCGTGCAGGCCGGCCAGACCACCCGCACCTGGTTCCGGCCCAACCCACCGCTGCCCAGAGTGAAGTGGTCCATCCGCAACAACATCAACCTCCAGCAGAGCGGGGTGCTGTTTGCCCTGCAGCTTGTGGCCAACAACCGGCAGCAGTACCTGGAAAACTTCTACCTCAAGAGCAGACGCTCGGTGGAAAAGGCCGCCAAGGAAGGCCCCGCTGCTTGGATCATCCCGGCGGACGACCCCAGGCCGGTCGAGTGCGCCGAGCTGGTCAATCTGCTCCAGCTTCAGGGCGTCGAGGTGAACAAGTTGGACGAGCCCGTCGAACTGACGCTCAAGCAAGGAAAGGAAGAGACGAAGACCAAGTTCCCGGCCGCCAGCTGCGTCATCCGCATGGACCAGCCTTACAGCCGCATGGCCGACATGTTGCTGGACACGCAGTTCTACAATCCCAGCGATCCGCGCCCCTATGACGACACCGGGTGGTCGCTGGGAGCGCTGCGCAACGTCAAGACCGTGCGCGTCACCGACGGCGCCATCCTGAAGGCCAAGATGACCGCGCTCACCGCTCCCGCGCGGGTGGCGGGCGCAGTGCGCGGCTCGGCGCCGGCGGCCGCCTACCTCATCAACCACAACACCGACAACACGCTGGCGACCTTCCGCTTCCGCCTCGCGGACGTGAGAATGCTGGCCGCCGAGGAGTCTTTCAAGGCCCTGGATCAGGAGTTCCGCGCCGGCACGTTCGTCATTCCCGCTGGGGGCAACCCGCCGGATCTGCGGACGCGGCTCGAGCAGGCCGCGGCGGAGCTGGGCCTGACGGCCTGGGCCGTTTCGGAGTTGCCGAAGACCTCCACCCACCCGCTGGCGGTGCCCCGCATCGCCCTGGTTCACACCTGGCTGAGCACCCAAACCGAAGGCTGGTTCCGCCTCGCTCTGGACGGGCTCCGCATCCCCTACCAGTACATCTCCGACCATGTCCTCCGCGACACCCCGGACCTGCGCAGCCGCTACGACGTGATCATCTTCGGACCCACCTCGGGTTCCTCGCAGCGCCTGGTCAACGGCATTCCTATGCGCGGCGAGCCCATCCCCTGGAAGGCCTCCGAACTGACGCCTAACATGGGCACCTCGCCCGACCAGACCGACGACATGCGCGGCGGCATGGGCCTCCAGGGCGTGGTGAACCTCGGGAAGTTCGTCGAGCAGGGCGGGCTGTTTGTCACCATCGCCGGCAACGCCTCCATCCCCATCGACTACGGGATGATCGAGGGCGTCTCGATCACCCAGACCCGCGACTTGCAGGCTCGCGGCAGCGTGCTGAACGCGATGTTCGCCGATAAGCGCAGCCCCATCGCCTACGGTTACCCCGACCGGCTGGCCGTCTACTTCAGCCAGGCCCCCGTCTTCCAGGTCAGCCTGATGGGCGGCATGGGCTTCGGAAGAGGGTTCGGAGAGGAAGGCCCGACCGTGCGGCCCTCGGGGCGCGGCTCGCTGACCGACCCCGACATCCCGCAGGGCCGGCCCTACACACCGGCGCCTCCGCGACCGGAAGTAAGACCCGGTGAGGAGCCGCCCATACCCGACGAGATGCGCGAGTACGTGCGCAACCTGCTGCCGCCCCCGGAGGCCCGCCCGCGTGTCATTCTCCGCTTCGTTGACGAGAAAGACCTGCTGGTGTCGGGAATGCTGGCCGGCGGCCGGGAGCTGGCCAACCGGCCCGCCGTCCTGGACGTGCCGGTGGGCAAGGGCCACGTGCTGCTGTTCGCCAACAACCCCATGTGGCGCCAGCAGACCCAGGGCAGCTTCTTCCTGCTGTTCAACGCCGCGCTGAACTACGACCACCTGGGCGTGGGTCGCCCGGCGCCCAAGCCGGAGGAGCCTGCGAAGTAGGCCGGGCCTTAATACCGTTCAGCTTCCCGCGGCCGTAATCCGTACGTAGCGAGGGTGAGCCAGCCGGGGGGCTGGCTCGCGGCTCAGGGGAGCCGCCCTACGGCGCGCCATTGTAGGGCGGACGC
This sequence comes from uncultured Solibacteraceae bacterium, assembly GCA_964353255.1. GTDB lineage: Bacteria > Acidobacteriota > Terriglobia > Bryobacterales > Bryobacteraceae > VFZS01. The sequence goes on along the minus strand of CAYGVJ010000137.1, from coordinate 7,593 downwards.
CCCCGTCCGCGTCCGGCCCCCTGGCCGGACAGATCCTTGCGTACGGATTACGGCCACGGGGGTCCACGGATGAACTGCCCGGTGTGGAGTATACTGTGGATTGGAGTCCACATATGGAAACGATCCAGGTGGTCTTCGACTCAAAGCTGCTCCGGGCGACGGACCAGGCCGCGCGTCGCACGAAACTGAACCGGTCTGCGCTGATTCGTGACGCCGTGCGCGAGCATCTGAGGAGGCTGGAGATCCGGGGCCTGGAGGAGCGTGACCGCAAGGGCTACGAGATTGGCCCTCGCGCGGACGATGACCTGTCTGTTTGGGAATCGGAGGCGACGTGGCCGCGGCGGATGAGTGAAGTCTGTTCCGCTCTGCGCCGGTCTCCTGCAATTGCGCGGGCCTTGACCTGCCGGTACCAGTCCCGTTGAGTCGATAGCAGTTCGTGCCGTCGCACGGGTTCATCTCGGCCGATAGGGCGCAGGCAGGTTCTCAGACTCGAACGGGTAGTACGATAGTCGCGTCCACGGATTCTTGGGGTACCGCCGCCAGAGATACTTCCATACCTTCTCGGCCGCGGCCGCAGTGTGCCTGGTCACGCAGCCATAACGTTGTGAACGCAGTGCCCAGCGCAGCGCTTCGGGCGCCCGAGGATCGCTCGGATGAGCCTTGGCCCACCTCATGGTCTCGGCAATGAAGAAATCCGGTCCGCTGCCAGTTGCGGCCAAGCGCTTCATCTCCTGCGCAGCTTCTTTGCAATCGTCTGCCGAGAGGAAAGCGACGCTCCAGCGCGGTGCATCAGGATCCTGGCGCTCCGGAAGCGGCCCGGAATACTGGGACATGTTAGTGCGAGCATCGAGTTCTACCTGGATATCAACCGGGCACCACCAGTTGTCGCGATAGTCATCGATGCGGCCGGCTCGCGTGAGGCGACCCATCCCGGAGGCGATATAGGGGCGCGCTTCAGGGTGATGGAGGAGGTAGAAAATCGCTGCGAATCGGCGAGCTTCCGGCTCCGCCGCACTAAGGTACGGCGTAAGGTAGCCGGATCTGTCGGCGCCCATCGCGCGGAGGCGCTGCGCCAGCGGCACACCGTCTTCAACGTCGTCGAGCAGCACGGCGCGCGTGAAGACGCTGAGCACGAGGTCCGGTTCGTGGTAACCCGGGACTGAGCCGCTGAGAGCCGCTTGACGCAGGAGCCGTATGGGCGTCCGTTCGTTCAGGACCTTAATGGAGTCTCGATCCAGCAGGTCCTTGCCTGCCGCCGGCGCCACCATGCCCCGCTCCCACTGATCGTTTCTCCCCCACGGCGGTGTCTCGCCTTCGTTCCAGTCTGTGGTCAGCATTACCGGCCTGCGTGCGGCAAAGGTCAGGAAACCCGTAAGGTTCCGCGCCGTGCGCATGCGCAGGCCGCGGAACAGGTTTACGGAGGACTTGGGCATGTCGAGCGAGAGAATGCGGTCGAGTTCCTCGCGCGCCTCCGACTTGTACCCGGAGTCGATCAGCAGAGCGAGCCGATAATAGGCGATGGTCTCGAATCCTGGGGCCGACGGTTTCACATCCGCGGCCGCGGCGATCAACTCGTTTACACTACGCCGTGTCCAGTCAGCGTGACGGAGTCCTGCAATCAGCCACGGGCGGCTATGGGTGCGCCGCCAGCGTTCTAGAGCGTGATCATACGCCTTCGGGTCACGCTGCTGGAAAGTGAAGATCCAATCACTCAAGTCGTCGCGGTAGAAGATCTCCGGATCAACCTTCTTCGGTTCGGGATTCCAGCGGTCCCAAGGGTCGTAGGCGATGAATTTGTCATACAGGGTAGTGTAATCCCATAGTTCTTCACGCCAGCCACGGACAGAACCGCCCCCCGCAAGGTCCTGCGCAAGAGCGTGGAAGTAGGCCTCATCACGCTGCTTCAGGATCACGCGGTGAAGCAGCACCGTGGTCATGCCAAGCAGCCGGGAGTATGTCTTGCTGGCCAGCAGTTCGCGTGCGGCCTTTTCCGCGTCCGCTCTGCGGCCTTCTTCGGCATCGGCGGCGCGAGCGAGCGTTCGCACCACCAGGTACGGCGCGATCCACTGCCACGGTGACTGGCCGTCCCCGGCAATTCGGCGGAACCGGGCTTCGGCTTCCACGTAGTGGTTGGCATAGAAGTGCGCGGCCGCAATCTGATATTCGCGGTCGGCTCGGATAAGTTCGGGAAGGTCCGGTGTGGCAGCGGGTGGAATGACGGCGGCGGTCGCGTCACAACTCTGGAAAACCAGGTCCTGTGCGTCGCGCCAGGAGCGCAGGGCAGCGCTGCGCAGGCCGAAGCGGGCGCCCCGGTCACCGAGCGTTTGAACGGCGGCGTTGTAGGCGTCTTCGGCACAGTTAAGAACGAACGCGTTCGTTTGCGGGTTAAACGCGTAGCGGCCGCGGGTGACGGCGCTCTTGGTCGGCGGCGCGGCGCCCGGAACCGTCTCCCTGGCGGCTTCCCAACGCTCGATCCAATAGATGGCTGTCTTGTCCCAATCGCCGGATTCCCGGTCTTTCCAATACTCTCGCACCTGCTGCTGCTCATCCGCCGTCAGCGCCGGCCCTTGCAGGTATCGATAAGCGATGACCAGATATGACCTCGCATAACTCGGTTGAATCACGCCCAGCTTGCCGCTCAGATACGTTGTGCGCGGAAAATCGGGGTGCCGTTCAAACGTGAAAACGGTTTTCGGGAAAATCGGCATGCAGGCGACCGCGATGGCCAACGCCAGGGCGCCGGCGATCAAGACCGCAACGAGGATGTTCTTCATCGAAATCGATCAAGTACGGAGCCGACCAGTGCTTCCGTCCAGTCGTCGTATTGGAAGACGTAAACGCGACGGTACCCGCGGGCACGTACAGGGACATCTCTTGATGAGATGCCGATGCTGTCTTGGCATCGAGGGTTCTCGAAGTTGCCTCCAGAACGGAGCATCGTTTCTATCGCAGCCGTCCCGGACCCCATCTCAAAGGTCATCGGAACAACCTCATCTACGGGCAGCGTGTTCAGCCAGGTGCTCGAAGCCCCGCACCACGACACCAGCGCCGTGATCGACAGGAAGCGGTTTGGGCCAAGCGACTCTCGTACGCCGCGGATCAGTGCCGCATAAAAGGACTTCTCCGACGCCCGCGCGTCGAAATCAAGTTGCAGGGCATCTGTACGCACGATGCGCACGGTATCGACGATTGCATCCACCGTGGCTCGGCGCTGCGTGACAGTCAAGCCTAGCCGGCTGTCGGGAATGGTCCGAATCCGAATGACGGCCATACGGAACGTGCCAGGCGTGAGCTGGAGCGGCTGGAATCGCGGCCACACCTCGACCTTCCCGCCAACCAGCGTGATTGTGGAGGCGAGGAACGCTACCCCCGCGTCGTGCGGGAGGCCGCGAAGGTCGGAGGCACGCTCCCAGGCCCAGAGCATGACGGGCGGAGGCGGCGATGCACCCGCGAGGGCCAGACTATTCCCTGCGACGATAAGCGCCCAAAGCGCCCCTTGCCCCGAGATTGGGCAACGGTGTCCCACTGTTTAGTTGCAGTATAGAACGATTGTCAGAGGTCGGGGGGCGCCGTATCGCCCGCAAAACGCCCTTTCAACCCTCGATGTAGGGCGGACGCCCCGTCCGCGTCCGGCCCCCGGCAAGCCGGAGGCTCGCCCCACTGCTATACTGAGGGTAGTCGCAAACACATGTACAGACGTTTGAAGATCACCGTAGTGGTGTTGTCGATCTGTGTCGTAGCGCTGGTGGTGACCGGCGCCGCCCTCGACCAGAGCGCCTCGCGCGAGGGCCCTTACCGCCAGCTCGCCGTCTACACCGAGGTGCTCTCCCGCATCAAGAGCGATTACGTGGAAGAGCCCGACATGGCCAGTGTCACCCTGGGCGCGCTGAACGGCTTGCTGGAATCCATCGACCCCTTCGCCAGCTACCTGAATCCCAAGCAGTACAAGGACTACTTGAAGCAGAAGGACACGGTGCAGGCCGGCGTGGGCCTCATCCTCTCGAAGAAGTACGGCTACTTGGGCGTGGTCTCGGCGATGCCGGGCTCGCCAGGGGCGCGGGCGGGCCTGAGCACGGGCGACATGGTGGATGCCATAAACGGGGCCTCGACGCGCGACATGCCGCTGGCCTACGCCGATTTGCTGTTGCAGGGCAAGGCTGGAAGCTCGGTGGAGATGTCGGTGCTCACCGTACGCCAGCCCGAGCCCAAGAAGCTCACGCTCACCCGCGCGCCCCTCCAGTACCCGGCGGTTACGCGCAGGATGCTGCCGGAGCAGTTCGGCTACGTCAAGGCTGAGAGCCTGGCGGCGGGGCGCGCCGGAGACGTGGCCCGCGCGGTGACCGAGCTTCAGGCGCAGAATCCCCAGGGCCTCATCCTGGACCTGCGTTCGTGCGCGACCGGCGCGCCGCAGGATGGCCTGGCGGCGGCCAACCTCTTCCTGAGCAAGGGACTGCTGGCCTACCTGCAAGGGCAGCGGGTGCCTCGAAAGAACTTTGAAGCGGATCCCGCCAAGGCGGTAAGCCGCCTGCCGCTGATTCTCATCACCAACCGCGGCACGGCCGGAGCAGCCGAGGTGGCCGCGGCCGCGCTGCTCGACAACAAGCGCGCCGAGGTGGTCGGAGAGCGCACTTACGGCGACGCGGCCCAGCGGGAAGCCATCACCATGGAGGACGGCAGCGCCATCCTTCTCTCGGTAGCCAAGTACTACTCGCCCGCCGGCAAGGCCATCCAGGATGCCGGCGTCACACCCACGGTGGCCGTGGTGGAGATGGAGCCCATCCCGGGAGTGGAGGAGGAAGCCGTTCCCGAGCGTCCCGAGGCCCCGCCGCCGGCGAAGCCCACCGAGGACAAGCTGCTCAAGAAGGCCATCGAGGTGCTGGCCGAGAAGATCCGGAAGGCCGCGGCTTGATATGCCTCTCTACGAATACAAGTGCGAGCGCTGCGGGACCGTCTTCGAGGTCCTCCAGAGATTCTCCGATGAGCCTCTGAAGGTGCATCAAGACTGCGGCGGAGCCTTGGAGCGGCTGGTTTCCCCGTCCACCTTTCAGTTCAAGGGGACCGGCTGGTACGCGACCGACTACGCCCGCAAGTCGGAGGCCGGTAAGGAGGCCCCACCTTCACCGACCGATAAGGGCGCCGCTGACGCCAAGCAGCCTCCGAAAACGGAGTCCAAGCCGGCTTCTCCCCCCGCGGCGAAGTGACACCGCGCACCAATCTCTGAACGCGGCGCCGCAGTGCGCTGTGTTCCCGCCGCCATCCTACTGAAAACACGGGACATATTTCTCTGGACATCAATGAAATCATAATGATATCATTGTGATTTCAAGAAAGGAGAACGGTCCCATGTTGCAGGAACACGTTATGAAAGGGTACTCGGGCTGGCTGATGTTGTTGCTGCTGGTGGCGGTGCTGATCTTTTCGACGTACATGCTGGTCTCGGCGGCCAAAGCCAGCGCCGCTTGGTGGGTCATTGCTTCCCTGGTGATCTTGGCAGTCGATGTCCTCTGCGGGTTTGGGCTGACGGCGGTCAGTCCCAATGAAGCCAGGGTGCTTCAGTTGTTTGGCGTGTACAAGGGTTCGATCAAGGAGCAGGGCTTCTGGTGGGTGAACCCGCTGATGACACGCCACAGGGTCTCCCTGCGCGTGCGCAATTTCGAGAGCAGCAAGCTGAAGGTGAACGACCACGACGGCAACCCCATCGAGATCGCCGCGGTGGTGGTGTGGCGAGTCGTGGAAACGGCCGAAGCCATGTTCCACGTGGACGACTACGAGCACTTCGTCCATGTGCAGAGCGAGGCCGCAGTGCGCATCCTGGCCACCAGCTACCCCTACGACGCGCACACGGAGGGCCAGATCTCGCTGCGCATGTCGGCGCTGGAGATCTCCCACCGGCTGCGCGAGGAGGTACAGGAGCGCCTGGCCAAGGCGGGCGTCGAGGTGATCGAGGCCCGCATCAGCCACCTGGCCTACGCGCCCGAGATCGCCAGTGCGATGCTGCGGCGGCAACAGGCCAGTGCCATCATCGCGGCCCGGCAAAAGATCGTGGAGGGAGCCGTGAGCATGGTGGAGATGGCCCTGGAGCAGTTGAGCTCGAAGCAGATCGTGCAGCTCGACGAAGAGCGCAAGGCCAGCATGGTGAGCAATCTGCTGGTGGTGCTGTGCAGCGACCGTGACGCCCAGCCGGTCGTCAACACCGGCACGCTGTATCAGTAGTCCGCCGCCCGGCAAAACGGGCGCAGGGGCAGGTCCCGATGTAGGGAAGGAGAAATGGCGCAACGGAAAGCATTCCTGCTGCGGCTGGACCCGGCGACGCACGAAGCCCTCCAGCGCTGGGCGGACGCTGAGTTGCGCAGCCTCAACGCGCAGATCGAGTTCTTGCTGCGGGGCGCTCTCCAGGAGACCGGGCGCCTGCGTGTGGCAGACCGGTCCCCGGCCGCCGAAGAGGATCGAGGCCGGCCTGCCGGCCCTGGGGAGTGAGCCATGGACAACCGAATCCGACTCCTGGAGTTACAGCGGCGCTGGACGCCTCCGGACGGCCTGGACCGTTCACGGCCCCGCCCGGTTCGTTTCAATGGCGCAGGGAAGGCTCTGCTGGCCCTGGCCGTGGCGCTGTTTGTTGGGGCCCCGGCCGCCGGTGTCGCCCTTCAAGTCACAGCCAGCCGGCAGGCGGAGAACCGGCGCCTCCTTCAGGAGCAGGGTGTGGACACGGAGGGCCGTATCACCAGACTCTGGCGGAGCCGAGACGAAGACAAGCAGCCGTGGGTGGCCTATCAGTTCACGGCCCAGGGGCGCACGTATGATCGGCGGGCAAAGCTCCCGCTCCGAGCCTGGAGGAACCTTCGGGTGGGATCCGGCCTGCCGGTACGCTATCTTCCGTCGGACCCGGCTCTGAGCTATCCCCGCGGCCACGAGGGGAAGCCCACGCCCATGTGGGTCCCCTACCTGGTCGCCGGGGGACTGGCAGTTGCTGGCTGGCTCGTCACGCGACGGCTCCTGAGCCAGCGGCGCCTGCTGGCCGGAGGGCGGCCGGCGCCCGCTCTGGTGACGCGCCACACGCGGGCGCAACACGGAAAAACCATTCACTACGAGTTTCCGGTGCTCAGCGGGGCCATCGCCAAGGGGCACAGTGGTCCCACCCGGAAGCCTCCGGCGCCTGGCAGCACAATCTGCGTGCTTTACGAGCCGGAAAACCCGCGCAGGAATGCGCCGTATCCTCTCTCTCTGGTTAAGCCGGCTTGTCTTCGCTAGTGTCCTGTCCCGCAAACGGATTTCCAAGAAGATCGTGGGACAGGCGTTCAGCCTGTCGGCCGCGCAGGTGGCTATGGTCAAGGCCCCAGCGGGACAGGACGCCAGTGTCCGGCCAAGCAGGCGGTCACGGTTGCCGCGGGGCGGGCAGCAGCGGCTTGGTCATTGACCAGTGCGTGTGAATGACTCGCCAGCCCTCTTTCTGGGATTTCCGGGTTTTTAGTGGGTGAGCGTGCCGGAGCTCTTGCCATGGCGGGAACCCAGCCCCCTTTCCCTCTTGGCTGATTTTCCAAAGCCGTCCTCGCCGTCAAGGGTTCGCTTCGCCGCGCCGACCCGCCCGCGGGTATC
>CAYGVJ010000136.1:0-14021 GCA_964353255.1 uncultured Solibacteraceae bacterium | reverse complement strand
GGTCAAGGGGTTCGGCGAAAATGGCGTCCAGCGACTCGATCAGGCGCAGGCGCGGACCCTTGCGGTCAACGGGGAGGTCTTTGAGTCCGTCGGGGATCCAGACGTTGGTGACGCAGGGGGTGCCGAGCTCCCGGCCCATCGCCGCGCCGATCTGGCGGCAGGCGATCCCGTGCTCGATCCAGAAGCGACGTATGCCGGGGTCGGAATGCGCCAGCGTAAAGCCGTCGGCGGCCTTGGGGTGGGAGAAGTAGCTGGGGTTGAAGTCCATCCCCATGCCTTGGCCCCTGGCCCAGTCGATCCAGCGCCGGAAGTGTTCCGGACGGAGCTCGTTCCGCTCAACCCGCCGGCCGCCGGTCTCGGCGTACATGGCGTGCAGGTTCAGCCGGTGCTTGCCCGGGACCAGCGAGAGCGCCATGTCCAGGTCGGCCCGAAGCTCCTCTGGTGTGCGAGCCTTGCCGGGGTAGTGGCCGGTGACGGCCAGCCCGCCGCCGAGTTCCTCTGCCGCCGACTCGAAGCCGCCAACGTCATCGCCCTGCCAGCAGTGCAGCGAGATGGCAACGGCGGCCAGCCGGTCGAGGGCGGTCTCGGTGTTGACGCCGAGTCGTGCGTAGCGCTCCTGGGCCAGAGCGTAGGCTTGTTCGATGTGATGATCTTGGTCAGGCATTATCCACCTCTCACTGATGATCTGATGCTGCCGCACAATAGCGGAAAAGTATAGTGTGCACTGCGCGGGCGGCTGGTGCAACTGCGTTGTGGGGCTCGGTAGCGCACCCGGAGGTAGTCTGGTCGGTGCGGAGCCAAATTCGGCGCCCGGGGCTCCTCCCGGAAAGCCGAAGCTGCGGGCTTCGCCTGCTCTTCGCCGTAAAATGAAGCTCGGAGTGCGTCCGGTGCGGAAAAAGCTTGCAAGAGGGCTAAGGATATGTCAAAATCTGGCCGATAGGTGGCGCATAAGTGCCAGACAGCCCGCCCCAACTCGTCCTTCCCGAGCCCCCTCAGGCCATCTACCATTCGCGTGTAGACGACAAGGGCCGACTGAAACTGCCCCGCGACTTCGAGAGCTTCCTGGGCGCCTTCGATGAGCAGCAGTTCTTCGTCACCACACTGGATGAACGGGTCGTACGCATCTATCCTATGTCCACTTGGCGCCTGAATGCAAGCTTTTTCGAGGACTGCCAGGAGGATCCGGATACGGTTGAGGACGTGGCCTTCGCCGCCAAGGTCTATGGCGCCACCTCCCCGCTGGACAAGGACGGCCGGATTCTCATCCCGCCGCAGCTCCGCCGGAAGCTGGACATCGAGAACCAGCCCGTGTGGGTGGGCTTTTATAAGGGCGCCGTGGAGGTCTACAGCGAGGCTGTTTATCAGGAGCGCATGCAGCGCGCCTCGGTAAACCTCAAGGAAAAACTGAGAGTGCTGCGCAAGATGGGGTTGAAATAGCCGTGCATGCACGTTCCAGTTCTGGTGCGGGAAGTTCTGGAGCATCTGGCGGTGCGGCCCGACGGCATCTACCTGGATGTCAGCGCCGGGCTGGGCGGGCATACCGCGGCCATCGCCCAGCGCCTCACCACCGGGCTGGTGATCGCCACCGATCGCGACGGGGAGTTTCTGGAGATCGCGCGACAGAATACCGCCGCCTGGGCGGACCGGATTTGGTTTCGGAAAGCGGCTTTCTCGGAATTGCGAACCACGCTGGCGGAGCTGGGCATCCAGAAAGCGCACGGCCTTTTGGCCGACCTGGGCGCCAGTCGCGCCCAATTGCTCAGTCCGGAGCGTGGCCTGAGCCTGTCGGCGGATTCTCCGCTCGACATGCGTTTCGATCGCACCACGGGCTTGACCGCGGGCGATTTGATCAACACCAGAAGCGAAAAGGAGATCGCCGACTCACTCTTTCGTTTCGGCGAAGTCAGGAGGGCCAAGAAGATAGCTTCGAGCATCATGGCGGCGCGGCCCATCCGCACCACGCTCCACCTGGCAAGCGTGGTGGCGAGGGCCGCGCCCCGGACCACCCGGTTGCATCCGGCCACCCAGACCTTTATGGCCCTGCGCCGCTGGGTGAACCAGGAAGACCAGGAGTTGAGTGCGCTGCTGGAGTCAGCCCCCGAGCTGGTGGCCGGCGGCGGCTGCATCGTCATCATAGCGTTTCATTCTTTGGAGTCGAGGCTGGTCAAGGAATCGTTCAGAAGCTTGGTAAGGCAGGGGCGGGCGAGGCTGGTGACCAAGCACGTGGTCGCGCCGTCCGCCGAAGAGGTTCGCAGCAATCCCGCGTCCCGTAGCGCGCAGCTCCGGGCGCTGGAGATGAAGTAGCAGGGGAAGAGCATGGCAACACAGGCAGCGCTGCTTGAGAGGACCGGGTTCGGCGCTCTCCCGGTGGAGAGTCTGGCGCCGGCGGGTTGGGACGAGGCGGTGGAGGAAGACCGGTTGCGTCCGCTCCCGTTCGAAGACGTTTACCTGCACGCGAAAAAGATCGATAACAGCCGGGTGGTGCGGCGGCCGAACGCCGGCGCGCGGCGCCGGTGCTGGCAGACGATAGTGGTCTCCTCGATCGGGGCGATTGTGCTGATGATCGTCTCGCTGCCCAACCTGCTGGGCACGATCACCGGCTACGAGGTTCAGGAGCTGGAGCGGCAGCACGTCCAGTTGCTCAGGGACAAGGAGGCGCTGGAGGTCGAGGAAGCCGCCCTGCTGAGCCCCCAGAGGCTCGAGGAGCTGGCTCGTGAGATGCAACTCTACGACCCGGCGCCCAGCCAGATCGTGGTCGCGAACCCGAAGGCGGACGGCTCGCTCGCTCACAACGTCCCCACCAAGTAGCGCCGCGACAGACTGGAGGGCGGGACGTGGATGTGCGGTCCAACCCCAAGACTACAACTCGGTTGTTCATGCTGGCCGGGGCGGCCTTCGTCTGGGCCTTCCTCATCTTCTGGCGCCTGGTCTATCTCCAGGTGGCCTGCCATGAGACCCTGCTGCGGGAGGCGCGCCGGCAGCAGAGCGAGATCACGGAGGTGCCGGCCCTTCGCGGCGCCTTGTTCGACCGCCTGGGCCGCCTGCTAGCCAAGAGCCTGCTGGCGGATTCGGTTTACGTCAGCCCGCGTCAGTTGCCCGACGACGGCGTGGCCGCCGACCTGCTGTCGGGAGTCCTCAGCCTGGATCGCGACCAGTTCCTGGCGCGGATCCAGACGCCCATGCGCTGCCCGGGTTGCCACCGGCCGCGCGAAAGCCGGCGCGGCTTTCTGTGGGTGAAGCGCAAGATCGACTCGTCGGAATCCGAGCGCCTCCGCAGTCTCAACCTGAAGTGGGTCCGTTTCGCGCAGGAATCGGAGCGTCACTACCCCAACGGCGCCTTGGCGCCTCACGCCATCGGCACGGTGGACTTCGACGGGAAAGGCAACCTGGGCCTCGAGCAGGCCCTGGACCGGGAACTGGCCGGCCGTCCGGGCCTGGTCGAGGTGCTCCAGGACGTCCAGGAGCGGGCCATCCGGTCGCGCGTCATCCGCCCGGTTGAGCACGGAACCAGTCTCACCGTAACTCTGGACGCCGGCATTCAGTTCGTCGCCGAGCGGGAGTTGCGAGCGGCCGCCGAGGCTCACCACGCCGACACCGGCAGCGTGGTGGTCTTGAGGCCGGGCACTGGAGAAGTGCTGGCGATGGCCAGTTACCCCAGTTTCGATCCCAACCTCCTTCCAGAGCCGGGCGAGCCGGGCCACCTTCGCTTCAACCACGCTTTCTCGGTGCCCTTCGAGCCCGGCTCGGTGTTCAAGATCGTCACCGTGGCCGCGGCGTTGGACGCGACCGAGCTGCGCCCCGACAGCCGCATTCAGTGCGGCAACGGCCGGCTGAACCTGTTCGGCCGGGTCATTCATGAGGCCCATCAGGGCTACGGCGTCTTGCCGCTGACCGACGTCCTGGTTTTTTCCAGCAACATCGGCGCCATCCAGACCGGGCTGAAGCTCGGTGACAGGCTGCTGCTGGAGTACGTGCGCCGGATGGGGTTCGGCAAGCGGGCCGGTCTCCCGCTGCCGGCAGAATCGCCGGGCACGGTGCGCGACCTCAAGCTCTGGAGCAGGACGTCGATAGCGTCCGTGGCCATGGGGCACGAGATCAGCGCCACCACTCTGCAACTGGCGCGGGCTTGCGCCGTCATCGCCAACGGCGGTTTCCTGGTCCGGCCGCGCCTGGTGCTGCGCCGCCAGAAGCCGGGCTCGAAGCCGGTTGCCGAACCCGCCGAGCCCCCGCAACGGGTGCTGAAGCCGGAGACCGCCATCATGATGCGCCAGATGATGGAGGGGGTGGTGCTGCGGGGCACCGGCAAGAGAGCCAGGCTGGACGGCTACACCTCCGGCGGCAAGACCGGCACGGGCCAAATCTACGACCCGCGCCTCGGCCGGCACACCAGCCGTTACAACTCCTCCTACGTGGGATTCGCGCCCGTTACCAACCCCGCGGTGGTGGTGGCGGTCACCCTGAATAGCGTGGGGGAGTTTGGCGGCGTGGTTGCGGCGCCGGTGTTCCGCCAGGTCGCGACCGAGGCCCTGTTGCTGCTGGATGTGCCCAAGGATTTGCCGGAGACGCCGGGCGACGTGGAGCGCGAGCCAGTCATGGCGGACGACTTGGCGATTGCCGAGTTGAGCACGCCGCCCGCGGATCTGCCCGCGGCCCCCGAACCGGTGAAGCTGGCGGCTGCGCCGCCGCTGTTCCCCCCGCCGGTTCTGCCCGCGGCCCCGGTCACTCCGCGGGCTACCGGATCGGAGCCACAGGTGCCCAGTTTCGCGGGCAAGAGCCTGCGCTCGGTGCTGGAGGAAGCGCTGGCCCGGGGCGTTCCCGTGGACGTCCTGGGCTCCGGCATCGCCCGCGCCCAGATGCCGCCTGGCGGCAGCCCCCTGGCCCCCGGCCAGCGCGTGCGGGTGGAGTTCCGCTGAATCTATGACCGTCGAGGAGACGCTTCGGGGTGCGCGGCTGAAGAGCCCGCTGGCGGACTCGTTGGCGCGGGCGCCGGTTCGGGGCCTGGCCTCCGACTCCCGCCAGGCCGGCCAGGACTTTCTCTTCTTCGCCTTCCCGGGCCAGAAGGCCGACGGCCGCGTCTTCGCGGCGGAAGCCCTGGCGCGGGGCGCCACCGCCGTCGTCAGCGCGTCTCCCGCGCCGGAGGCCCTGAAGGATCGCTGGGTTGAGGTTGAGCACGGCAGGCAGGCCCTGGCGGTGGCCGCGCGCAGTTTCTACCGTCGGCCGGACGAGCGCCTGACGCTGGTCGGAATTACGGGCACCAATGGCAAGACCACCACGGCGTATCTGCTCGACGCGGCGTTTCGCGCCGCAGGCCTCGTGACCGCGCTGGTCGGCACGGTCGAATACCGGCTGGCGAGCCGAGCGCTTCCAGCCGTCAACACCACGCCGGAGTCCCTGGACCTGTTCCGCCTCTTGGCCGAACTCGAACAGGCCGGCGGCACCCACGCCAGCATGGAGGTTTCCTCGCACGGGCTGGCCCTGGGCCGCGTCTGGGGTATCGAGTTTCACACGGCGGTCTTTACGAACCTGACGCGCGATCACCTGAACTTCCACGCCGGCATAGAGGATTACTTCGCGGCCAAGCGCCGGTTGTTCGAGGGCGCGGGCGCCCGGCCGCCGCGCTTCGCCGCCATCAACTACGACGACCCCTGGGGCCGCCGGCTGCTGGCTGGCGGTACCGCTGAAACCCTCTCCTACGGGTTGGCCGCCGAAGCCAGGGTGCGGGCCGAGAACATCTCGGCGGGTTTTGAAGGGTTGCGCTTCGAGGTCTGCCGGGAGGGGCAGCGCGTCCCGGTAGTTTCGGCGCTGCCCGGAAGGGTGAACGTCTATAACATCCTGGCAGCCTGGACCGCGGCGCTATGCTGCGGCATCCCGCCGGACGCCATTGCTCGCGGCATCGGCGAGTGCCGGGTGGTTCCGGGGCGCTTTGAGAAGGTCGAGGAAGGGCAGCCGTTCCTGGTGGTGGTGGACTACGCCCACACCGACGATGCCCTGCGCAACGTCATCCGCGTGGCGCGCGAGCTGAATCCCAAGCGGGTGATCACCCTGTTCGGCTGTGGCGGAGACCGCGACCGCTCCAAGCGTCCTCTGATGGGTGAAGCGGTGGCCGAAGGGAGCGACTTCGCGGTGCTGACCTCCGACAATCCCCGCTCGGAGGATCCGCTGGCCATTATCAACGACGCGCTGGTGGGCCTCCGCCGGCGCGATATCCCCCACGTGGTCGAGCCCAACCGCGAGGCCGCCATCCGTTGCGCCATCGCCGAGGCCGCTCCCGGCGATATAGTGATCCTAGCGGGCAAGGGGCACGAAACGTACCAGGTTTTCGCGGATCGGACCATCCCCTTCGACGATCGCGCGGTGGCGCGGAAGGTTCTCCGGGGATTCGGCCACAGACGGCAACGCGCATGACTTTCAACCTCAACCAGGTGGCGCGGGTGATCGGTACGCCGCGTACGCTTCCGGCGGCGCCGGTGGCCGGCTGGAGCGTGGATTCGCGCACCCTCCAGGCGGGTGAGCTGTTCTTCGCCCTGCGCGGGCCCAACCACGACGGGCACGACTTCCTCGAGGAGCTTTTCCGAAAGGGCGCTGTGGCCGCGGTGGTGGACCGGGCGGTCGATTCGCAGGGCCTCGTGCTGCCGGTGGGCGACACGCTGGAGGCCTTGCAGGCCCTGGCTCGCTGGGCGCGCCTCGCTTGGGGCGGGCGCGTGGTGGCCGTCACCGGCAGCGCGGGCAAGACCACCACCAAGGACGTGATCGCCGGGCTGCTCTCGGTCGAGATGCCGGTCGGCAAGAGCGAAGGCAGCCTGAACAACCATGTCGGCGTGCCGCTCACCATCCTGCGCCTGGCCACCGAGGCGCGAGTGGCCGTGCTGGAGATGGGCATGAACCATCCCGGCGAGATCCGCCGTTTGGCCGGGATCGCGCGGCCCGACGTCGGCGTAGTCACCAACGTCGGCCACGCCCACGCGGAGTTCTTCGAGAGTTTCGAAGCGGTGGCCGCGGCCAAGCGCGAGCTGATTGAGGCGCTGCCGGCGGATGGAACCGCCGTGCTGAACGCCGACGACCCGCAGGTGGCGGCTTTCCGTGAGGCGCACCCCGGTCCCGCCGTCACTTTTGGCCTGTCGGATGCCGCCCAAGTGCGCGCCGAGCGCGTGGAGTTCACTGAGCAGGGCGCCCGCTTCCGCGTCGGTGGAGTTGAGTTCGAGACCCGGCTGCCGGGCCGGCACGGGCTGCTGAACACCCTGGCCGGCCTGGCCGTGGCGCGCGTCTTCGGCGTCGCCCTGGAGCGGCTGCCGGAGGTGGTGCGGTCGCTCGAGCCCGGCAACATGCGCGGCCGGCGCTTCCTTCACGCCGGCATCACGGTTCTGGACGATTGCTACAACTCCAACCCGGAGGCGGCCCGCGCCATGCTCGACCTGCTCCGGGCCACGCCAGCGCGCCGGCGCTGCGCCGTGCTGGGCGAGATGCTCGAGCTGGGACGCTGGTCCGAGACGCTGCACCGGCGGCTCGGGCGCGAGGTGACCGAGCGCGGCATCGACCTCCTGGTGGCGATCCGCGGCGCGGCCCGCTACGCCGCCGAGGAGGCCGTTGGCGCCGGCTTGCCGGAGAGCGCTGTGTTTTTCTTCGAGGACCCGGCCGAGGCCGGCGCGCACGTGCGCGGCCTGCTCGAACCGGGGGACGCCGTTTTGTTCAAGGGCTCGCGCGCGATGCGCGTCGAGCGGGCCCTGGAGAGGTTCCTGGAATAGAACGTCATGCTGTACTGGCTTCTTTACGAACAGCTTTATCCGTTGTTCAGTCCTTTGCGGGTGTTCCGCTACGTCACTTTCCGCACCGCCTTCGCCGGCCTGACGGCCCTGCTGCTGAGCCTGGTGCTGGGGCCGTGGCTTATCAAGAAACTGCGCCAGTTGCACGTCCGCCAGCCTTTTCGTGCCGACGGTCCGCGTCACCACGGCAAGGCGGGCACGCCGACCATGGGCGGCGTGCTGATCGTCATCTCGGTAGTCGTTCCAACTTTGCTGTGGACCAACCTCACCAACCCCTATGTGTGGATCGCGGTGCTGGCCATGCTCGGTTTCGCGGCCATCGGCTTCTGGGACGACTACCTGAAGGTGACCCGCGGCACCAACCTGGGCCTGGCCGGCCGGCGCAAGTTTCTCCTGCAATGCCTGCTGGCGGTTCTGTTCGGCGTCTGCCTGCTGGCTCTGCGTCACGGCGGCACTTACTCGACCACTATCAACGTTCCGTTCTTCAAGTGGTTCAAGCCCGACCTGCTCATCCAGGCTTTCATGGGCAACCCCTTCGCCTACCCCTTCGCTTTCATCATCTTCTTCGCTTTCCTGATCCTGGTGACCGTGGGCTCCTCCAACGCGGTTAACCTGACGGACGGTTTGGACGGCCTGGCCATCGGCTTGATGATCATCGCCTCAGGCGCTATGACGGTGCTGACGTACATGAGCGGCCACGCCCAGTTCGCCGCCTACCTGGACTTGCTGCGCCTGCCCGGAGCAGCCGAGCTGACTATCTTTTGCGGCGCGCTGACTGGCGCCGCCCTGGGTTTTCTGTGGTACAACGCCCACCCGGCCGAGGTGTTCATGGGGGACGTGGGTTCGCTGGCCCTGGGCGGGAGCATGGGCGTAGTGGCGGTGCTGATCAAGCAGGAGATCCTGCTGCTGTTCATTGGCGGGGTTTATGTGATCGAGGCGCTCTCGGTGATGCTGCAAGTCAGTAGCTTTAAGCTGCGTGGCAAGCGCGTTTTCAAGATGGCGCCCTTGCATCACCATTTCGAGGCCCTGGGCTGGCCGGAGTCGAAAATCATCGTTCGGTTCTGGGTGGCCGGCCTGGTGATGGCCCTGTTCGCGTTGACGACGCTGAAACTGAGGTGAGCGGCTTGGAGCTGGCGGGCAAGCGCGTTCTGGTGGTGGGGATGGCCCGGTCGGGCGTGGCGGCGGCCGAGCTGCTGGTCCGGCACGGGGCCGTGGTGTGCGCCACCGACCTCAAGCCGCTGGCCGAGCTGGCTGAAGCCGCGCCGCTCATCGCGGGTCTGGGGATCGAGTTTCGCCTCCAGTCTCCGGAAGTCTTCGAGCAGGCCGGCCTGATCGTGGTGTCCCCGGGCGTGCCCGCCGACCTGGAGCCACTGGAGCAGGCCCGCCGGCGCGGCGTGCCGGTCATCGGAGAAGTCGAGCTGGCCGGGTGGTTCCTCCAGGGCAACGCGATCGGCGTCACCGGCTCCAATGGCAAGACCACCACTACCGCGCTGCTGGGTCACATCCTGCGCCAGTGCGGCGTCCCGGTCCAGGTGGGCGGCAACATCGGCGCGCCGGCGTGCGGGATGGTTCCCGGCTCGCGGCCGGAGCAGTGGGACGTGCTGGAGCTGTCGAGCTTCCAGCTTGAAACCATACGCGCGTTCCGCGCGGCCATCGCCGTGGCCCTCAATGTCACCCCCGATCACCTGGACCGCCATCACGATTTCCAGACCTACGTGGCCGCCAAGGCGCGCCTGTTCGAAACCCAGGTCTCCGGCGACTTCGCCGTGCTGAACGCCTCCGACCCCGTCTGCCGGGACTTCAGTCGCCGCACGCGCGCCCAGACCGTCTGGTTCAGCCTGGAGGGCCCTCTCAGCCCGGGGCTCTACCTCGACCAGGACCAGCTCTGCGCGGAGGGCCACCCGTTCCTGGAGGCCCGCGAGATTCCTCTGCGGGGGCGCCACAACATCGAGAACACCCTGGCGGCGGCCGGCGCGGCGCGGCTCGCCGGGGCGTCCCTGGAGGCCATTGCCGCGGCCGTGCGCACCTTCCCCGGCGTAGAGCACCGGCTGGAGTTCGTGACCACCCTCGGCGGGATCGATTTCTACAACGACTCGAAAGCCACCAACGTGGACGCCGCCCTGAAAGCGCTGGATGCCTTCTCGGGCGGTCTGTGGGTGATTCTCGGCGGCCAGGATAAGGGGGCGCCCTACACTCCCCTGCGCCAGCCTCTGCGGGAGAAGGCGCGCGCTGCGCTGCTGATCGGGGCCGCGGCGCCCCTGATTGCCGCCCAGCTCGGCGGCGCCGTGCCCCTGATCCAGTGCGGCGTGCTGGAGGAGGCCGTGCGCGCCGCATTTCAGGCGGCTTCCCCCGGCGACACCGTCCTGCTGGCGCCCGCCTGCGCCAGCTTTGATCAGTTTGACGACTTCGAGCACCGCGGCCGGCGCTTCAAAGAGCTGGTGGCGGAGTTGGGACGAGGGCGCTGACATGCAGCAGGTCAAGAGCGACTGGGTGCTGTTCTCGACCACCGTCGGGCTGACCTCCTTCGGGATGGTCATGGTCTATAGCGCCTCCTCCTATGCCGCCACGGGCCAGAACCACTCGCCTGGCTTCTACACCGTGCGCCAGCTCGCCTGGGCCGCGCTGGCTTTCCTGCTGCTGATGCTGATCAAGAAGATCAACTACCGCCGGCTCAACACCGCCGGCTGGGCCTTTGGAAGCATCGGCGTGGTGGTGGTTCTGCTCGGAGCGACGATACTGTCGGGCGGGCGGGCGCAGCGGTTCCTGCGCTGGGGTCTGGTGGGGATGCAGCCCTCCGAGCTGGCCAAGCCGGCCCTGATCCTGTTCCTGGCCTACTTCGTGACCCGGCGGGCCAAGGCCATCAACAAGCGCTCCACATTGCTGCCCGCGGCGGTCACGGTCGGCTTGCTGGCCGTAGCCGTGGTCATCGCGGACCTGGGCACGGGGGTGGTGCTGGTGGTTACCGCGACGGTGGTGTTCTTCCTCGCCGGCCTGGCCTGGCGCCACGTCCTGGCGATCTTTCTGATCGGGGTGCTGGCGGGAGGCGTGGCCGTGGTGGCGAAGCCTTACCGCCTGGGGCGGATTGTCGCCTTCTTTGATCCGAAGTACGAGTGGCTGGAGCAGTTCGAGTGGGGGCGCTGGGTCAAGGCCTACGTCAGCCAGTCCGCCTATGCGCGCGACGCGGACTACCATCTGCGGCAGTCCAAGCTGGCGGTGGCCAGCGGTGGGGTCATTGGGCAGGGGTTCATGGCGAGCCAGCAGAAGTGGGGCTACTTGCCCGAGGCGCACACCGACTTCATCTACGCGGTGGTGGGCGAGGAGCTGGGGCTGGCGGGCTCGACCCTGGTGCTGCTGGGTTTCCTGATTATTCTCTGGCGGGGCCTGAGGCTGTCCCGCATGGAGGACGACTTTGGCCGCTACCTGGCCATCGGGGTGACGGCCGTGATCGTGATTCAGGCCCTGATGAACATGAGCGTGGTGCTGGGACTGGCCCCCACCAAAGGCATTCCCCTGCCCATGATCAGCTACGGGGGCAGCTCTTTGCTGAGCACGCTGATTTCCCTCGGCCTGATGATGAGCGTCAGCGAGCAAGCCGGATGAAGCAGCCCCAGCCAAATTCGCGGAGCTTTCTGATGGCGGGGGGTGGAACGGCGGGCCACGTGATGCCCGCGCTGGCGGTGGCGCGCGAGCTCGGCCGGCGCGGCCACCAGCCGTTCTTCGTGGGGACCCGCTCGGGTCTGGAAGCCCGGCTGGTCCCGGCGGCCGGCTTTCCCATCGAGTG
This sequence comes from uncultured Solibacteraceae bacterium, assembly GCA_964353255.1. Classification (GTDB taxonomy): domain Bacteria; phylum Acidobacteriota; class Terriglobia; order Bryobacterales; family Bryobacteraceae; genus VFZS01. The sequence continues at coordinate 2,480 of CAYGVJ010000136.1, read as the reverse complement.
GATTGAGATCGGGGGGCTGAAGCGAGTGGGGCTGGCCCGCACGCTGCGCACCCTGTGGCAGTTGCCCGCCAGCACTTGGCGGGTGTTCCGGCTGCTCAGGATTCGGCGCCCGGCGGCGGTCTTCAGCCTGGGCGGCTACGTGGCCGGGCCGGCCGTGCTGGCGGCCTGGCTGCGCGGAATCCCGCTGGTGCTCATGGAGCCGAATGCCGTGCCGGGAATGACGAACCGTTGGATAGGATGCCTGGCGGCGCGCGCGTTGATCAGTTTCCCGGAAGCCGCCATACACTTTCCGAAAGGGAAGACCGAGCTCGCGGGGCTGCCGGTGCGCGAAGAGTTCTTCACTCTGCCGCCGAGACCCCGGGTGAATGCCCTGACCGTACTCGTCACCGGCGGCAGCCGTGGCTCGCGTCGGCTCAACCTGGCGGCCCGGGACAGTTGGCCTTTGTTCCGGCAGGCGCCCTTCCCGGTTCGTCTTATTCACCAGACCGGACCCGAGGCCCACGCAGAGATTTCGCGCCAGTTCGGCGAGACGGGCCTGGACGGGGAGGTTGTGCCCTTCATCCAGGACATGCCGGCCGCGTTCGCCTCCGCCGACCTGGTTGTTTCCCGCTCCGGCGCCGGGGCGGTGGCCGAGCTGGCGGCCGCGGGCAAGCCCTCCATCCTGGTGCCGTTTCCCTTCGCCGCCGACAACCACCAGTGGCACAACGCCGAGGCGCTGGCCCGCGCCGGGGCTGCCCGGCTGGTGGCGGACGCGGAGTTCACCGGCGAGAGGTTCTACCGGGAAGCCGCCGCGCTGGCCTCCGGCGAGGGGGCGCTCGCGGCCATGGGCGCCGCCGCCCGCAGCCTGGCGCGGCCGCGCGCCGCCGAGCGGGCCGCGGACTTACTGGAGGAGCTGGCCAGTGGGGCGGGTCCCCTGACCCGCGCCGAACCCCCTGGTTCGGCCAGGGCGGAGCCTGGGGGCTCCGCCGCGGGCGAGGGCGCCCGCCCCACTGGGTTTCACTTTCATGTCGCTCGCCCAAGGAGACAGGCGTTGACAAGGCGGCGGGAACTCGAAACAATATTGTATCGAAATGTTTCTTAGACCCCAGCACCTGCACTTCACCGGCATCGGCGGCATCGGCATGAGCGGCATCGCCGAGGTGCTGCTGGAGCTGGGGTTCACCATCACCGGCTCGGACCTGAAACTGACTCCCCTCACCGACCGCCTGTCCGGGCTGGGGGCGCGCATCTGGGAAGGCCACTCCGCCGTCCACATCGCCGGCGCCAAAGCGGTCGTAATCAGCTCGGCCATCGACGAGGACAACCCGGAAGTGCTGGAGGCGCGGCGGCTGCAAATCCCGGTGATCCCCCGCGGCGAGCTGCTGGCCGAGCTGATGCGCCTGAAGTACGGCATCGCGGTGGGAGGCAGCCACGGCAAGACCACTACCACCTCGATGCTGGCCGCGATTCTCAGTCACGCCGGGCTGGATCCGACCGTGGTGGTGGGCGGCAGGCTGCGGGCCATGGGCGGCTCGAACGCGCGCCTGGGCCGCAGCGATTTCCTGGTGGTCGAGTCCGACGAGAGCGACGGCTCTTTCCTGAAGCTCTCGCCGATAGTGGCCATCGTCACCAATATCGATCGCGAGCACCTGGACCACTACCCCTCGATCGAGGAGATCCGCGCGGCTTTCGCCGAGTTCGTCAATCGGGTGCCGTTCTACGGCGCGGCGGTGCTGTGCCTGGACGACGAGAATGTGCAGCGTATCCTGCCGCTGGTGAAGCGCCGCACCGTCACTTACGGTACCCGCGCCCAGGCCGACGTCCACGTCACCGAGGTTTCCGGCGGCCACTTCGCCTCCGAGTTCCGGCTGGGCGCGCGGGGGAGCGACCTGGGCACATTCCGCCTCCAGCTTCCCGGCGTGCACAACGTTCTGAACGCCGCCGCGGCGGTGGCGACCGGGCTGGAGCTGGGCCTCGAAGCGGGCGCGATGCGCGAGGCGCTGGAGGGATTCACCGGCGTGGACCGCCGCTTCCAGGTGCGGGGCCAGGAGCGCGGCGTCACGGTGATCGACGATTACGGGCACCACCCCACGGAGATCCGCGCCACCCTGGCAGCCGCCCGCCAATGTCGCTACCGGCGCGTGCTGGCGATCTTCCAGCCGCGCCTGAGTTACAAACCTTTCAGTTGGGAAACCACTGTTGGCTGGATCAACGACACGGCGCAAGGCATGCAACCCGCAGCGAGCGCAGCCGTTGCGTTCAAAGAAGGCAAGACCACGGCTGAGCAGCGTGGCTTGTTTCCCGAACACACCGGTGGGCACTGCCATTACTGCCGGCGCAAGAAAGATTGCACCACGTTTCAGCGCGAGCTGACGAGCATAGCCACACCCGGCAAGACTGTTGTGTGGTCGCCTGCGATCTTTGAAATGCGCGACGCGATTCGTGGATACCTTGACGACATAGAGCAACTGGCATTGGACGAGGCGATTCGCGGCAACGCG
>CAYGVJ010000135.1:0-14077 GCA_964353255.1 uncultured Solibacteraceae bacterium | reverse complement strand
AGAGCCTCACCTTGCGCCGATTTCTGCAAGAGGCTCAGTGTACTGTCCCGGCTTTTACACCCGCACCTTTTCCAGCGGCATGCCCCGGCGGCACAGCTCGCAAGAAGAGGCGTCCGCGTAGTAGCTGGCGTCCATCTTGGCCAGGTAGTAGAGCGGCAGCGGGCTGAAATCGGGGGTCTTGGGGGTGGGCTGGTAGACGATCACCGCCAGGGCCATCACCGCCGCGCCGTTGGCTTCCAGCAGTGCTTTTAGCTCCTTGAGCCGCCGGCCGGACCTGAGGATGTCATCCACCAGGACCACCTTCTCCCCAGGCACCTGCTCGAGGTACTGCCGGAAACGGAGGTCGTCTCTGCCCTCTTCCCGCTCCGCCCAGTACACCCGGTGAGCGCGCAGGGCCTCGCAGACCCCGTAGGCCACCGGCAGGCCGCCGGTGGCCGGGGTGACTATGGACAGCTCCGGGATGGCGGCCCGGATGTCGGAGTGAGCGCGCAGCAGGCGGCTCAGCCCCACGCTCAAGCTCTTGGCATGTTGGTAGTAGCGCATCGCCAGCGCCACCTGTAAGTACTCGTTGGCGTGCAGGCCGTTGGGGTAGACGAAATGGCCGTCCCGCAGCGCCCCGGTCTGCCGCAGCAGCCCAATGACTTCTTCTTGCGTGGGTACCAGATGCATGGTCAGTGTGCTCCCTTCCCGGTCAACACTTTCGGTATGGTCAGCAGCAGGATCTTGGCGTCCAGCGCCAGCGACCAGTTGTCGATGTACTGCATGTCCAGCCTCATCCAGTTTTCGAAGTCCACCTCGTCGCGGCCCTGGAGCGCCCACAGGCAGGTCAAACCTGGGCGCATCCTCAGCCGCCGCCGCTGCCACCCCTTGTAACGCTCCACCTCCTCGGGCACCGCTGGGCGCGGCCCCACCAGCGACATGTCACCCTTCAGCACGTTCCACAACTGGGGCCATTCGTCGATGGAGAACTTGCGCAGGAGGCGCCCCAGCGGCGTCAGCCGGGGATCGTTGGGGATCTTGAACACGGTGGTCTTCGGGTTCAGGTGTTCCAGCGATGGCTTCAGCTCCTCGGCGTTCCGGCACATCGACCGGAACTTGTAGAACACGAACCGGCGCCCGTTCAGCCCGCAGCGAACCTGCCGGAAAATTGCCGGTCCCGGCGAGGTCAGCCGGATCAGCAGCGCTACGATCCCCATCACCGGCGTCAGCAGCAGCAGGCCCGCCGCCGCCGCCACCACGTCGATGGCGCGCTTGAGGAGCAGGCGCAGCTCGTCGTGCGGTGTGGCCGAGAAGGTCAGCAGCGGGATCGCGCCGAGCCGCTCCAGGTATACCTCGCTGTTGACGTGCGGGAAAAAGTCCACGGCCACCCGCGTGCGCACGCCCTGCTCGTCGCACAGCATCAGCACTTCTTCCATTTCCGCCAGGCGGCGGCTTTCCACGGCCAGGATGATCTCGTCGATCACCTGGCGGCGCAACAGCGATGGCAGTTCCGCCAGCGCGTACACCGGGTACTCGCCTTGCAGGCGGATGGGCGTCCCCGCATTCGCCGGATCTTCGGCCAGGAACCCAGTCAGGCGCACGCCGTACCGATGGGAGCCTTCCAGCGCCTCGCCTATCCGCCGCGCGTTCTCACCCGTGCCGGCCACCATCACGCAGCGCGGCGCCCCGAATCCCCGGCGCATCACCCCCGTCAGGCCGCTGGCCGCCAGCCGGAACAGGCACAGAAACACCCAACCGTAAGCCGCCAGCAGCGCCAGGAACGGCCGGCTCAGGTCCAGCCGCAGCAGGTACTCCAGGATCACCACCGCTACCAGGCCCGCCACAGACTGCCGCAAGCTGTCCCGCACGATCACCAGCGGGCGCCAAAAGTCCAGCTTGTCGTACACCTTCAACCACAGCCCCGCCAGCAGCCACACCAGCACCGTGAAACCCAGCAGCAGCGCCTTGACGGGCACCGTCAAGTAGAAGATGCGCTCCAGCGGAAGCCACTGCCGGCTGTAGTAGGCGGCCTGGAAAGCCAGGGCCGTCAGCAGAACGTCCGACAGCCCGAACAGGACTCTCGTTTTTCGGCGATGCCGGCTGAACATCCAGGAAAAGAATATCACGGGGCGGCGCGCAAAACGGACCCCCCTCCCTCACGGGTCGGCAGGCCACCGGTATGCCTCGCCGCCTACTTGCCCGGAAATCCCAGTTCCGCCAGCACCCGCTCGGCGCGGTAGATCTTGCGCAGCGCTTCGATGATGCCCTGCGCGGCCACGTGGATCGCACGTCCCTGCACGTCGCCGTAGAGGAACCGGTTGGGTATGGATTCCAGGTTGCCGTCAAAGATGATGCCGATGATCTCGCCCTGGGTATTGACCGTCGGGCTGCCGGAGTTGCCGCCGATGATGTCGGCCGTGCTCACGAAGTTCAGCGGCGTCTTCACGTTCAGCCCCGCCTTGAACTTGAGCCACCGCTCGGGCAGCTTATAGGGGTCCTGCCCGGTGACGTGGGCGTACATCCCGGCGAAGTCGGTGGCGTAAGCCACGGGCTTGCCTTCCTTGTTGCGGTAGCCTTTCACCGCGCCCAAGGAGAGCCGGAGCGTTCCAGTGGCGTCGGGGTACTGGCTGGCGCCGTATAGGGCGAAGCGGGCCTGGGCGATTCGCGACGCAGCGGCCGTATCGACGGCCACCAGGGCGTCCTCATACTGCTTGCGAACCGCGCGCGCCGGCCCATCCAAAATGCGGGCCAGCTCCACCATGCCGTCCTGGGAGCTCTTCACTGCTTCGAGGCTCCCGGCCAGCCGCTTGCGCTCGGAGATGTCCTTCAACTTCGTAGTGCTCACAAAGTGCTTTGCCGCTTCCTCGGCGCTGCGGCCGCCGAGCACCGCCTTCACCACCGCGTGGCCGGCCCCCAGGTGCTGCTCCATGAACCGGAAGTAGTTGGCCAGCACGGTGATCTCCAGCGAATCGGCGATCGGCGCCGCCGAGTACAGCCGCAGCTCCAGCGACGGCAGGGCCGCCTCCGTGTATTCGCGCAGCCGCTGACCGTTGGGCTTGGCCTTCTCCTCCGGCATTCGGAGCACGTTCCGCGCACTCGTGAACAGGTCCGAAAACGTCGGCCCGCGCTCCAGCGTCTGGTACTCCTTCTGCCGGCCGGCCCACTGCCGGTAGGCGGTGGCGATCTCCTCAAAGGCCGTCCCCACTTCCTGCTTCAGCTTCGCGTCGCGCTCGATGCTCTGGCGCAGCTCTTGCTCCTGCTGCCGCTTGCGCTGGATCAGGCCGGGGTCCTGCATGCCCTTCAACTCGTGGGTGCGGACCTTATAGCTGTTCTCGGCGCTGAAGAGCTTGTCGCGCGCCACCCGCGCGTTCTCCGCGCCCTGCGCGCCGTAGGCTTTCAGAGCCGCAATCGTCGCCCCCAGATAGGCGTTCATCAGGGGATAGGAAGTGTCTCTGAGGTACTCCACCTGGGCCAGCGTGATGAAGCGGTCCGTCGAGCCCGGGTGCCCGGAGACGAATGCCAGCTCCCCTTCCTTGACTCCCTCGCGGCTCCACTTCAGGTAGTTCGGCGTCTCGGCCGGCTGCCCGTTCTCATAGGCCCGCAGGAAGGTGATGTCCAGGTCGTAGCGCGGGTAGGTGAAGTTGTCCGGGTCGCCCCCGAAAAACGCCGTGTCGGCCTCCGGCGCGAACACCAGGCGGACGTCGGTGTACTTGTTGTACTGGTAGAGGTGATAGAGCGCCCCGGAGTGGAGGGTGACCACATTGCAGCGGTTGCCGGTGTTCGTGGCGCACTCCTTCTCGAGGGCCGACATCGCGGCGCGCCGTTGCTCGTTGGCTTCCGCGGTCCCCGCCTTGGCTTGGATGCCGGCCTTCACCCGGGCCGTCGCGTCCTCGATGCGCACCAGCACGTTGACCTCGGTTCCCGGGCACTTCAGCTCCTCGGACGGCTGGGCGGCATAGAAACCGTTCGCCATGTAGTTGTGCTCGGCCGAGCTGAGCCTCTGGATGCAGCCCGAGGCCACGTGATGGTTAGTGAAAATCAGCCCCTGGGGCGACACGAAGGAGCCCGAGGCCCCCATGCGCACCGAGGACAACCGCAGGTGATCCAGAAAGGCGTCCGTCACCTGGAAGCCGTACTGCTTTTTCACCGCGTCTTTCGGAAACTGGTTGAACAGCCACACTCCCTCGTCAGCGCGCAACTGCGACCCCGCGAGGATCACTAACCACAGCGAACAAACCGCCACCGCACGCGTTCTCATCATGCTCTCCTGGAGGTTCTCTTCCCAACCGGGCTTCCGGCCGTCGCCCAGCGATGCCCGGGCGCGACCGGTTGGGGGAATCCTCAGCATACCACCTGGGACCGTCCACCCGGCTCGCCGCGGGCGGGGTGAGAAAGGCAGGCTAGTCAAACAAACCGATCTGCTCGGCCGCTCCCTTGGGCCTCCCTTTGCGAGGCCGCAGGGGGCCCCCCACCACCCCCAGGACGTGGAACTCCGACAAAGCGGCGCGGGGCACGAACACCTTCTGGCTGTTCGAGGAGGGGCTCGGCGGAACGAAGGTGAAACCCTGGGGCTCCATCTGCAAGAGATTATTGGAAACCAGGCCGTCCATGACCTCGCCATCCCGGAAGCGCATCCGGACCCACAAGCCGCTCATCTTGGGGCGGCTGGAGAAGACCCGCCTCTCGCCCTGGGGTTCCTCGGCGTTGAAATCTCTAACAAAGTAAACGACTTTCACTTCCTCGTAGGACACGATGGTCAACACCCCGGTGGCGCTGAGGACTTCCAGGCCGCCGGCTTGCAGGTAGCTCTGCGGGTTGACGAACCCGGAGAGCGGTTCGCGGTCAAAGCGCCGGATGATAACCTTTTTGCTGGTAGAGGCGCCCATGGGCCCTTTTCTTCCAAACAATTTCGCAAGTATTGTATCATTGCTTACGATGCCCCAGGAGGCGCCTTTGCTAGCCGAAGTGGCGGCCTTCCTGGACTACTGCCGGATCGAAAAGGGCTTGTCCGACAACTCGATAGAGGCATACCGGAGGGATCTTGCCAAGTTCGCCTCCTACTGGCCTCCAGGCCAGGAGGTGGGCCGGTTCTCGCCCGAGGACATGCGCGCGTACGTCGGATGGCTGCACGGCTCAGGGTTGGGCAGTCGTTCGGTGGCGCGGCACCTGTCCACCCTGCGCGGTTTCTCCGGTTTTCTGTTGCGGGAGGGCCGGATCAAGCAGGACCCGACGGCCCTGCTCTCATCACCGCGGCAGTGGAAGTCGCTGCCGAGGTATCTTAACCTACAGGAAATCAATCGGTTGCTCGAGGCTCCTGACCCGGCTAAGCCCACCGGGCTGCGGGATCGGGCTATGCTGGAATTGCTGTATGCCACCGGGCTGAGAGCCAGCGAGTTGTGCCAGTTGCAACTGTCTGATTTAAATAGCGAATTGGGGGTGGTTCGGGTCACCGGCAAGGGTCACCGGCAGAGACTGGTTCCCGTCGGCCGCGCCGCCGTGGCCGCCGTAGCCAGCTACTGTGAGAACAGCCGAGGGCAGTTGCTCCGGGGGCGCACCTCGAAGTACCTTTTCGTTAGCCCCCGCGGCACTCGCCTGACGCGCCAAGCCTTCTGGAAGCTGCTCGCCGGGCATGGCCGGAAGGCGGGAATCTTCCGGCGTCTGGCGCCACACATGCTTCGCCACAGTTTCGCCACGCACTTGCTGGAAGGCGGGGCCGACCTGCGGAGTGTCCAGACCATGCTCGGCCATGCGGATATCTCCACCACCCAAATCTACACCCATGTGATGCGTTCCCGACTTCGCAAGACGCTGGACCAGCACCACCCGAGGGCGTGAGATGAGCGACTACATGTTCATGCTGGAGAGCCACCTCAGCACCGACCAGAACCGCGTGGTCAGCCAAGTCCAAGCTGCCGCCGCCGAAGCCAACATCAGCGTTTTCCTGACTGGCGGCGCTATGCGGGACGTGCTGGGCGGTTTCGCCGTGCGCGACCTGGACTTCACGGTGGAGGGCAACGCCCTCACGCTGGCCCGGACCCTGGTCAAGCAGTCGGGCGCCCAGATCCTGGCCCTTGACGAGCGTCGCAAGTGCGCCGAGCTGCTGTTCCCCGGCAGGGTGTGCGCCGAGATCGCCATGGCTCGCCAGGAGCGCTACCCCAAGCCGGGCGGCCAGCCCCAGGTCAGCGCGGCCACCATTTACGAGGACCTGCGCCGTCGCGACTTCACCATCCATGCCGTGGCCCTGTCGCTGAACCGGGCTTCCCGGGGACTGCTGATCGACCCCACCAACGGCTTGGCCGACCTGGAGCGGAAGGAACTTCGAGCCACCCACAACTACGCCCTCTACGACGACCCGGCCCGCATTTTGCGCCTGGTCCGCTTCCGCGTGCGCCTGGGCTTCACCGTCGAGGAGAGGACCCAGCAGCAGTATGCCAACGTGCGCGCCGAGGCGCTCGAGGAGCGGATCCCGACGGGGCGCGTGGTCCAGGAGCTTCGCCAGATGGCTGAGGATCCGAACCCGGCCGAAGTGCTGCGGGCGTTCGAGCAGGAGAAGCTCTTGCACCTGTTCTCGCCAGCCTTGGCAGGGCCGAAGTTGAACCTGGCCGGACTGTCCAGGCTTCACCGAGCCAGGCAACTGATTCCCTTCGGCATACCCTTTCCGGTGGACAACCTGGGCCTGTTCATGTCCTTGCTTACCGAGAAGCTGACGCCCAAGGAGAAGAGCGGCCTCGTCCGGGCCGCCGCCCTGCGCGCCAGCGACGCCGCCGCCTGGCAGAGGCTGGAGGCGCGCGCCAGGAAGCTGGAACCGGAGCTGGAATCTCCCAAGCTGCACAAGCCTCGGGATGTCTACCGGGTGCTGGCCGCTGCCCCCGGCGAGTCGATACTGTTACTTCTGGTTCGCTCGCCCATTCGCCTGGCTCAGGACCGCATTCGAAACTACCTTGAGAAGTACCTCCCCGCCGCCCAGGAGGTAACCGACCAGGAAGTGGCCGCTCGCGGCGCCAAGCCCGGCACCGCGAAGTTCCGCAAGCTCAAGAACGAGCTGATCGCCGCGCGGCTCAGCGCCCGGCCCAAGCGGGTCGAAGCCCCAGCGGCCGAGCCGCCGGTTCCTTCCCTGGACGATGCCCGCCTGGCCCGGCGTGCCGATATTCGGCAGCCGAGAGTCTCGCGAGGCTGACCGCTTGGGAATTGCTGCGCTGCTGGTTCTGCTGCTGCCTTTGGCGCGCCAGGAGACCTACATCGGCGCGGAGGTGTGCGCCGGGTGTCATGACAAGCAGGCGCGCTGGACTCGGGGAAGCGTCCACGAGAAAGCGGTTGTCCCCGGGGACCCCAACCGGGAGCAGGGCTGTGAAACCTGTCACGGGCCCGGCGGCAGGCACCTGGAAAGCCCGGCCACCGACACAATCATCAACTTCCGCACCGAGGAAGCCGCTGTCCGGGCGGAGCGGTGTATGCAGTGCCACCCGGCGGTGCGCGCCCGCGGGCACGCGCCCAGCAAGGTAGCCTGCGACGAGTGCCACGCCCGGCGCAGCTCGGAAGCCTTCCATAGCCTGCGCGCGGTCAAAGAGGTGATGAAGAGGCAACAGCCGGAGGTGTGCCGGCGTTGCCACCCCAAGCAGCACGACCCGAGCCAGAGCCGCTATCGGTACTGCACCGGCTGCCACAGCCAGCTTCACGGTGCAAATCGGAGCCGGCTGTCGCTCAAGTAGCCGCCCGGCAGGTGTGGCGCCCGTAATTCCAGCGCCGGGTTCTACCGATAACCCCGTTAAAGGTCCACAGTTTGCAAGGCCGGCAGCACCAGCGGCGTCTATGGGGCGGGATTCTGTTTGCCGCCGTCTACGCGGCCGGGGTGGTCGCCCTGGGGACTGAACTGGGAACGGGGGGCCGCGGCCTGGCGCGATGCCTGACCGTATTCGCGCTGGGCGTGGGCGTCGCTGGCTACCTCTTCTCTTGGGTTGCCGCCAGCGTGCTGTTCGCGCTGTCGCTGGCGCTGGCTGGCTGGCTCTACTTCCCCGTGGCCGCCGTGGGGCAGGCCCGTTCCTACGAACTGGTCCACCTGGGCATCTACCTGGCGCTGGCCCCGGCCATCATCCGGGCGACTCACGTGGCGCGGAAGCGCCTGGGGCGGGCCGAGGAACGCTATCGCCTGGTGGTGGAATCGGCCTCCGACGGCATCCTGATCATCGACGCGGAGGGCAACTACCTGTGGGCCAATTCCAAGGCCTGCCAGATGTTCGGCTACACGCGGACCGAACTGGTGGGCGTGCGGATCGAGAACTTGCTAGAACTGGGGGCCGCCTCCGACGAGTCGGAGGCCCCGGCCAGGGTGTCGCTGGACGCCGGCCGGCTTCGCGAATGCCGGGCCTACCGCAAAGACGGCGGCGAGCTTACGGTGGAGGTGAGCGGCAAACTGCTCTCCGACGGGAGGTTCATGGCCATCGTCCGGGACGTGACCGAGCGCCGGAAAGCGGAAGACCAGATCCGGGCGTCGTTGCGTGAGAAGGAGGTGCTGCTCAAGGAGATCCACCATCGGGTGAAGAACAACCTGCAATTCATCTCCAGCTTGCTGAGCCTCCAGAGCAGCAACATACAGGATCCGCAGGCGCTGGCCGAGTTCACCGACAGCCTCGAGCGCATCAAGTCCATCGCCCTGCTTCACGAGAAGCTCTACCAGTCCCCGAACGCGGCCCGCATCGACTTCGCCGAGTATGTGCGGACGCTAACGCGCGAGCTGCTGAGCACTTACCGGATGGACCCGGCCCGAGTAGCTCTGACGATTGAGATGCACGATGCGCTGCTGGAGCTGGAGACGGCCATGCCCTGCGGGTTGATCGTCAACGAGCTGGTCACCAACGCCTTCAAGCACGCCTTCCCCGGCGGGCAGGCCGGCCGGATTCATATCAGCCTGGAGTCCAACCCCGACCAAACCCTGACCCTGGCGGTGCGCGACACCGGGGTGGGGCTGCCCAAGGGCGCCCAGCTCGAGGACGCGCCTACGCTGGGGCTGCGGCTGGTGGCCACCCTGGCGCGCCAACTGAACGGAAGGCTGGAGATCCGTAACAGCGCCGGCGCGGAGTTCCGGATCACCTTCCCAGACCATTCCCGCAGAAGGGAGCAAGAGCATGCCTGCTGCCCAGCTCTTGGTGGTTGAGGACGAAACCGTCGTCGCCCTGCATCTCGAACAGAGCCTGAAGAGTCTGGGCTACGCCGTCTCGGTGGTTCACACCGGCGAGGACGCCATTGCCCAGGCCGCGGCTACCCGGCCGGACCTGGCGTTGATGGACATCAAGCTGTCCGGCAAGCTGGACGGAATCGACGCCGCGGAGTGCTTGCGGAAGCGGTGCGGCATTCCGGTGGTCTACCTGACGGCGTACGCCGACGAAGACACCATTCAGCGCGCCGGGGCCACTGAGCCGGCCGGCTACCTGCTGAAGCCCTTCCGCGACCGCGAATTACACGCTACCGTGCAAATTGCGCTGCGCAGGGCTTCCATCGAGCGCGATCTCCGCCAGCAGCAGCAGTGGCACCTGGCCATGCTGGACACAGTGAGTGACCCGTTGATCACCGTGGACCGTGAACGAAAAGTCACTTTCGTTAACCGAGCGGCAGAGGCGATGCTCGGTTGCCGGCCCGAGGAGGCTTGCGGGAAAGACGTCGTCGAGACCCTGGCGTCCCGCGGAGGGGACCGCAAGCGCCTGGAAGGGGCCCTGGCAGAAGCGTTGCGAGAGGGCGTAGCCGCGGAAGTGAGCGGTCCTGTAGTGGTCAACGGCGGGGGAGAAAGCGGGACGTACCAGGCCGGCAACGTCGTCCCGCTACAGGAGGGCAACCGAGGCGCCTCCGGCTTGCTGCTGGCCTTTCGAAAAGTCGTTGCGCCGGGCCAGCCACCCCCGGAGAGCCCGGCGTCGGGAGTCGCGGCGCCGGCGCCGACCGAACCCCCGTATTCGCCCGCCATCCAGCCCTCCTCCCGCACCGATGCCCTGACCGGGCTGCCGGGACGCGACGCCGCCGAGGATCTCTTGGCGGGCATTTGCCAGGACGGCAGGCACGCTTTCGCGACGGTCTTCTGCATCGACCGCTTCCGGGCCATGGAAGCTCGTTTCGGCAGGCCCGCCGCCGAAGAGGTGATCCTGTTCTACAGCGTCCACCTCGCCCAGGGACTCACCGCCGGAGATCAACTGTTCCGCTGGAGCGGCCCCGCGTTCCTGGCAGTGATCGAACGGCCGAATTCGATCGAGGCGGTGCGGCGGGAGACGGCCAGCCTGGCCTCGGTGCGGCTGGAGAAAGTGCTGCACGTCCGGGCCCGGACTGCCCTGGTGATCGTGTCTGCGGCCTGGAACGTTCTCCCCGTGCCGGGCGCGCTGTCGGTGGACCAACTGGTCCGTCAGATTGACAGCTTCGTGGAGGAGCGCACGGCGGAGGGGGCATGCCCGCCCCCTAGGGTTGCGGTTCCGGCGGCCAGCGTGCCAAGCTGGTGAAGGCGCGGCTCGAACGCGCTCGTATGGCCAAAGGTTACGTCTCAATCAACGTCGAGAGATGCAAGGGGTGCGCCTTCTGCGTGGAGTTCTGCCCCACCAAGGTGCTGGCTTTGTCGTCGGCCTTCAACTCCCGCGGCTACCACCCGCCCCACGTGATCGCTGCCGAGAAATGCAGCGGCTGCGACCTGTGCGGAATGTACTGTCCGGACTTCGCCGTCTTCGGCTGGAAGATTGCGGAGGCCAAAGCCGGACCGGAGGAGGCCGACCATGCAGGCTGATCCGCGTGGTGTGCTGACCGGAGTCCACTTCCTGGACGGGGATCATTCCTGCTGCGAAGGCGCCCTGGCGGCGGGGGCGCGTTTTGCCGCCGGCTATCCCATCACTCCCTCCACCGAGGTGGTCGAGCGGTTCGCCGCCCGGATTCCAACCGTGGGGGGCGTCTTCATCCAGATGGAGGACGAGCTGGCGGCCTCGATCGCCATCCTGGGGGCGGTCTGGGGGGGCGCCAAGGCCTTCACGGTCACCTCGGGCCCCGGCTTCTCGCTGATGATGGAGCACGTGGGGCTGGCGGTGATGCTGGAAACGCCCTGCGTGTTTGTCAACGTCCAGCGGGGCGGGCCCTCGACCGGGCTTCCCACCCTGCCGGCCCAGGCCGACATGATGCAGGCCCGCTGGGGCTCGCACGGCGACTACGAGATCATCGCCTTGTGTCCCAACTCCCCGCAGGAATGTTTCGATCTGACCATCCAGGCCTTCAACCTCTCCGAGCGGTTCCGCGTCCCGGTGATGTTCATGATGGACGAGTGCGTGGGGCATATGAGCGAGAAAGTAGTCATCCCGCCGGCCGAGCAGATCGAGATCTACCCGCGGCGGCTGACCCGGCGCGCGCCAGGGGAGTACCAGCCTTACGAGCCGGGCGAGGACCTGGTGCCGGAGATGGCGCATGCCGGCGAAGGGCACCGGTTCCACGTGACCGGCCTGACTCACGACGAGCGCGGCTATCCCTCGATGACTGTGCCGGCGCACGACCGCCTGGTGCGGCGCTTGCAGCAGAAGGTCCTCCGGGCGGCGGACGATCTGGTGTGGTGCGAGGAGGAAGAGCTCGAGGGCGCCGAAGTGGCGGTGGTTTCTTACGGGATCACCTCGCGGGTGGCGCAGCGGGCTATCGAGCTGGCCCGCCAGCGGGGCGTGCGAGTGGGCAAGCTAAGGCTGATCGGGGTGTGGCCCTTCCCAGACCGGGTGATCCGGGCGTTGGCCGGCCGGGTGAAAGCCTTCGTGGTCCCGGAGCTGAACCTGGGTCAGATGGTCCGCGAAGTCGAGCGGGCCGCGGCGGGGCAGGCTCGGGTGGTCTCGGTGACACACGCCGGGGGCGGGGTGCACCGTCCGGAAGCGATTCTTGAAGCCATCCTGGAGGCGGCGCAATGACGGCACAAGTGGCGGAATTCCCGGTGGTGAACCCGGTCGAGCCGTTCCTGCGGATGGAGCGGATGCCGCACATCTGGTGCCCGGGGTGCGGCATAGGCACTACGGTCAATTGCTTCGCCCGGGCGCTGCTGGAGTCCCAGGTGAACCTGGACCGCGTGGCCATTGTCTCGGGCATCGGCTGCTCCGGCCGGGTGGCCGGCTACCTGCAACTGGACTCCTTCCACACCACGCACGGGCGCGCCATTCCGTTCGCCACCGGATTGAAGCTGGCCAACCCCTCCTTGCACGTGGTGGTGTACTCCGGCGACGGCGACCTGTTCGCCATCGGCGGCAACCACATCATCCACGCGGCGCGCCGCAACCTGGACCTGAAGGTGATCTGCGTCAACAACCTGATCTACGCCATGACCGGCGGGCAAACCGCGCCCACCACGCCGGTCACAGCCCTGACCACCACGGCGCCCTACGGCTGTTACGAGCCGGCCTTCAACCTGCCCAACCTGGTGGACGCCGCGGGCGCGGCCTACGTCGCCCGCTGGACAACCTTCCACGTGCGTCAACTGACACGCTCGATGACCGAGATCTTCGCCAGGCGCGGATTCTGCTTCATCGAGGTGCTTTCCCCCTGCCCCACCCTCTACCAGCGCCGCAACAAGCTGGGCGATGCCCTGGACACCATGAAGTACTACAAGCAGCGCAGCAAGGTCCGCCACGGGGCGCCGACCAACGAGGTAGCCATGTCCAAGGACGGCGACATCATCGTGGGCAAGTTCGTGGACCGCGAACGGCCCGACTACCTGGAGTTGATGCGCAGCCAGTTGCAGGGCCAGCTCGGTGAGCGCTACGTCGAGACGGAGGCGCTGAAATGCCGCTGACCGAGATCCGCATCGCAGGCTTCGGCGGCCAGGGGGTGATCCTGTCGGCCATGATCGTCGGCAAGGCCGCTGCGATCTTCCAGGGCGGCTACGCCACCCTGACCCAGGCCTTCGGACCGGAAGCCCGGGGCGGCGCCTCCAGCGCGCAAGTGATCCTCTCCGGCACGCCGATACTGTACCCCTACGTGACCCAGCCGGACATACTGGTGGTCATGTCCCAGGAGGCTTACACCCGGTTCACTCCGGAGCTGAAAGACGGCGGACTGCTGATCGTCGAGGAAGACCTGGTGCGCCTCGGGGACCTGCGCAGCGGGATCCGGGTGCACAGCGTGCCGGCCACGCGCCTGGCGGAGGAACTGGGCCGGAAGATGGTGCTCAACGTGGTGATGGTGGGCTTCTTCGCCGCGGTGACCGCCCTGCTGGACCCGGACGCGCTGCGTCAGGCGGTGGCCGACTCAGTGCCTCCTGCCACCAAAGACCTCAATCTGCGCGCCTTCGACAAAGGCTTCGACTACGGCCTGGCCAAGCTACACGCTCCCGTCGAGAGCGCCGACCACGAGCACCCGACGCGGTCGCTCGAGGCGCACCACTGAGTTGTGGCGCGGGCACTCGTGTCTGCCGCGTCGGCACTCCTGCCGACGCCGGGCGCCCTCTGGGCGGGGAGCGGCGGCGCAGGCCGGCCTCAAGCCCGCGCGGCGGCGTGGCGGGCGAAAGGCAGGATGGCCGGGTTCACCACCCGCTCGAAGTCCCGGAACCGCATGTGCACCACGTCCCGGTGCGTGCCGGCGTTGAAGGCGATGGCCTCCTGGCTGCTCAGGCGGCTGTCCACGTAGACCGGCAGGTTGAACAGGTTCCCCACCGGCGGCATGGCTCCCAGCTCGCACTGCGGAAACAGCTCGCCCAGCTCGGCTTCGGTGGCCAGCCGCAAGCGTGACAGGCCCAGGTTGAGCCTGAGCTGCTCGAGATCGACGACGCTGTCGGCGCACAGGACCGCCATGGCGTAGCCGTTCTCGCTCAAGAAGACGACGGTCTTGGCGATCTCGCAGGCCGGTATGTGCTCGACGGCGGCCACCTCCCGGGCCGTGTAAGCGGTCGGGTGGGCCGTGTGGCGGTATTCGACGTGGTTCTGATCCAGAAGCTCTTGGAGCTTGCTCAAGATCCCCATACATCCCTCCTTGCCGCGGCGGCGTGTGACGCTATTGAATCCCTGAGAAAGTCCACCCCGAATGTAGCGAAATCCGAGCCAGGATGCAAGTGGAATAGGCCTCCTGTCAAGGCAAAGTAGAAAGTTCCGCTTTCCGGCAAAGTAGAAAGTTCCGCTTT
>CAYGVJ010000134.1:0-14128 GCA_964353255.1 uncultured Solibacteraceae bacterium | reverse complement strand
TGAATTGTTCCAGCCCGCCCAGACTGCGAATTTTGCAAGTACCTCTCCCGTCTTGTTCACCGGGCAGGTCTGGCAAGTCAGGAGACTTACCCTACTGCACGAATGCGGCGGTCCAGGCGGGGCGCGACGCGGGCTGAGCAGCCAGCTTCTCGCGCCAGGCCTCGGTTCGCATGAAGGTCGGGTAGCCCGGGCCGTAGGCGCCCAGCAGCGACTTCAAAACGTACAGCCAGCCCCAGTACAGGTTGCGGTTCCAGTCCTGAAGGGAAAAAGCGGCGAACTCGCCCACCAGCTTCTGGCGCTGCTCGGCATAGAACGCGTACTCGGTGTCGCCCTCGGTGGCCAGGATGGCCTGGGCGCGGTCCGAGCCCAGCAAGTCCATGGCGTCCAGCCCCCGCGGGAATCCCCGTATCGGCCTCAGGGCCGACTGAACCAGCGTGAAGGGGTTGCCCTGCCCCGTGTAGTCCATGCCGACCAGGTTCTGAAAAACGTAAGAGTCGGGGATGAAGCGCTGGCCCATGAACCGCAGCCCCTGGCTGTTGTCCAGGCACTCGTCGATCTCGGCCGGATCATACGGCGCCGCGACCTGGCAGTCGCCTGTGCCGCCATGGCCTTGAAATACCGCTGCACGGCCACGCTGCGGGTGTAGTGGCCGCGCGGCACATACTGGGAGTAGTCCTCGCGGTAGACAAACAGCGGGCTTCCCTCGAAGCCCGCGTGGGCCTCGATTAGACGCAGTTCCGCAACGACCACTGCGGCGTGCTCCTCGGGGACCTGAGCCTGAGGGTCGAGGAGCTTGAGGGCCACGGCGAAGAAGGCCGCGTTGCGACGCGCCGCCTCCCGCAGGCTCCCTTCGTACTGCCCCTAAAAGCCGTCACCCCGAAACCGTAGGCGCCTGGTAGAAACCGGCAAAGCTGGTCGTGGTAAGTTCCTGGCCGCCCGCTGGCGACCAGCCAGCAAGCAAAGCCGAGAAGACCACGGCGGCAACTGCCACCCGCATGGCGGCCCCCTTGCTCAATCCAGCGGCAACCAGGAAACCGCCAGTCTCCCGGGCCGCTTGACTTCCACTTTGATTCTCTCGCCGAGGGAGAGATTCCCGGCCACTGTCAGCACGTACTGCGAGCGCAGCACCTCGACGATCCTGGGGCCGGGCGGCCCATCCGCGCTCCTGCGCAGTTCCCGAAGGTTGAAGCTGGCCCCGCCGGTTTCGCGGGCCAGAAGCTCGAACAAGGAACGCTCGGCGCCCATTACATAGACGGGGTAGATCGAGACTCCGTTGCGTCGCGCCAGTCGCAGCACGTCGCGCTCGGAGACGCGGCTGGAACCTTCCACGCCTGCGGTCAGCAACACAATCAGCCGGCGGAAGCTGCTCGAACGGAACCCTCCATCCAGGGCCGCATACAGGGCATCCAGCACGCGCGGGGCGTTGCCGTACTTGACCCCCGTCAGCGCCCGGCGCAGCAACTCCTGGCTGGAGGTGAAGTCCTGGATCAGATCCGCCGAGGAGTGGAAGGCCACTATGGCCATCTGATCCTTGGGTTGAAGCTGCGGGATCAGGCTGCCGGCCACCGGCTGCACCATCTCGCCCAGCAGGCTGGTGTCGAGCAGCAGCATCAAATCCATCAAGCCGCCCGGCTGCTCCGCAGCCTCGACCCGGCGCGGCGTCCGGTCCTCCAGGATCGTGAATTCGGCAGCCTTCAGATCGGCCACCGGCCGCCCGGTCTTCTGCTCGACCACCGTGACCACAAGCTTGCTGGCGCCCAGCGTCAACTCCACCACGCTCAGCGCCAGAAGCAGCAGCCGCACGGTGTTTCTCAGGCTCAGTTGCCAGCCACTCGCACCTGGCTTCCGGCGTCCAACCGCGCCAGTTGGGTGGTGGCAACCTGTTCGCCCTCCCGAACCCCGTCCAGGATCTCGACATCCTGGTCAAACCGGTCCCCCAGCTTGACCTCCCGGGCGTCGATCCGCTGGTTGCGCACCACGTAGACCTTGTTGGATCCCAGCACGTAGTTCACCGCCCGCACCGGGACCAGGCTGATCTGCTCGACGAGGCTGGTCTGGACGCGGGCCCGGGCGAAGGAGCCCGGCTTGAGCTCGCCGGCGGGGTTCTGGATCAATGCCTCGACCACGAAAGTCCGCTTGCTTTGGTCCACGGTAGGTGAGATCCTCCAGATCCGGCCCTGGAACTTGCGCTCCTGGTAAGCCTCCACCCACACGTCGGCCGTCTGGCCCACCTTCACCCAGGGCGCCATGCGCTCGGGGATCTCGGCCCGCAGGCGGATGGGGTCGGTCTTCACCAGCGCGAACAGCGGAGTGTTGGGTTGGACGTATTGTCCGGCGGTGACATGGCGCTCCTTGACAAACCCTGCGAAGGGCGCGCGCACGGTGGCGTCACGGAGTTTCTTGCGCTGTAGGTCGAGCACCGCCCGGAACCGCTCCACCTCCTGAATCAGGTTGCGGGTCTGATAGAGGCTGGAATCGTAAGCCGCCTGGAGGGCCTTGAAGCGCGCCTCAGCCCCGTCCAGGTCCTGTGCTGATCCGATGCCCTGATCGACCAGCTCCCGCACGCGCTTGAAGCGCTGCTGGGCGTCGAAGAGATCGGCCTGGGCGCGGCGCACGTCGGGGGTCTCGCGAATGTCGCGCACCTTGTCATTCTCGCTCTTCAGCCCCAGGCGCTCGAGCGCCTGCCGCAACTGGGCCTCCGTCTGGGCAACCAGGTAACGCTGCTCCTCCTCGGAGATACGCACCAGCACCTGGCCTTGTTGGAGGCTATCTCCCAGATCCGCGGGAACCTCATCCACGCGCCCTTCGATCTCGGCGCTGACGATGACCTCATCGATGGGGAACAGCGTCCCCACCGCTTCCACCACCCGCTGCATCTGCCGCACCACCACGGGCGCAGTTCTGATTTCGATGGGGCCGGAATCACGCCGGCTTTGGACCGCCTGCTGGCGCCCGCAACCGGCCAGCCCGATTGCCAGCAACGCGCTGATTGCCAAAAGAGATGAACGCATGAATGCCCTTTCCTTCAGACTACCGCCGCCGGAAGAACAATAGTAGCACCCTCAACCCTGGAGAGTGATTTGGCGTGGCCGGGAGGCCGTCCGGTTACAGTCTGCCGCTCAGCCCTGAGTCCGTTCTACGAAGCGGTCCACCGGCGCGCAGTAGATGGCCCACTTTCCCTCACGGTCGCTCTCAAAGTAGACCCACTGGCTGTCCGGCGAGAATACGGGGTCCACGCGCGCCGGGTCGCTGGCGCCATGCTCACAGAGCGCCATCTCCCGCCGCGTGGCGTGGAGCAGCAGGAGCACATAGGGAGAGGCCCGGCTGGCGCTGGCGCCCACAAACACCGAAGCGTCCCGGTTGGCGCTGAAGACCTGGAAACGGCTGGTCGCGGCCACCAGTTGATCGGCGCCTCCCTGTAGCCGGTGCTCCCGAACTTCGGCGGGCAACCGCCCGTCCGGCGGCCGGCGCAGGTAGAAAATGCTCGCGCCGTCAGGGGACCAGATCACAGAACTCAGCCCTCCCGGCGCGAGCGGCAGGCTGCGGTTCTGGCGACCATCGAGACCCACCGCCCATAAAGAGTCGGTCTCCTGCCGGTAGAGGAGGCGCTCCCGGCGGGAGCGAAGCAAGGGATCACTCAGGACTGCCGCGCGCTCCAGAACGGTTGTAGCCTTCCCGGAGGAGGTCTTCACCAGCCGCAAGCGAAAGACTCCCCCGCGGGCTTCCACCAGGACCGCCTGCGAGCCGTCCCGGCTGAGACTCAATCCCCCGCTCCGCTTCCAGCCCTCCGGCACGCGGTAGATCTCCTTGTCCCGCGGCTTGACCAGGTTGAAGCGGTGCAGGGACCCCCCATCGAGGTAGCAGAAGCTGCGATCATCCGGCATGAGCGCCGGAGAGGCTCCATCCAAGGCCCGGGCCTGGGTCAAGAGCTGCTGCCGGCCGCTCGACTGCTCCAGGCGAAAAACCTGCCAAGAACCCGTCCGATCGCTGGAGAACAACAGAAATGCGCCGCTGCGCGAGACCGCCCGCAAGTGGCTGGCAGAGAAGTGGCTGCTGTAGGCGGGGCTGGTCAGCCGCAGCAGCGGAAAGTCGGTCGCAGGATCCAAGAGCCGGACGCGATCAGAAGAAAACCACTGGCCTCCCTCAGAGCCGGCCCGTAACCGGAGGGTAGCCAGACAACATAGCATCGCTCGCCGGGTCCACCCCCGGCCAGCCGACTCCTCTGCGAGCATAGATCAGCATGGTAGCACGCTCCGGTGGCACAGACTTTCCAGTCTGTGTGGTTAGAAGGCGAAGTCCCTCCGGGCCATGTGGGCCACAGGCGCCTTGGCCAGGAAGCTGTAGGGATTGATCGGGCTGCCCTGCCGCCGCACTTCGTAGTGCAGGTGCGGGGCGGTGACCCGGCCGGAGGTGCCCACGAAGCCCACCAGCTCCCCACGGCGAATCTCCTGGCCCGCGACCACCGAGAAGCGGGACAGGTGGGCGTAGTAGGTCTGGAAGCCGTTGCCGTGATCGATCACCACCAGCCGCCCGTACCCCCCCCCGAACTCCGCATGCTGGACTACGCCGTCAGCCGCCGCGCGGACCGGCGTGCCCACCGGGGCGCTTATATCCACGCCCGGGTGGAACGCTCCCTCTCCGGAAAACGGATCCGTTCGCCGGCCGAAGTACCCCCGCAGCCTCCCGTCCACCGGCCACAAGCTGGGACGCGTGTTGGTCTGCCAGAACTGTGGATACCTCCGAAACCCGCTGGAGAAGCTGGCGCTCCGCAGGAAGTTGTACTCCTCCAGGGATTCCTTGAAGGTCGGGACCAAGCGCCCCTCCCCGGAGATTCCCGCAGGCTCGTCAATCTTCTGCCGGATGCCGTAAGCCAGTGAGACCTGACTGGCGAACAACTGCAAGGTGGCCAACTGCTCGTCGGTCTGGTTGGCCGTCTGCTGGAGGTCCTGGTAACGCGCCCGGAGCGAATTGAACTCCTGCCTCAGGGAGTTGTAGTTGGCCACCTTCCAGGCCATGCGCGCGTAGCTGGAGACGAAGCCGAACAGCGAGAAGCACCCCAGTGCCGCCAAGGCGAGCACGAGATACACTACCCGCTGCGGGACGTGGATGCGACGCAGGCGCCCGTGAAGCGAATGTGCCAGGACGACTATGAAGTAAGGCTGCTTCATGGAGTTTCGTGGTGCCCGGTGCGGGCCGTACACTCCGGCACTCCACCCGCAGGGCCGGTTCAAGGCCGGCCGTCAGCTAAGAAACCCGAAAGCGAAGTTGAAACTGTACCAGGGTGCCGACCTGCCTGTCAAGCCCCACGCTAACAAACTGCTGACAATGGGTTTCATATAGTGAGACCACTGGTCCATATCGTGAGACCTTCCTTGACAGCCTGGTCCTCTGCGTTTAGACTTGAACTTCCGCAGCCAGCGCGGTTCAAGACGTTGCGCCCCAGGCGAAGAGGGATCCGGAGGAGGGAACATGGCGGAGCAGGGCAGCAGCTCCCAAGTGTCGGTCGGCATCCTGGGCCTATCCCACCTGCATCCTCGCAGCTACATGCCCCTGTTCGACTCGGTGAAGAGTGCGCGAGTGGTGGCTGTGGCGGAAGCTGACCGGTCGCTGCTCGAAGCTTTCGAGAAGGACTTCCCGGTCCAGGGCTACCCCGAGTGGCGGGTGATGGTTGAACGCGAGCATCTGGACCTGGCAGCGGTCTTCCTGCCGCACGCGGAGTGCCCGGAAGCTGCGATTGCGTGCGCCGAGCGCGGCATCCACGTCCTGGTGGAAAAGCCCATGGCCGCCACATCGGAGGGCGCGCGGGCGATGATTGCGGCGGCTCGCGAGGCTGGCGTGGTGCTTTCCACGCCCTACGTGTGGCGCTACCACCCGGCTGCCAGAGAGATAAAAAGACTCGTCGGCGAGGGAGCGTTGGGGCACATCATCGGCTGCGAGGGCCGCTGCGCGGCTGGGCGATTCCATCGCTACATCGACGGCAACGCCCGCTGGATGCTCTCGAAGGCCTTGAGCGGGGGCGGCCCAATGTTCAACCTGGGCGTCCACTGGATCGACCTCTACCGCTGGCTGCTCGACGACGAAGTGGTCGAAGCGCTCGGCAAGAACGTCAAGGTCAACCAGGAGTACGATATCGAAGACAACTCCTTCGCGCTGCTGACGTTCTCGCGCGGCGCGGTGCTGGCTCTCGACATCAGCTACACCGTGCCGGACTCCTATCCCGGCGGGCGCGACCTCTTCCTGGCGCTGCGCGGCGCCAGGGGCGTGCTTTCCTGGAGCCCCTCTTTGGAGGGCGTGAAGGAGAGACTGTTTGTGTGCAGCGACAGCGGCGAGTTTGCGCCTGCTCCATGCCGGCACATCGACCTCGAACTGCCGCCTCACCCGGGCTATGCCGGCGTTCTCGGCGTCCGCTTCCTCTCGGACCTCGTGCAAGCGATTCGGGACCACTCCCAGCCGGTGATTACCGGGGAGGACGGCTTGCGCGCACTGGAAGTTGTGGAGGCGATCTATGAGTCCGCCGAGAGTGGACGGGCGGTGCGGCTGTGAGGATGACGAAAGTCGTCGTCACCGACTACCTCGAGCCGGACCTGGAGTGGGAAGCCGCCGAGATGGCTCGGCGCGGAATCGACTTCGTTGCGTGCCCGCTCAAGCTCGCTCGGGCGGCGGACGTTGTGGCGGCCACCGGCGACGCCGACATCGTGATCGTCAACATGACGCCGGTCACGCCGGAGGTGGTGGCCGGGTGGCGGAATTGCCGGCTGGTGATACGCCACGGCGTGGGGTACGACAACATCGACCTGGCCGCGCTGGAGCGCGCCGGCATACCGCTGTGCTACATCCCCGACTACTGCACCGAGGAAGTCGCGGAACACGCGATCGCTCTGCTGGTGGCCTGCGGGCGCAAGATTGTCAGCAGCCGCGAGGTTCTGGATGACTCCTCGGCTCGCGGCTCCTGGGATTTCGCGGGCGCGGCGCCGGTTTTCCGCATGGCCGGGCAGACTTTAGGAATCATCGGCTGTGGGCGCATCGGCTCGCTGGTTTACCTGAAGCTCAGGAGCTTCGGCTTTCGCTTCCTGATTTGCGACCCCTACCTCTCTCCAGAGCGCAAGCGGGAACTGGGAATCGAGGTGGTGGACCAGGAGACCGTGTTCCGGGAATCCGACTTGATCACCATCCACACGCCTCTCACGTCGGAGACGCGCCACCTGGTGAACGCACGGACGCTGGCGATGATGAAACCGACCGCGTATCTGGTCAACACCTCGCGCGGTCCGATGGTCGATACGGGGGCGCTGGCCAACGCGCTCAGCCGCGGGGCCATCGCCGGCGCGGGAATCGACGTGTTCGATGTCGAACCGCCCCCGCCCGACTGCCCTCTCCTGCGGCTGCCGAACGCGATCCTCACGCCGCACCTGGCGTGGTACTCGGAGAACGCTGCCCGCCGCATCCGCGAGTTGATCGTTCTGGAGATCGACCGCTTCCTCGCGGGCCTGCCGCCCCGCTACGTGGCGAAGTCCGAGAGAGTGCTTTCACTGCCGTGAGACCAGTTGGGCCTGCGAACATTGCCGCCGCGGTCGCGGCCGCGCGCGTGGATACCGAGCGTTTCCTGCGCGACCTGATCGCCTTCCCATCGCTTCCGGGTCGGGAAACTGAGGCGATGGAGCACGCCGCGTCGTGCTTCGCGCAGGCCGGCGAAGTGGAGCGCGTCCCTCTTTCCAATGCGCTGCGCCAGGACCAGGACTACTCGAACCCGCTACCGGGCCTGGATTACGAAGGCCGCTTCAATCTGCGGGTGCGCCTGCCTGGCGCGGGCGGCGGCCGTTCCCTGCTCTTCAATACGCATCTGGACGTGGCGCCGCCTTCCCAAGGCCAGGAATCGCCATTCCTGGCCAGGATGGACGGGGACGTGGTGCGGGGGCGCGGCGCGTGCGACGCCAAGGGTCAGGCCGCCACGCTGTTCACCGTTCTGCTGGCGCTGGCGCGCATGGGCATCCGGCCGAAAGGCGACGTGCTCATTCATCTGGTGGTCGAAGAAGAGGTGGGCGGAAACGGGACGCTGGCCATGGTGCGCCGCGGGGAGCGTGCCGACGCCTGCATTGTCATGGAGCCGACCGATCTCCGGATCTGTTCGTCGGTGCGCGGCGCGGTTTGGTTCCGCGCGACCTGCACCGGCCGGCCGGGACACAGCGGGCGCGCCACCGACACCGTCAGCGCACTTAAAATGGCGGTCCGGGTTATCGAGATCCTGGAACGCTATCACGCCCGCCTGCTGGAATCGTCGCGGGGCATCCCGCTGTTCGACCAATTCGCCAACCCGATGCCGATCACTTTCGGCCGACTGGGGGCCGGGGACTGGCCGGCGACTGCGCCCGCGCGCGCGGTCCTGGAAGGCGTGCTCGGATTCCTCCCCAACCGGACCCGCGGCCAGGTGATGCAGGAAGTGCGACAGGCCCTCCTGGAGAGCGGCACCGACTGGCTACGCGAGCACTGCGAGCTGGAGTTCACCTACCGGCACGACGCCCACGTGCTGGAGCCCGCACATCCGCTGGTGAGAGAGCTTCAGGCCTGCTGCCGAGAGGCGGACACGCCGGGCGAGGTGGCGGCGATGACGGCGTCCTGCGACTCCTGGCTCTACAACAACCAGTTGGGAATCCCGACCGTGGTGTTCGGACCGGGAAGCCTGCGGTTTGCCCATTCCAGCGATGAACAGATCCGCCTGGACGAGATCGGTGCGGCGGCCACGCTGCTGGCGCGCTTCGTCCAGCAGTGGTGCGGCTGAGGCCGGTCATGCGTGGCCCGGTGAAAACACGGTGGATCCCGTAATGTCCTGTCTCGCAAATCCCTTGACCATGCTGCCTCGTGGGACAGGCCTTCAGCCTGTCGGCTGCAACGGCTCCAGTGCTCAACCAACTTGCGAGACAGGACACTAATGAAGAGGCGCCTATGAGCGATTCCCGCGTTGGTTTTGGACTCCTCGGGGCAGGCTTGATCGCCCCTTTTCACGCCCGTGCGCTCGAAGCTTCCCAGCAGGCCCGTCTGGTGGGCGCAGCCGACACCGACCCCGATCGGCTCGCCAGGCTGACCGGCCAGTACGGTGGTCGCGCCTACGCGAGTGGGGAGGAAATGCTGGAGGATCCCGAGGTCCGCGTGGTCAGCATCCTTACGCCAAACCATCTCCACTTCGATGCCGTTGTCAAGGCGGCCCGCGCGGGCAAACACGTGCTGGTCGAGAAGCCGCCCGCGATGTCGTTACGCGAGATGGACGAAATGGAGTGGGCGTGCGCCGCGGCCGGCGTCAAGATCGGCGTGGTCCTGCAATGCCGGGCCCGCAAAGCGGTCCAGGCCATGCGGAGCGCCATTCAGGAAGGCCGTTTCGGCAGGCTCTACCACGCCGACGCCTACATGAAATGGTTCCGCTCCGCCGAATATTTCCGGATGGATGCCTGGCGCAGCTCGCGCCGCTCGGGAGCTGGTGTCACCATACAGCAGGCGTTCCACTACCTCGACCTGTTGCAGCACCTGGCCGGACCAGTGAAGCGTGTGCAGGCGCGAATGAGCAATCTCGCCCATCCGGATGTGGACCTCGAAGACACACTGCTGACCTTCGTCGATTACGCGAACGGCGCACAGGGGGTGATTCAGGCTTCAACTGCGCTCTGGCCGGGCACGGACGTCCGCATTGAGATCAACGGGGAGCGCGGCGCCGCCATCATGGCCGGCGAGCGCATGGAGACCTGGCAGTTCCAGGATGAGCGTCCGGAGGACGAAGCTATCCGGCGGTACGGCAGCGCGGCCGTGGCGACTGGAGCGACGGGAGCGGCGGAGCTGGGATTCCACGACCATCAGGCGGTGATCGATGACCTGGCGTGCGCGATCGAACAGGACCGCGAACCGATGATCACGCTGGCGAGCGTTCGTCCGACCCTGGAGTGGGCGCTGGCAATGTACCAGTCCGCTAAGGAGGGGCTGCCGGTGCGCCTGCCGCTGGCCGACGAGACCAAGGTCTGGTAGAGGTCACCCGATTCGGGAAGAGGCGATCCGGTCCGACAGGCCCTGCGCCGCCTGCCGCAAAGCCGCGGCGAACGCGCCCATGTTCGCGGACGTCAGCCGCCCGATCGGCGCCGATACACTGATGGCGGCCACAGGCTCGCGCTGGGAGGCGAAAACCGGCGCGGCCAAGCAGCGCAACCCGAGGTGGCTCTCCTCATTGTCGATTGCGTAGCCCCGCTCCCGCGTGATCCTGAGCTCCTCGTTGAGCGGTTCCACCGAGGTGATGGTGTGGGGAGTGAAAGCCTGGAAGCACAGGGAATTGACAACGGCCTCGCGCCTGGCATCGGGCAGGAAAGCGAGGATAGCCTTGCCCAGGGCGGTCCGATAGAGCGCCGCTCGCATGCCGACGTGGGCGACCAGGCGGAACTCGTGCGTGGCTTCCAGGCAATCCAGAAAGACTACCTCTGCCCCGTCGAGAACCGCGAGATTGACGCTCTCCTGGGTCGCCCGCCACAGGTCCCAAAGGTGCGGGCGCGCGAGCCGACGCAGGGTTTGGTGTAAGGTCGAGGTCCCGCGGACCGGTGAAAGATCGTCTCCGGCCGAGTACTGCCCCCTGGCGTCTCGCCTCACGTACTGGGCGGCCTCCAGATGAGCGAGCAACCGCAGCGCGGTGCTCTTGTTAATGCCCGATTGCGCGCTGATCTGGGTGAGGTTCAGCGGCTCGAGCGAGCTCCGAAGCAGGTCGAGAATCTGGAAGGTCTTGGTCAGAACCCCGACCGGTTTGCTCTTCTTGGAACGTCTGGCGCGCCCCACCACAGGGTTTCATTCTACGAAAAAGATCGTCGCCCAGGTGCGCTGGGGGCGCCTGTTGGGCCGTCACCTGGTTTTCGTGCGGTGGGCCTCCTGGCCTGCGAGCCGACCCACAGCGCCGAGAGCCTCGCTCGGACTGAGAGTCCGCCCTACCCACGGCGCATCCTCGCAGTACTCGAAGGCGCCCATGTCCGGCGCGGTCTCGCACTGGCTGTCGTTGATGCGGGGCAGATACAGGGCCCGGCCGATGCCGGGGTCGTCGGCGAGCAGGCGGAGGCCGCCAGCCGCAGCTACTCCGGCTCTCCGGGTCCGCACGCAACGCTCGTGCGACGATCGAGCGTCCGTCGGACGTGACTGGGGCTCGGCTCAGAGCCGGGTGACGACGAGGCCCGGGATGAGGCGGAAGTGACGCTCATTGAGCGTGGCGAGGGAATAGCCGTAGTGCAGGGCGGTGACGCCGACTTGTAGGTCGGCGAAGGGGATCACTACGCCTTGTTTTCTTGACTCGGCGTCGAGCCTGCCAGCCAGTTGGGCCAACTCTCTGGTGAACGGCTCGACGGGGATGGCCGCGAAAACGGCATCCAAGTATGCGCGCCGCTGTTGGGCTTGGTCTGAAGTCCTGGCCCGCCAGACTCCGTGCTCCAGTTCGATCACGCTGATGGCCGATAAGAGGATCTCCGTGACACCGATTCTCGTGCGGATGGAGTCCAGGAGTTCGCTCACGGATTGGGTTCCGCGCTCGGCGGCCACGATGACACTAGAGTCAAGGATCAGTCCCACGCGGGCGGGTCCAGGGGTTCGCGGTGAGCGGCGATGGCGGCTTCGACGTCCTTGGCGAAGTCCGGATCGGGAACAGGCGCGTAGCCCAACCGTTCTTCGTACGCCTTCGCGAGCGCGATGCACTCGCTGATGCGGCGGCCAGGCCCTTGCGGAGCTCGGATCACGGCGACAGGCCGGCACTCCTCCTCGACTACGACCTCAACCCCCTGCCGGACCCTCTCCAGCACGGCGTGCAGGTCGCGGGCCACTTCCGACTCTGTCATGCGCACCGTCATCCCGTCTTCAATCATAGCTCTTCTTCGCGTGCCCGGTTGCGGGTGGCCGACGCCCGTGTGCAGCGGTCGCCTCCCCGCAATACTCGAACGTCCCCATATCCGGCGCCGGGCCGCAGAAACCTGTTCAGCGCTCAGACTGGGGGGAGGCAAGGCGAGATCTTTCTTGACAACCCGCCCGCCCGGCTGTATTCTGCCCAGAAGAATCGCCGGGAGGTTCACAGATGAATGACACTCCAGCGCCGGCTGGCGCGGCAGCGGGGGCGACCTTTCGTAATATGACGCCCTCAGACCTCCCGCTGGGCTTGAGCTTGTGCCGGGCCTGCCGGTGGAACCAACTGGCGCGCGATTGGGAACTGTTCCTGCGCCTGAGTCCAAGGGGCTGCCGGGTGGCGGAGGTGGAGGGGAAGGGCGTGGGCACGGTAACGACGCTCCGTTACCAGGACCGCTTCGGCTGGATCAGCATGTTGCTGGTTGACCCGGCCCACCGCGGCCAGGGTATCGGGACGCAGTTGCTCCTGGAAGCGTTGTCGGCGCTTTCCGACATGAAAACCGTCCGGCTCGACGCCACCCCCGCCGGATACCCGATCTACGGCGGGCACGGCTTTGTCGAGGAGTTCCGGCTGCGTCGGATGGAGAACCTGGCGGTCTCCGGGCAGGGCCTGGAACCGGCGCCCGCCTCGGTGCGCCGGCTCACTCTGGCGGACTTGCCGGCCGTGGCCGAGTTGGACCGCCAGGCGTTCGGCGCCGATCGTCGCGAGGTCCTCCTGTCCCTGTTCGACGGCGCACCCGAATACGCCTGGGTGCTGGAAGAAGAGGGACGAATCGAAGGCTTCACGCTGGGCCGGCACGGATTCGCGTTCGAGCATCTGGGCCCGGTGGTGACCGCCAGGGAACACGTGGCCCGGGGCTTGGCGTCGGCATGCCTGGCCAGGCACACGGGGAAGCCCTTCATCCTGGATGCGCCCGACCATTCGCCGGAGTGGCTGCAATGGCTTCAGGCAGCGGGGTTTCGGGAGCAGCGGCCGTTTATCCGGATGCGCTGCGGCCCGGACCCTTCCGGCGGGCGGCTCGATTACCTGTTTGGCGTGGCGGGCCCGGAGCTCGGATAGAATGACCTGCCCTGGATCCGAAGACCAACTCGAGGCCTTGCTCGCCTCGCCCAGCGCCTCCGATGTGGAGGCGCTCCGCAGCTTGTCCGGCGATGTGATGATCCTCGGCGCCGGGGGAAAAATGGGGCCTTCGCTAGCCCGGCGGGTGCGACTGGCCTCGGAGAGAGCCGGCGCCCGCCGCCGCGTGATTGCGGTTTCCCGCTTCTCTTCCCAGATGGTGAAGCAACGGCTCGAGGATGCCGGGGTGGAGACGATGGTTTGCGATCTGCTCGATGCGCGCCAGATCCAGGAGCTGCCGGCCTGCGAAAACATACTGTATCTGGCCGGGAGGAAATTCGGATCGTCGGAACGGCCGGATCTCACCTGGGCCATCAACACTACCGTGCCTGCGGATGCCGTCCGCCGGTTTTGCGATTCCCGCATCGTGGCGTTTTCGACCGGAAACGTCTATCCCTTCGTGCCGGTTTCATCCGGCGGCTCGCGGGAAGACGACCCGCCAGCCCCGGCCGGCGAGTACGCGCAATCCTGCCTGGGCCGCGAGCGCGTGTTCGAGTACTACTCCCGGGAAAACGGGACCCGGTGCCTGCTGCTCCGGCTGAACTATGCCGTCGATCTCCGGTACGGAGTGCTGGTTGATGTTGCCCGCAAGGTGCACGACGGGCAGGCGATCGATCTGGCGGTCGGCAGCTTCAATGCTATCTGGCAAGGCGACGCGAACTCCTACGCCCTGCGCAGCCTCGCTCTGTGCGAGTCGCCGCCGCGTGTTTTGAACGTCACCGGGCCGGAGATCATCTCGGTGCGCCGCGCCGCGTGGTTCTTCGCGCAGCGTTTCGGCACGCAGCCGGTTTTCCTGGGTGAAGCAGGCCCCACCGCACTGTTGAGCAACGCCTCCTTGTGCCACCAACTGCTCGGCTGTCCCGAGGTGAGCGCGCAAGTGTTGATGGACTGGGTCGCCACCTGGGTGGAGGCCGGCGGAGCCACGTTGGACCTGCCGACAAAATACGAGGTGAAGGACGGCGGGTACTGAGGCCAAGCCGGCCTCGGATGGCGGCACCTGGCGTCCCGTCCCAGACCTTCAGGCGCGTTCTGCCTTGGCCGCTTCGGCCCTCCTGCGGATCTCGATGAACAGCGGATTGAAAAGAAGAGGTATGATCGGAGACAGGATGA
>CAYGVJ010000133.1:0-14176 GCA_964353255.1 uncultured Solibacteraceae bacterium | reverse complement strand
CAGGAGTGAGCACCCTTGAGCAGAAAAATGTGGAAACTCCAGGCACAGGCATTCCTGCCTGTGTTTACGGCCGGAAGGCTGCGCTGGCCCCTTCGGTCTCCCAGACCCGCACCTCGGCCACGCGCACGCCCGGCCGAATGGCCAGTCGCCGGCTCAGCTCTTCGTAGAGATATCGGGCCAGATTCTCCGCCGTGGGATTGAGCGTAAAAAACGGCGGCACTTCGTTCAAGAGCCGGTGGTCCAGGGGTACGAGCAGCTCGCGCAGCAGGCGCCGGACCTCGCCGAAGTCCACCAGCAGTCCCGTCTCGTCCAACTGCTCCCCCTCCAGGCTGACGCGGACCCGGTAGTTGTGGCCATGGAGCTGCCGGCACTTGCCCTCGTATTCCCGCAGCCGGTGCGCCGCGGCAAAGCTGTCCTCGACGGTTATTTGGAACACTGGAAAAACTCCTCCACCTTGTCGGCCTCGGTAGTGAAGCTGTAGTCCGGCAGGCTGTCGAAAAACACCTGGCCGTAGCGCTGCTTGGTGATGCGGCTGTCGAGCAACACCAGCACGCCGCGATCGGCGCGGTTGCGGATCAGCCGCCCGAAACCCTGCTTCAAGGCCAGGGCTGCCTGGGGCACCTGGTAGTCGTAGAACGGGTTACCCCCGTCCTCCCGGATGGCCCGAATGCGCGCCTCGACCACCGGGTCGTTGGGCACGGCGAACGGCAGCTTGTCGATGATCACGCAGCTCAACTGCTCCCCCGGAACATCCACTCCCTGCCAGAAGGAAGCCGTGGCGAACAACACGCAGTTGGGCGTGTTGCGGAACTTCTCGAGCAGCGCCGTACGCGGCGCCGTCCCTTGCAGCAGGGTCGGGTATTCGATCTCCAGCGACACCCGGTCGTAAACCGCCTGCATCTGCTGGTAACTGGTGAACAGCACGAAGGCGCGGCCGCGGCTCAACCGCAAGACCCGAAGAACTTCCTCGGCCGCCAGTCGCGGAAAGTCTTTCTCCCGCGGGTCGGGCAAGTGCTGCGGCACGTACAGCAAGGCCTGCTGGCGGAAGTCGAAATGCCCCGGCACCAGCAGCGTGCGGGCGTGATCCAGCCCCAGCCGCCGCTTCAGGTAGTCGAAGGTGCCGGCTACCGCCAGCGTCGCCGAGGTCAACACCACGGTGTCCACCGGGTTGAACAGCTTCTCCCTCACGATGGAGGAGACGTCGATGGGCGTGGCTTCCAGAAAGCACCCCCGGCCCCGCCGCTCGACCCAGTAGACGAAGTTGCGCTCAGCGCCCGAAACCCAGAACTCCAGACTCTGCGCCAGCTCGGCCGTTCGGCGGAACAGCGGGAGCACCTCCTCGGCCGCCTCTTCGACCGACTCCAGGTGAGCACCGGCCAGATCCAGATGGCACCGCAGATCGCGGTACTGCTCCTCGTGCTGCTGGAGGAATTTCTCCTGCTCGCGGAAGGCCACCCGGCCCTCGAATTCCTCGAACAAGGCGAGAAACCGCAGCGCCGCATCCGAAAGGCCGGCCAGGATCTGGTCTAGTTCCTGGGAGCCGAATCCTTTCCGGCGCGCCACCGCGGCGATGTCCCGATCCAGCTCCTGGAACTGGTAGTTGCTGACCGAGACGCCGAAATACTGCCCCGCCACCTCCTCCAACTCGTGCGCTTCATCGAAGATCACCGCGCCGTACTCCGGGATGATCGCGGCATACTCCTCCTCGCGCACCGCCAGGTCGGCGAAGAACAGGTGGTGGTTGACGACGATGATGTCGCTTTCGAGCGCCTGCTGCCGCATCAGCGTGATGAAACAGCGCTCGAACTGCGGGCACTTCTGGCCGGGGCACAGCTCGCGCCGGGCGTCGAGCTTGGGCCAGACCGTGGCGGCTTCGGGCAGCTTGTTGAGCTCCGCGCGGTCGCCGGTGCGGGTGGTCTTCTCCCAGGCGCGAATGACTTCGAAGTCTGCCACCTCTTCCAGGCCTTCCAGGACGGGCTCCTTCTCGGCGTCGTAGATCTTCTGGCGGCAGGCGTAGTTGTTGCGCCCCTTCATGTAGCAGGCTTTCAGCGCGGGAGCCAGATGGCGCTGCAAGAAGGGGATGTCCTTGAAGAAGAGCTGCTCCTGGAGGTTCTTGGTGCGGGTGGAGATAATGACGCGGCGGCCCGCCAGAATGGAGGGCACCAGGTAGGCCAGCGTCTTGCCCGTGCCGGTTCCGGCCTCGACCACCAGGTGCCGGTGCTCGCTCAGCGCGGAGGCCACCGCCTCGGCCATGTCCACCTGCCCGGGGCGGTACTCGTAGCTGGGGTGGGACTGCGCGAGGGTGCCCTGCCGTCCGAAGAACTGGCGGAGGCTGACGGGGCGGGCCACTAACTCAGTATAGCCACGCCCCCCAACACAGACTCGAAAGTCTGTGCCACCGGTGGCACAGGCATTCGGGCCTGTGTCCTGGGCTATCATGAAGCAGCATGGCGCATCCGGAGAAGCTGCCTGCCGTGGTCATCGTAGGCCGGCCCAACGTGGGCAAGTCCACCCTGTTCAACGCTATCCTGGGCCAGCGCCGCGCCATCGTGGGCGACGAGCCGGGCATCACCCGCGACCGCATACACGGCGAGGCCGGCTACCGCGGGCGGCGCTTCGAGCTGATCGACACCGGCGGCATCATCCCCGACGCCCCGGACTACGTCCCCAAGCAGGTTTTCAAGCAGGCCCGCGTGGCGCTCCAACGCGCTGCTCACATTATCTTCATCATTGATGGCCGCACCGAGATCACCGGCGCCGAGCGAGACCTGGCGCGGATGCTTCGCCAGTTGGGGAAGCCGGTCTCCCTGGCGGTGAACAAGATCGACGCGCCCTCCCGCGAGCTACTGGCGCACGAATTCCACTCGCTGGGCTTCGGCGATCTTTTCCCGGTTTCGGCTGAGCACCGGCTGGGCCTGGACGAACTGCTCGAACACGTGACCGCGGGTTTCGCCGCCACCGAGCCGGAGGCCGGCGAGGCGACGCCGGTCATGAAGGTGGCCATCATAGGGCGCCCCAACGTGGGCAAGTCTACGCTGCTGAATGCCCTGGTCGGCGAGGAGCGCGCCATCGTGGCCCCGGCGCCGGGCACTACCCGCGACGCCGTGGACGCCACCCTCATTCGCGACGGCGCCAGCTTCGTGTTCGTCGATACCGCCGGCATCCGCCACAAGGGCAAGACCAGGCTCATGGCCGAGAAGCTCAGCGTGGTCATGGCCCGGCGTCACATCCGCCTGTCGGACGTGGTCTTGCTGGTCCTGGACGCCGGCGAGGGCGTCCTCGCGCTGGACGCCACCATCGCGGGCTACGCCCACGAGGCGGGCCGCGGCCTCATCCTCTGCGCCAACAAGTGGGACCTGAAAGCGGATAAGGACCGCCGCGTCTTCGAGCGCGACCTTCGCGATGAACTGAAGTTCCTGGACTACGCCCCGGCGGCCTTTTTATCGGCCCGCGCGGGCACGGGTGTCGAGGGGCTGCTCCCGAGCGTCCGGGAGGTTTACCAGGCGGCCTCGCAACGTGTCCCCACCGGCGAGCTGAACCGGTTCCTGGAGAGTCTCCATTGGGACCGCGAGCCCAGGATTCTCTACATGACCCAGGCCGGCGTGCGTCCGCCCACGTTCGTCCTGTTCACCGACCACCCCGGGCCCTTGCACTTCTCGGCCGAGCGATTCCTGGTGAATCAGCTCCGCCGGCGCTTCGGTTTCCGCGGCACGCCCATCTTCGTGAAGACGAAGCTCAGGCGCCGGCAGTCGCGCCGGACACCGGGACGGTCTTAGGCTGAAGGCCCGCCTTGGCCAGCACCGCGTAAACCAGGAACCCTACCAGGAAGCTGTAGACCACCACGGGCTGGGAGTACTTCTTGAACTCCGCCGACAGCGGCAGGAAGGGGATAATCCCCACGGTGAATCCCAGCGCCCAGGCGATGTAGCCGGCCCAGTTGATTCCTTGCCGCGGCCCCGCCCAGCGCCGGCCGGAGAGCAGATAGTCCGCCGCGATTGCGCCGCAGATCGGGCCGAAGGAAGCGCCCACGATCGTGAAAACGCCGGCCAGGTTGGCCGCCACGCCGGTGATGGCGAGCACGATGGCGATGGTGACGCCGGCCAGGGTGGAGGTCATCCGGGGAACGCGGGGCAACATAGTGGCGAAGCTGTTGCCGCAGATGAATGCGCAGAAGCAGGCCGGAGCAATCGAGGCGATGGCGAACAGAAAGAACATGGCCGGGGCCAGGAAGCCGCCGAGGGCGCCGATCACCGTGTCGTAGCCGAAGCCGGTCAATTCGGGATGCAGCGCCCGCGCGCCCGCCACCGACATCAACGGCAGGCCGCCGGCGTACAGGATCGCCAGGGTGATCCCCACCAGCCCACCCAGCCGCACGTCCTTGGCATTCCGGTTATTCATGCCGAAGTCGGCGCCCGCCGCACCGGCGGTGGCGAAGAAGCCGATCACGACCTGGATCAGCAGCGTGAAGGCCACGAACGGCTCGGGGTTGACCACCGTGTGCTGGGCCAGACCTCCACTGGTCTTCAGGAAGACGACCAGGACCATCAGGAAGGCAATCAGGTTCAGGTACAGAGCGACCTTGGCGACGTACTGGATGCCTTTCACCCCGATGTAGCCCATGACGTAACCCCACAGCACGGCCACCACGATGAACAGGAGGCTCCCCGCTGGGGCCTCCGAGCGGAACCCGCTCAAGATGTACTTGGTCGAGTAGAACGTGCCCACGGCGAACCAGCCGATTTGCAGGAGGCCCATCAGAATGCCGGGCATCAGGTAGCCACCGCGGGTGCCGAACGTCGAGCTGCCCACCACGTACAGCGGGTAGCCGGTCTTCATGCCCAGCATCGCCGGGGCGCAGTAGTACCAGGCGTAGCTCAGCAGACCGGCCACGGCCAGCGCCAGCAGACACACGCCGAGGCCGGCGCGGTTGATGGTGCCGTCGGCCATGGATTGATAGAAAGCCACCCACAGGAACACGCCTGCATAGCTGGGCGCCGTGTTGACGTACCAGGGAGCGCGCTTGTCCTGGGGATTGGGAACCGCCTTGGTAATGTAATCGGGCAACATGGTCGCTCCTTGAGTCGAGATCGGAGGCGACCAGTATACTACCTTCACCCGCCCCGCGAGTCGTGCTCACCCGTTCCGGCCAGTTCCTCGATCTTGGTGCCGCGGCAGTCGATGCGCTGGGGAATCGCCGCCCGCAGGCTGACTTGTTCCTCGGTCGCCCCGATGCCTCCGCGGTGGACCGTGGCCGGCGCCGCAGGCTCCGCGGCCAGCGGGCACGCCGCTTCTTGGAGGATCTCCCGCAGCAGCGTCTCCAGCGGTCCGGTCAATTGAACCAAGTCTGCCCGGTTCAGGAGCCGCCCGAAATCTGTTGGCGACATGGCTTGAAACACGACCTGGCCCCCTTCCGTGTAGGCGGCGACCCGGCAAGGCAGCAAGGCCGCCACACGCATGTCGGCTTCCAGCAGCGCGGCAAACAGTTCCGGATGGCACAGGGTGAACACCGTGGCGTCCCGGGAGATCCCGGAACCTTCCTCGCGCAGCAGTTGCCCCACCGCGGTCACAGCGAGAACGGTTGCGCCGCGGCGGCGGGCTGCTCGCCGCAGCGCGGCTTCCACCGTATCCAGCGCCTGATCGGTTCTTACCTCCAGCATCTGCCTCGACCCTCTGGAGACGATCATAGCAGACGGTCTCGCCGGCAGAGCCATGGTCTATGATCGTAGCGTAGCTTCCCCATGTCTCCGCTGGCCGCACTCATCCGCGAGGAGATCTCCCGCGCCGGGCCGATCACCTTCGAGCGGTTCATGGACCTGGCGCTGTATCACCCCGAGCACGGGTACTACCGCGGCGGGCGCGAGCGCTTCGGCCGCGCGGGGGACTACTACACCGCCGCGCAGCTTCAGCCCGTCTTCGGAAGCCTGATCGCCGCTCGCATCCGCCGGTTGTTCGAGGAGCTGGGCCGACCGGCCGGCTTCACGGTGATGGAACTGGGGGCGGGACGGAGCGAGATGGCTGCCCCCTTGTCCGAGTTCGCCTACCTCGGCCTGGAGATAGACCGGGGCACGCTGCCGGCCAGTTTCTGCGGCGTCGTCTTCGCCAACGAGTTCTTCGACGCTCTGCCCGTGCGCGTGGTGGCGCGGCGCGGCGGGGCGGTGCGGGAGATGCGCGTCGGCTGGAGCGGGTTCCGGTTCTGCTGGGTGGAAGGCGAGCCGGCCGAGGGCGAAGTGGCCGACTACGCGCGTCGCTACCTCCCGCTGGCCGAGGAGGGCGACCAGGCGGAGGTGAACCTGCGGGCCCTGCGCTGGCTGGAGGAGGTCGCTGGGCGGCTGGAACGCGGCTACCTGCTGATCGTCGATTACGGCTACACGACGCCGGAGGCGGCGCGCTTTCCCGCCGGGACGCTGATGAGCTACCGGCGACACGCAGCGCTGGAAGACGTGCTGGAGGAACCGGGCGAGCGGGACATCACGGCCCATGTCTGCTTCACTGCGCTCCAGGAGCACGCCGCCGTCTGCGGCCTGCGCGTGCTGCGCTTCGAGACCCTGGCCCAGACGCTGATGGGCGCGGCCACCGAAGACGTCCTGGCCGCCGCTCTGGCCGCCGGGGCCGAACCCGAGCGGCTCCGGCGGCGCCTGCAATTGAAGACCCTGCTGGTGGGGATGGGAGAGACTTTCCGAACCCTGCTTCTGGGCAAGAACGCTCCCGCTTGAGGAAGGACGCCGGCGGCCAGCCCCAAAATGAAAAAGGCCCCGAACTGTCGGGGCCTGAGCCGGAACTTGGTTCGACTCTGCTAGCAGGCGGCGGCTACTTCTTCTTCGGAGCAGCCTTCTTCTTCTTCGCCGGCTTCGCCTTCTTGGTTGCGTTCTTCATCGATTGATTCTCCCTTGACATCGATTGGCGCGATCCGTGAAGATCGCGTCGTGATTCATATATAAGGTTGTTCGGCCAGAAAGTCAAGAGAAAAATGCAGAGCGGGCGCCAGAGGCGGGTGGAGGAAGTCGGACAAAACGCGCTCCACGGAAAATGTTTGATCCCCTCCGGATTGCTTCCGGCCCGGCGCGAGGCTAGAGTGGGAGCAATGAGCCGGCGCGGTCTGATGGTAGCGGCCCTCATGGCGCTGGTCCTGTCGGGTTGCGCGAAGCGGAAGCGCGTCGCGGTGCCCGCCACGCCCGGGCCGGGATTCACCGAGGCCGGCATCGCCAGTTGGTACGGGCGCCCTTATCACGGCAGGCGCGCCGCCAGCGGCGAGATCTACGACATGGAGAAGCTCACCGCCGCGCACCGCACTCTGCCTTTCGATTCCGTGGTCCGGGTGCGGAACCTGGAGAACCAGCGCGGCGTCCGGGTGCGCATCAACGACCGCGGCCCGTTCGTGGAGGGCCGTATCATCGACCTGTCCCGGGCCGCGGCCCGCCGCATCCGGATGCTCGGGCCGGGCACCGCGCAGGTACGCCTGGAGGTAGTGTCCCTGCGCGGCCGGGCGCCCGAGTGCTGCTTCGCGGTGCAGGTCGGCGCCTTCCGAGACCGCGCCAACGCGGAGCGCCGGCGCCAGCTCGCCGAGCGTGAGCGCCGTCCGGCGAGACTGGAGCTGCGCGACGGCGATCCACCCCTATGGCGGGTTCTGGTCGGGCAGGAGGCGACGCTGGAAGCGGCTGGCGACCTGGCCCGCCGCCTGCGCGCCCGGTTGGGCGAAGCATTTGTGGTGAGACTGGACACCCCCTCGCCGGCACTATAATGTATTCGCCGTGTCCCACGGACTCCCCGACAGCCCGGATCTGGTAGGACAGTCCCCGCGTATCCGCGAGATCCGGCGCATGATCGGGAAACTGGGACGTTCGCAATCCCCCGTGCTGCTGCTGGGCGAAACAGGCACCGGCAAGGAGGTCGTGGCCCGCGCCATCCACAACGCCAACTCGCAGGGACCTTTCGTGCCCATTGACTGCTCGGCCCTGGTCGGCACGCTGATGGAAAGCGAGCTGTTCGGGCACGCCAAGGGGGCCTTCACCGGAGCCGTGGCCAGCAAGCTCGGCCTGCTGGAAGTGGCCGACGGCGGCACGGCCTTCTTCGACGAAATTGGCGAACTGCCGCTGAAGCTCCAGGCCAAACTGCTGCGCGTAATCCAGGACAAGGAGATCCGGCCGGTGGGCTCGCTGGCCCGGCACCGGGCGAACTTCCGGATCATTGCCGCCACTAACCGCGACTTGGCCCGGGACCTCGAGCGGGGCAGATTCCGGCGGGACCTCTACTACCGCCTCAACGTGGTCGTCTTACGTTTGCCTCCCTTGCGCCAGCGGCGGGAAGACATCCCGGCGCTGGTCGAGCAATTCCTGGCGCAGCACGGCAGCCAGCACCGCCTCAGTCCGGAGGTGCTGGGGGTCCTGATGGCCTACGACTGGCCGGGCAACGTCCGGGAACTGGAGAACTGCATCGCGCGGATGGTCGCCACCAACACCGGCCCCTGGCTCCATGTGGCCGACCTGCCCACCGCCCTGCAAACCAGTCTGCATGCCGGACCAGCCGAGCAATGCGCCGCTCAGGCGGGCGCGGTTTCAGCTACGCGCTCCAGCCCGCCGCCCGCTCCCGAGATCCCTCGAGTCCCTCCGCTCCAGGAGACCGAGAAGGAGGCCATCCTGAAAGCGCTCGAGTTCACTCAGGGCGACCGCGCCCAGGCCGCCCACCTCCTCCGTATCGGCCGCACCACCCTGTACCGGAAGTTGAAGCGATACAAGTTGACCCCCTGCGGCGGCCCACCCGCGGGACCATAATCTCTTCTCTGCGATCCGCCGATACCTGCGGCGGGAGCATGTTTATTTCCATCAAGAAGTATTTGGACAGCCGGCCCGAGCAGGTCGCCAGCGCCTTGCTGCGGATGGTGCAACTGCTGTTGCAGGGGATCGAGATGCACGCCGGCGCGGGCGACGCGGCGGACCACGAGAAGTTTCGCAAGGACATCCAAGACCATGAGCACGCTGGCCACCGGGAGCGAGTCTTCCGTCACGCGGCTGCATACTATTGAGAGGCAATTGCACAAGGCTTCGATGATCGAGGAGTTCCAGACCGCCCGCCTGCGCCTGTCGGAGTGCCTGGACACCTTGCGGGTTGAGATCTTCCGGCAGAGAGAGGAGTCAACCCGCGCGGTCTCGGACATGAGGACCGACCTGGAGACGTCCCAGAAGCGTCTGGCCCCGACAACGGCCGCCGTGGCGTCGAGCCGGCGGGAAGACCCGGCAACGGGTCTGCCGGAGAGGACAGCCGCGGAAGCGGCGATCATCGAAGCCGCCGCGCAGAATCGCCCGGTGTACGCGGCCATGTTCGTCATCGAGCGCCTGGATCTGATCAACGCCCGCTCGACGGTATGATATCCGATGAGCCGTGCGCATCGCCCTGGACGCCACCTATAGCCTGGGAGACAACCTCTCGGGAGTGGGTGTTTACTGCCGTGAAATGCTCGCCGGGATCGCCCGAGCGCACCCGGAGGCCGAACTGCTGTTCTGCTACCGGCTTCAGCGCTGGCTGCGCTCACTCCGGTTGCGCCTGCCGCGTCACTGCCGGCGCCGGCTGTTACAGACGCCTTGGGCGCCGCATGGCGTGGACCTGTTCCACGGCCTGAACCAGCGCCTTCCGTCGGCCCGCTTTCGCCTCCGGGTCTCCACTTTCCACGACCTGTTCGTGCTGACCGGCGACTACTCCAGCCCTGAGTTCCGCAGACGCTTCCAGCAGCAGGCGCGGCAGGCGGCCCGCGGGTCGGATTTAATCGTGACGGTGTCGGAGTTCACCGCCCGGCAGGTTGAAGAGCTGCTGGGCGTGGAGCGGGCGCGGTTGCGGGTGATCCGGCACGGCGTCCGGCTACCCCCGGAGGACGCTCTGGCGGAGGACGCTGCGTTGCGGCGCGAGAATATCGTGTTGCACGTCGGGGCGGTACAGCGCCGCAAGAACATATCCCGGCTGATCCGGGCATTCGAGCGGCTGGGCTCCGCTTGGCGGCTCCTGCTGGCCGGCTCCTTAGGTTTCGGCGCCGAGGAGATCCTCCGCGAGATTGAGAGCGCGCCCTGGCGGGATCGCATCCAGGTGTTGGGCTATGTCCCGGAGGCCGAGCTGGCCCGCCTGTATCGGCGAGCGACGATCTTCGCTTTCCCCTCTCTCGACGAGGGCTTCGGCATGCCAGTGCTGGAGGCGATGGCCTGGGGCGTTCCGGTAGTGACCTCGAACCGCTCGGCGCTTCCTGAGGTAGCCGGGGACGCCGCCCTCCTGGTGGATCCTTTCGATGTGGATGAGATCGCCGGGGCGCTGGCGCGGCTGGCCGCGGACGAGCACTTGCGCCGCGCGCTGATCGCGCGCGGGCGCCAGAGGGCCGCCGCCTTCACCTGGGAAGCGGCCGTGGACCGGACCTGGGGCGTGTACGAAGAATTGCTGGGCTGAGTCGAGTCGGTGGAGCAGTGCGGACCGCCGCTAGTGTCCTGTCCCGCAAACAGCTTTGTAGCGGGAAATCGTGGGACAGGCCTTCAGCCTGTCGGCCACACAGGCTGCTATTGTCAAGGAACTTGCGGGACAGGACGCTAGCGCGTGTCCTCGTCCAGGGAGATGCGGAGGGCTTTGAGGAACTTCTGGTCCTGGGAGGTCCATCTGAACCTGGCCTTGGACTCGAAGTCGCGCCCGCGAGTACCCGAGGCTTCCAGTTGCGCTGCGGCGGGCTCCCGGTCTCCGTCGGCATCATCGCGCCGGTTGAATCCGATCGTGGCCTCCAGCACCAGGAAGACATCGTAGCCCGCGCGCCTGATCTCCCCAATCGCCTCGGCGATGCGCTCAGACTCGGAGAGCGACTCGTTGATAGCGTTTCCGAGCTCTTGCATCAGCTTGCGGAGTCTGTCGTCCACGTTCCGCCCCTGTTGCCGGGTTATCTCCAGCATAGCATCCCTCTATGCCCCATGCTGCCCGGGATGCTCCCGCCTCCGGAGGCCCGCCTTAATTGTAGTGGACCCTGCCGGGTTTCACAAGCGCTCCTGTGCATATCGGCGGAGCTGCCTCCCGAGGGCGGGCCAGAACCGACCGCCAAGCCCAGGAAGCCCGGCGGCCCGCTCTCCCGCGGCTGGTCCCTGTTCTAGCCGCGGCGCGCGCTCAGCCGGTCTCTTTCAGCCGGCGCGGGGCCAGGGCCGCCTCGGCCCGAACGGGCTTCTTGGGGGCAGCGCCCAGGCGCCGCACCTGATCGCTGACGCAGACCAGGAACATGGGCTGCCGGGCATTCTTGAGGATGTCGATGATGCGTTGGTGGCTGTCTTCCAGGTAGATGGACTTGCCGTCGGTGAGCAGGTGCAGGTCCGATTGGGGCGAGAGCACGTCGGCCAGGCGCTTTCCCATCTCGCGTTGCAGGTAGCGGAGCACGCGCCGGATCTTTTGCAGCGAGAACCCCTTGCGGCGCAACTCGGCAATTACCGTGATCTCGACGACCGCTTCGGGCGAGTAGATGCGCCGGTGGCGCCGGTGCTCGGGCGAGATCACCCGGCGTTCGTCCCACCACTGCAACTGTCGGAGGCTGATGCGCGCGATTTTCGCGACTTGACTGCTGGAAAAGGTCTCGGGGGAAGAGACAGGAGCAGGATGAGTCCGTTTTGTTTTGAACATGGGAAACAGCTTCCGTTTGGATTATAGCGCGCCTCTCAGGATTGTACTTGACCTGGGCCGCGTGTCAATGCCCTCCCGGACATTTTTTTAATGACCTCTAGCCGCCGCCGACGAACTGCACGACCTCCAGTCGCGCGCCGGGATGTAACACCCTTTCGTTCCAGCAGGTTCGCGCCAGGATCCGGCCGTCCACCTCGAGGGCCAGCCGAGTGGGGTCCAGCCCGAGCCTCTCCAGCAGCTCCAGGACGGTCTCCCCCGGGGCTACCTGCCTGCCTTCTCCGTTGACAAGGATCTCCATCGCCGGCCGGTTGCAGAAATCCAGCGCGCGGGGGCCGCCATTTGACACCCCAGACACCGCCCATTATTATAGTCAACTTCGAGGGGCAGTTGTCCCTGCGAGGGTGCATGCCAGTCCCAGGTGTTCAAGTGTATCTGCCGGTCTTGCTCCAGGTCATCATCGCCATGGCGGTTGCCGCCGGACTGGTCGGCGCTTCGGCGTTGCTGGGAAAGCGGGTGCGCAGCCAGGTCAAGGAGATGCCTTACGAGTGCGGGCTGAGACCCACGGGCGGCGCCCGCGAGCCTTTCAGCGTGAAGTTCTACCTGGTGGCGATGATCTTCATCCTGTTCGATATCGAGACCGTCGTCCTGTACCCTTGGGCGGTGGTTTACCGGGAGCTGAAGCTGTTTGCTTTCCTGGAGATGCTTTTGTTCGTCGCTGTGATTTTGGCCGGTTTCTTCTACATCTGGAAGAAGGGCGCCCTGGACTGGTCTGTGGAGGAGCGGAGCGGGCCGCGGCGGTAGAGGGGGGATGCTTCCCGACAGCCTGAGAGAGCAGCCTGTGCCGGCCGCGCTGGAGGCCTGGGACCCCGCGGCGATTCGGAGCGGGAAGTGGGACCGCGGCGAGCTGACGCTGGAAATCGCTCCCGAGAAGATCGTCGAGGTTGCCCGCTATCTGAAGCAGGAGCAGCAGTTCGA
Source organism: uncultured Solibacteraceae bacterium (assembly GCA_964353255.1). Classification (GTDB taxonomy): domain Bacteria; phylum Acidobacteriota; class Terriglobia; order Bryobacterales; family Bryobacteraceae; genus VFZS01. The sequence continues at coordinate 1,579 of CAYGVJ010000133.1, read as the reverse complement.
GCGGCTCAGCGCGGTGACGGCGGTGGACTGGCACCCGGCGGAACCGCGCTTCGAGGTGGTCTACAACCTGCACTCGGTCGGGCGCAATCAGCGACTGCGGCTGAAGTGCCGGCTGAACGGGCAGGCTGCCGAGATCGACTCGGTGACCGCAGTGTGGCGCTCGGCCGACTGGTACGAGCGCGAGGTTTTCGACATGTTCGGCGTGGTGTTTCGTCACCACCCTAACTTGCGGCGCCTGCTGATGCCGGAAAACTGGGAGGGTCATCCGCTGCGGAAGGACTATCCCGTGCACGGCTACAAGTACCGCTACGCGGATCCCGAGGGCTGAGCCGTGAGCGAGAAGCCCGCCAACGCGCCCGAGCAGGCCGGCTGCCGGCCGCGGATGACGCTCAATCTGGGCCCCCAGCACCCTTCCACGCACGGGGTGCTGCGGCTGATGGTGGAACTGGACGGGGAAACCATCGTCAAGGCCGAGTGCGAGATCGGCTACCTGCACACCGGCATCGAGAAAGAGTGCGAGCAGAAGTACTACCAGCAGGCGGTTACGCTCACGGACCGCGTGGACTACCTGGCGCCGCTGGCGAACAATCTCTGCTACTGCCTGGCCGTGGAGCGCCTGCTGGGCCTGGAGGTTCCGCCCCTGGCGGAGTGGATGCGGGTGATGCTGACGGAGCTGACGCGGCTCAACAGCCATTTGGTGTGGCTGGGCACCCACGCCCTGGACGTGGGCGCCATGAGCGTCTTCCTGTACTGCTTCCGCGAGCGTGAGGACATCCTGCGGATCTTCGAGATGTTCTCCGGCCAGCGCATGATGACCAGCTACTTCCGCATCGGGGGCCTGGCGCTGGAGCCGCCGCGGGGCTGGCACGGAGTGGTGAAGAAGTTCATCGACGCTTTCCCCGGCCGCGTGGACGAATACGAAGACCTGCTGACACGCAACCCGATCTGGCTCCGGCGCACGAAGGGGGTGGGCTGGGTGTCGCTGGAGGACCTGCTGGACTGCGGGGTGACCGGGCCGATGCTGCGGGCCGCCGGGCTGGCCTGGGACATCCGCAAGGCCGAGCCGTACAGCGGTTACCAGCGGTTCGACTTCCGGGTTCCCACGCGCACGGAGGGCGACGTGTACGCCCGGTACCAGGTCCGGCTGGAGGAGATGCGCCAGAGCGCGCGCATCGTCGAGCAGGCGCGGGAGGGCATGCCCTCGGGTCCCTACAAGGCGGACGCCCCGAAGGTGGTCCTGCCGGACCGCGAGAGGATGAAGACCGATATGGAGGCCCTGATTCATCACTTCAAGATCGTTACCGAGGGCTTCCGCGTTCCGGCCGGGGAGGTTTACCAGGTGATCGAGTCGCCGCGCGGCGAGATGGGGTACTACGTGGTCAGCGACGGCACGGCCCGGGCCTACCGTGTACACATGCGCACGCCGAGTTTCGGAAACCTCCAGGCCGTGCCCAAGATGATCGAGGGCCGGATTCTGGCCGACTGCATCGCGGTGCTGGGGAGCGTGGACTTCGTGCTGGGGGACGTGGACCGATGAGGTTCTCCCCTGAGCTGGAAGCGCGATTCGAGAAGCTGCTGG
>CAYGVJ010000132.1:0-14310 GCA_964353255.1 uncultured Solibacteraceae bacterium | reverse complement strand
AGCCCGTAATCCGTACGTAAGAATCTGTCCGGCCAGGGGGCCGGACGCGGACGGGGGCGTCCGCCTTACAACGGCGCGCCGTAGGGCGGCTCCCCTGAGCCGCGAGCCAGCCCCCCGGCTGGCTCACCCAACCGGTGACCACCCCATGAACTGGCACACTACGCCACTGGGCGTCCCGCCCAGGCAATCCCTCGCTACGTACGGATTACGGCCAGCGCTGGAAGAGAACACCCGGCAGGCAGGAATGCCCACCCCACCATCGAGCGTGGTAAGCTCGGAGTGGGAGCGAACATGAGAGTGTTTTGGGTGGGCGGTCTGGCATGCGGTCTGGCCCTGGGCGTCTGGGCGCAGCCTTACCGTACGTACGGCTCGCCCAGCGGCTTCGGCAATATCCTGTTCCCGGGGACCGGCCATCCGCCGCCGCTCAGGAGCACGTTCTCCATCACCGACCCGACCTTTGCCGGCCGGCTGGCGGCGACCATCAGCGGTTTTCCGCCCTACACGGGGGCGCCGTCCCAGATGCGCGGGCACGGACGGGGCGCGGCGCTGGCGCCTTTCTTCTACCCGGTTTTCGTGGGGGGCTATTATCCGCCGGCTTACGAGCCGTCGCCCAGCGTAATCGTGTATCCTCCGGCGCAACCCGCCCCGCAGGTGGTCATCAATCAGTACTTCGGACCAAGCAGCGAGGCTCCTTCCTCGGCAGAGACCGGCGTCAGAATCACCCAGGTGCCGCCGCGGGCGCCCGCCCCGCCTCCCGCCCAGGAAACCGTAACCTTCCTGATCGCCACGACGGACGGGTCGGTCTTCACGGCCGCAGCCTACTGGGTGGAAGGCGAGACGCTGCACTACATCACGCCGTACGGGAAGCACGAGCAGGTGGCGCTGAACCGAGTGGACCGCCAGCTTTCCGAGAAGCTGAACGAGGGCCGGCAGGTGGAGTTCCGGCTGCCCGCGGCCAAGTGAGCTAGAACCGGCCACGCGCCAGGCGCCGCACGAACTCCGCGTCCCCATCCACAAAGTTGTACTGCGGAAGGCGCGCCGGCGCTTCCCACAGCATTCGCGCGAACTGGCGGTTGCGCAACCGGCCCTGGTAGTCCGTGACCCGAAAGAAGACCAAAAGAATGGGCCGGCGACTGGGGTAGCAGAAGCGGTAGCGCAGGATTTCCGCTCCCACCGTGGCCCGTATGGAGAGTTCTTCTTCCAGCTCCCGCGCCAGCGCCGCGGCCGGCGCCTCTCCCGGCTCCACCTTCCCGCCGGGGAACTCCCACTTGAGCGGATAGCGGTCCGTGGGTCGGCGCTGGCAGATCAGCACCCGGCCCTCGCGCTCGATCAGCCCGGCCACGACTGTTACCTGCGGCGCAGCCACAAGGAGCCATTGGAGCACAGTGAGTTGCCAACTGTCCGAAAAATGAGGTATGTTGGCGCACATGAACCGCAGGTCTTTTCTTCGTTCCGCGATGCTGGCATCAGGCGCCGCGCTGGCGCACGCCGCGCTGCCCAAGATGAAGATCACCCGCATCCGCTTCTACCACAACCCGAGGAACCGTCCGACCTTCAACCAAAGCGCCCAGGTAGTCACTGTGGAGACCGATCAGGGGATCACCGGCATCGGGGAGGGCGGCTCGAAGGACACCCTCGAGCAGTCGGCCGCCATGCTGATCGGGGAAGACCCCGGGCGCATCGAGCACCTCTGGCAGCTCATGTATCGCGGCTACTTCTACCCGGCGGGCCGGGAGAAGCTGCACGCGCTGGGCGCGCTGGACCTGGCGCTGTGGGACATCAAGGGCAAGGCGCTGGGGGTGCCGGTCTGGGCGCTGCTGGGCGGCCTGACGCGGGACCACGTCGAGTGTTACGCCACCAGCTTCCCCAGCCAGGGGAGCCTCCGGGAGACCGCCCGGGCCTGCCTCGAGGCGGGCTTCCGGGCCTTCCGGACCTCAGTGGCGGATCCCGGCCGCGGGGTTCCGTTCAACTCCCGGCAGATGGTCCAAAAGACCTACGAGAACTGCAAGGAGATCCGGGAAGGCGTGGGCAAGGAAGGGGACTGGGCCATTGACTATCACACCCGGCTGGACCTGCCCGACGCGGTGCGGCTGAGCACGCTGATCGAGCCGCTGGAACCGTACTTCGTCGAGGATCTGGTCCGCTCGGAGAACCCGGGCGTTTACCGCACGCTGCGGCAGCAGGTCAAGCTGCCCATCGCGGTGGGCGAGCAGTTCGGCGACCGCTGGGACATCAATGAGCTGATCGAGCAGCACCTGATCGATTACGCCCGGGTGAGCATCCCCAACGCGGGCGGGCTGACCGAGTTTCTGAAGATCGCCGCGCTGTGCGAGACCCACTACGTGGGCCTGGTCCCGCATTTCACCGGGCCGGTGGCGGAGGCGGCGCTGGTGCACGCTTGCGGGGCGTTCTCGGGGCCGGTGCTGATGGAGATGACCGGGGCGGGCGCGCGCGAGGAGCCGCATCTGCCGCAGCACTTCGACTTCCGCCAGGGGAAGCTATGGCCCAACGAGCGGCCCGGCCTGGGGGTGGAACTGGATCCCAAGCGCCTGCAGCTTGCCGCTGAGATCACCGAGCGCTCGCGCCCCATCCCCCTGCTGCGGCGGCCCGACGGCTCGTTCACGAACTGGTAGCTGATCCCTCCAGCAACGCACCAAGCTTCGAAAGGGTTTCATCCACGACGGCGCCCGGCAGGCAGCAGAGCAGCTTCGCGTTCCGGGCCCGCCAATCCAGGCTTTTCACCTGGTCCGACAAGATCGCCCCGGCCACCGGCAACCCCGGCGGAATCAACACCTCAAAGGGATAGCCTTTCACTTGGCTGGTGATCGGGCACAGAAGGGCCAGCCCCACCTTGGCGTTGTAGGCCGAGGGCGAAAGCACCAGTGCCGGCCGCCGGCCTCTCTGCTCGTGCCCGGCCTGGGGTTGCAGGTCGATCCACACGGCGTCCCCGCGCTGCGGAACCCAGGCTTTCACCACGCCTCCCGGCCCACCGGCTCGCCGGCGTCCACCTCACCGTGAAGATTGCCCTTGGTCACCCCCGCGAGTAGCCCCTCCAGACTCTGTTTCTGCCTCGCCACAGGCGCCAGAACGACTTTGCCGTCCGCCAGCCGCAGCTCCGCCAGCGAGCCCTCGCTGAGTCCGCAATCGACCGCCACGGCCTTGGGCAAACGCACCGCCAAGCTATTGCCCCACCTGCGCACCACGACTCGCATGGGCACCTCCGTGTCTACAATGAAGATACCAGGTCTCGGCCTCCCGCGCAACCACGGCAAGCCAGCAGCCGGCTGGCCAACCCGTAGTGATCATGTTGTAAACTGGCCCGGTTGTCACAAGGAGGCCTCCCGATGCCCACACGCGGTAATTTTCTCACCGCAGCCGCCGCCGGAGCCGCCGCGCCGAAGGGTCGCTCCGGCCGGAATGCCGTCGAGCTGCGGACGCACGAATGGTTCGGCGACCGGCCTGCCAGTCCGCAAGAGCAAGCCAGCTCTCCCTTTGCCCCCTTGCCTGCGATTCGGATAGTAGAAAAGCCCGCCAGGGCGCCAGCTCGGCCTCCTGCCGGGCAGGGGCTGCCGGAAGTGGCTGACGACGGGCATTCGGACGCCTGTACGACATCCCCGGCACCAAGTCTCAGAGCAGCCGATCTTGCCGCCCCGGAAAATTGTTTGTCCCCCCTTCATTTTTCTGCCGAAAACATCATGACTTGCTTATGTCTTTATGAAGGAGGTGGTCCGGGCCGTGCACCGCGGAGTGATCAAAGTCCTTATCGTGGACCGGGGGCTGATCGACGGCGAGCAGATAGGGCGGCTGAAACAGGAGTTTGCGATCGACACCATTGTGCCGGTGCGCTCCAACATGGACTTGTATGCCGACGCGGTGCGGCTCAGCACGCTGATCGAGCCGTTGGAACCGTACTTCGTCGAGGATCTGGTCCGCCCGGAGAACCCGGGCGTCTACCGCACGCTGCGGCAGCAGGTCAAGCTGCCCATCGCGGTGGGCGAGCAGTTCGGCGACCGCTGGGACATCAATGAGCTGATCGAGCAGCACCTGATCGATTACGCCCGGGTGAGCATCCCCAACGCGGGCGGGCTGACCGAGTTTCTGAAGATCGCCGCGCTGTGCGAGACCCACTACGTGGGCCTGGTCCCGCATTTCACCGGGCCGGTGGCGGAGGCGGCGCTGGTGCACGCTTGCGGGGCGTTCTCGGGGCCGGTGCTGATGGAGATGACCGGGGCGGGCGCGCGCGAGGAGCCGCATCTGCCGCAGCACTTCGACTTCCGCCAGGGGAAGCTATGGCCCAACGAGCGGCCCGGCCTGGGGGTGGAACTGGACCCCAAGCGCCTGCAGCTTGCCGCTGAGATCACCGAGCGCTCGCGGCCCATCCCCCTGCTGCGGCGGCCCGACGGGTCATTCACGAACTGGTGAGGTAGGAAGCCGGCGCAGATGCCGGCTGGGCTGGGAAGCCCACCCCGCCGCGGCTCTATCCGGTCATGCCCTGGCAGTCCGAGGCGAGCCTCGTCAGAAATCGTAGCGTAGGGCCAACTGCAGGATGCGCGCGTTGCCGACAGTGCCGCTCAGCTTCCCGAACGATGCGGGCGTCACCAGGCTGGTGCCCAGGGTGCCGAAGTTCGTGTTGTTCAAGAGAGTGTAGGCCTCGGCGCGGAAGGAGACCCGGTGTTGCTCGGTAATCCGGAACCTCTTCGTCAGGGACATGTCCATGTTGAAGAAGCGCGGGCCGCGGAAGGCGTTCCGGCCGCTGCTGCCGATCTGGCCCGCAGCCGGGAACGAGAAGGCGCTAATTTGCTCCGGGGTGAGCCAGAAAACGCCGTTGCCCTGGCGCGCAACTGCGCCGATGTTGCGGTCGCCGGTGTAGTTGGCCCAGGTATTTATGGTCGCCGGTCCGGTGGCCCGGCCCGAGCTGTAGGTGACGACGCCGCCGCTCTGCCAGATGCTCGTCAGGCCCACGTCCCAACCGCCGATCAGCGAGTCGGCCCAGCGCGGGGCGTTCCCGGCCAGCCGGCGGCCCTTGCCAATCGGCAAGGTGTAAACCAAGGCGTAGTTGAACACGTGGGGCCGGTCGTAATCGCCGCGGCCGCGGTTGAGAGCAAGGTTGAAATTGTCGATCGGGCTGGTGAAGCCGTTGCCATCCACCGAGATGTTGTCCATCGACTTGCTGAAGGTGTAATTGGCGTTGAATCTCACCGCGCCGGCCTGGCGGCGCAGGCTCAACTGGAGGGAATTGTAATACGACCGCCCGTCATTGGTCCCCATGATCACCTGGTTGAATTGCGGGTAGTTCCGCAGGTAGAAATCGGAGAGCCCGGCGGCGGCGTAGCGCGTGTAGTTGGCGCGGTCCATCGAATCCGCCGCACCGCCCACGGTGCCCTGGTCAATGATGCTGGCCCCGATGCTGGAAATGGCGGCACTCGCCGAGCCGAAGATCCGCACCAGGGTGTTGCCCGCGGAGACCGGCGCGCCGCTGGCGCGGAACGCCTGGAGTTCCCGGAAAGCAGGGAGGAAGTCCTGGTAGATGCGAGCCTGATTCAGGTTCAGATCCACGAACATCTTGGTGCCTCGCGTCCCCACGTAGCCCACCTCGATTACGGTGTTACGCAAGACCTCTCGCTGGATAGTCAGGCTATAATGCTGGACGTAGCCTGTGCTCAGATTGGGGGCAAAGACCACGGTGGAAGTCGAGCGGGTCGAGGGCAGCAGGACCACCGGGGCAGCGGGCTGCTGCGGCAGCGGGATGCCGTCAGTGACACGGACGTCGCCGTTGGTCACGTTGTTCGGATAGACCGGCACCGCCTGCGAGAAGCCCGGCGTATTGCCGTCCGTCAGGCTGATGGCGGCGCCGATGATGCGGTCGTAGAAAAGGCCCCAGTTAGCCCGGATGGCCATCTTGCCGTCTCCCCGCACATCCCAGGCCAAGCCGATGCGCGGCGCGAAGTTGTTGTAGTCGTTGTTGTACCACTCGGTGCTGCGCTGCACCTTCAGGTCGGCGATCTGGCTGACCGCATTGATCAGGGCCGCCTTGTCCAGAGTGCCTTGCAGCCGGTTCGCTTCAAACGGCACGCCGCTGAACTCGTAGCGCAACCCGAGATTGAGCGTCAGGTTCGGCCGGATCTTCCAGTCGTCCTGGAAGAAGTAGCCGTACTCGCGGATGTTGTGAGTGCGAACCCGCGGGGCGCCGGCCGCCTGGAACTTCTCCAGGTCGCTGTAAAAGGTCTGGGTCACCTGGTTCATGCGGCCCAGCAGGTCGTTATAGAGGTCCTCGAAGCGCTGCCGGTCGGCCGAAGCAATGTTCGTGGAGGGGCCGATGGTGGCCGGAGGGATGGCGCCGAAGCTGCGGGCGAACGTGACGTTGGGATAAATGCCGGCGTCGTTGTAGCCCCACTGCTTGGTGAAGCGCCAACTCAAGCCGCCCTTGAAGGTGTGGACCCCGCGGACCAAGGTCAGGTTGTCAGTGTACTGGCGGACCGGCGAGTTGCGCCCCTGGGAGAAGCCGGGATTCAACGGGTCGGTCCAACTGTTGGACACCAGCATGGACCCTGGCAACCGCCCCGGGCGGAGGAAATCCACGCTGGCGCTCTGGTAGCCGATGCGCAGGCTATTCACGATGTGCGTGGTGATGGACCAGTCCGAGCCGATCGAGTACCCCCAGCGGCGGCCGCCCTGGGTGCCCTGGGCTTGGCCGGGATAGCGGGCATCGGCATTGTTCAAGGAGTCAATGAACTGGTTGCGCTGCCAGCTCCAACGGAAGAAAACCCGGTGGCCGCTCCATACGTTGTGGTCGGCTTTGATAGTCATCTGGTCTTCGCGGCTGCCGTTTGGGTTGTTGAAGCGGAAGCCGGCGTTGTTCAGGCCATCGCCGACATCGGTGTTGTTGGGATCGGGCAGCAGCTTGAGGATGGCGGCCACCTGCGGGTCAATGCCCTTGCCGCGCGGGTCGTTACGGACTATATCGAACGACTGGATTTCGGAACTTCCCGGCGGCTTCCAGCGGAACAGCCCGGCTTTGGCTTGCGGCGTGAGCACCGTCCGGTTGCGGCTGATCTGCGCTGGGGTGCGCCGGCCCTGGAAGTTGCCGAAGATGAAGGTCCGGTCACGGAGGATGGGTCCGCCCAGCGAGCCGCCGAAGAGGTTCTGGATGAACACCGGCCGCTGAATCGCGGGGACCGCGGAATTGTTGAAGAAGGTGTTGGCATTGAGCACCGTGTTGCGCAGGTAGTCGAACGCGTTCCCGTGGAAGACGTTGCCGCCGGAGCGCGAGATCATCTCGATCTGGGCGCCGGCGTTGCGGCCGTACTCGGCCTTACCGCCGCTGGCGACCACGCGGAACTCCTCCACCGAATCGGTGTTAACGGCGGTCAGCGAGAGGCCCAGGCGGGGCACGAGAGCATCGTTCACATCGATGCCGTCCAGCGTGGAATTGTTGCTTCCCTGGCGCAGGCCGTTTACTCGCGAAAAAGTGCCGTCAGCCGGGTCGATCTGGATGCCGGGGGTCGCGAAGATGGCCAGCGCCATCGGTGCGCGGCCCAGTTGCGCCAGCACGTCGATATCGCGGAGCGTAATGACCCGCGAGATCGAGGCGTCGGTGGTCTGGACGCGTACCGCGTCCGCTTCGACCACTACCGACTCGGTGAGGGCGCCGATCTCCAGTTTGATGATTTCCGAAACCGTACCACCGACGTTCAGGACCACGCCGACGCGCACGGCCTTGCGGAATCCTGCGGCCTCGACTTCAACGGTGTATTCACTCGGCGGTAGTGACGGGAGGACGAACAGCCCCTGCTCGTTGCTAGTCGTTTCCAGCCGCACCGCGGTCCTGTTGTTGATAGCCGTGATCTTGGCGCCCACAACTACGGCGCCCGACTGGTCCTGAATTAGTCCTTCCAGGCGGGAAGTGGACACCTGCGCCAGGCCGAACACAGCCAGCATGGCGAGGGTCATGCAGATGACAAGAATTCTCCGAGGCTCCATAGAATCTCCTTACGCAACATGGAAGTAACGGCTCTAACCCGTGAAGCTCACAGGGCTTACGCCCGAGCGTCGATTGTTTTTACCACACTCCTACACACCTGTCAAGGACGATGGAGGCTGAATCGGCGATTCAGGCCGTGGGGGAGGGAGGCCGGACGGGCCCGTCCAGCCTCCAGCGCGCCTGATTGGGCGGCAACTGGTAGAGTAGTTGCCATATGCCGACACGCCGTGGTTTTCTAGTCGGCGCCGTAACCGGCGCCGGGGCCGCGCAGCCTCGCCGGCGCGGCGCCAATGCCATCGAGCTACGGACGCACGAGTGGTTTGGTGACAAGCTGGAGCGCTTCGAGTTCCCCCAAGGCTGGCGCGTCTCGGTGCAACACATGAAGGGCCATCTGGCCCGACCGCTGACGGCGGCCGAGATCAGACAGGCGGTGCAGAATCCAGTTGGGACCCGGCCGCTGCGGGAGATCGCCGCGGGGAAGAAAACCGTCACCATCGCTTTCGACGACCTGACCCGGCCCACGCCGACCTATGAGATCGTGCCGCACGTGATTGCGGAGCTGCGCGCGGCCGGCATTCGCGATGAGAACATCCTCTTTGTCGTCGCTCACGGCTGCCATTACCAGATGAACGGGCTGGAAGCGGCCAAGAAGCTGGGCGAGGAGACCGTCCAGCGCCACCCCTGGATCAACCACAACATCTGGGAGAACCTGGTGGACCTGGGCATCACCAAGGCCGGCAATCAGATCCTGGTCAACACCTACTTCGCGAAGGCCGACGTCAGGATCACGCTCAGCGGCCTGAAGGCCCACGGCACGCCGGGCTACGGGGGTGGCCCCAAGCTGATCCTGCCGGGCATCTGCGGCATGAAGACCATCCGCTACATGCACGAGGAGATCAAGCGGGCGCAGCGCCCGACGATGAAGGATGGCGTGCCGATTTTCCGGATGTGGGAGAACGAGCAGCGGCAGGACATGATCGAGGCGGCGCGCAAGGTGGGGGTGGATTTCAGCGTGCAGACCGTCTACAACCAGGACCGCCGGCCGGTTCACGTGGTAGCCGGTGACATCGTGACCGCCCATCACCAGGCGGCGCGCTATGCGGTGAACCATCTCTGGACGGACTACGCGCGCGATGCCGACGTCGTGGTGGTCAACGCCTATCCGAAAGGTTCGCAGTTGCATGAGCACTTCGGGTGGGGGACGCGGGGGCTGAAGGCCGGCGGCAGCATCGTGCTGATCAACCAGAACCCGATGGGCGAGTTTGTCTGGCACTACCTGGACGAGGCCGGGTTCAACCGGGGCGGTTCCTACTTCGCTCAGCGCGACGCGCGGAAGCGGCGCTTCGCGCAGGCCCGCCAGGTGCTGCTGTATTCCCAGTACCTCCAGAGGCGGGAGCTGGATAGTCCTTACTTTCCGCCGGAGACCATCGGGCTGGGCTCCTGGAGCGAGGTCATCGAGCGGCTGAGGCGCGAGCACAAGGGTGATGTGCACGTGGCCGTCTACCCCTACGCCGGCATGCAGCACGGCCCCGCCGTGCTGGATTTGCCGGATAATGTGTGAGCAGGCGCCGCTTCCTGCAATAATGTGAACTGAACCCGGACCGCAGGGGGTGAACATGCCTGATCGGGCAAGCCTGGAAGAAGTCGAGCGCGTTGTGTCGCAGCTTCCTCCTGCCGAGAGGCTGAAACTCGTGGCGCACGTTTGCGAGCAGTTGGCAGCCGCGGGCGATGGTGGCGCAGCCGAGCAGCCGGGGCTGGCTCAGGTGGATGCCTGGCTGGCCGAATGCGAAGCTCTCCGGACACGGGTTAGGGGCACCGTTGACGCCGCCGAGGAGATCCGGCGCATCCGCCAGGAACGGGCTGGCGAGCGATGACCGAGCGGTGCGTGGACGCCAGCCTCGTCGTGAAGCTGGCGCTGGAGACCGAAACGCACAGCTCCACAGCGCGTCGTCTGGTGCGGGAGTCGGTCGCGGCGGGCCTGAGGCTGATCGCGCCCGCAATCTTCCTTTCCGAAGTGGATAGTGTGATCCGCAGGTGCGCGAGCACCGGGAGACTGGCCCCTGGCGACGAGGAACTCGCCTTCGGGATCCTGGACCGGGCCCCGGTCGGCATTGCTGGGCATCCTCGTCTGCGGCAGCGGGCCCGGGAGCTGGCGCGCGAGTTCAAACAACACACGGTCTACGACGCCACCTACGCCGCCTTGGCCGAACTGCGCGGCTGCGAGTTCTGGACCGCAGACAGGGCCTTCTTTGAGACCGTCAAGTCCCGATTGGCGTTCGTCAGGTACTTGCCCGACTATCCCGGCTGACTCCCGCAAGTGCGCCCGCATGCAGCACGGCCCCGCCGTGCTGGATCTTCCTGACAATGTCTGACCGGCCGGGGGGTCTCGAGGGCGCAGAACAAGGGCCGTCAGAATGTGAGTACTAGTACCGGACTCCAGACCCCGAAACTATGGTATGATCCTTCGTTAGGCCTGAGGAGGGCTCGATCATGGCACAGCGGAAACCGCTGCGGAGATTGGCGATTGGCCTGGTGGCGGCTTGGCTTTGCTTGACCAGCCCCGCCGTCAGCGGAATCATCCTGGACAATTTCAACCGTTCGAACAGCACCGACATGGGACCGAACTGGACGGAGAGGACTGGCGACTTCTCGATATCGTCGACCCGGGCCACCGGGACTGATTATTCCCTGATGACCTTCATTGGCGCGACTTCGAACAGCGTGACCGTGGACGCCTTCCCGACAGGCACGCTTAGCTACGTGGCGATCGTGCTCGGCTATGCCGATCTGAACAACAACCTGTTTCTCAAGGTGCAGAACCAATCCAGCACAGATTTCGGCTTCCTGGCGTTCTACTTCGGCAATAACGGCAACAACAACGCATCGTGGAGCCAGTACTATTTCGGCGCCCTCTCGAGTTCGTTCGCCTCGGCTCGCATGACGGCCACGCTGAGTGGCGATGCTGTAACCGTGGACTTCGATACGAATTTCGATGGCACGCCTGAACAGACCTACTCTCGGGGCAGTGTTCCGCTCGGGCTTCTGGGTTCGGGAATCGGCCTCGGCGGCTATGGGTCTGCCACCATGGACAACTTCTCGATCCCGGGCGAGCAGGTGATCCCTGAGCCGGGCACGGCTGCTCTGTTGGGTGCGGCACTAGTCGCTCTGGCCGTGGGGCTTCTTCGCCGGCGGCTGCGTAGCAACTAGCGCTTCCCCCAGGCGCGTGCGCGCACACCTCGGCGACCTGCACGTGTCCGTTTACCCCTCCTACGCCGGCCTCCAGCACGGCCCCGCGGTGCTGGATTTGCCGGATAATGTGTAGGGATGAGACTCCCCATCTGCTGGATCCTGGCAACCACTCTCGGCGCCTGGGCCGCCGACACTATCGAGATCTTTGGGCTGCGCTGGAAGGTCCCGATCGCGGCGGACTGGAAGGTGACCCAGGAGGACGGTGTGCCCACGCTCAATCTGCTGGTGCCCAGGCCCTCCACGCAGCCTCGCAGACCGACCCAGTTCGCCCTGGCCGAGACGCCCGACTACTTCCGCGTGACTGTCGAGGCGGAGGTGAAGAAGGAACCGCTCGCCGCGCGCAACCGGCGCACCTCCCTGATCATCGTCTACGCCTGGCGGGACGCGGACCACTTCAACTACGCCCATCTGTCGGTGGATTCCGGCAAGCAAGAGGCGAACCACAACGGCATCTTCCACGTCTACGGCGGCGACCGTGTGCGCATCAGCAGCCTGGAAGGCCCCGCCACGCTCACGAGCGAAGACTGGCACCGTGTGCGGCTGGTCTACGACGGCCGCACAGGCAAAGTCGAGGTGTTCGTCAACGGCGCCACCTCGCGCTCCATGCAGGCCGTGGACACCACGCTGGGCGCCGGCAAGGTGGGTATCGGCAGCTTCTTTGACCTGGGCCAGTTTCGGAGAGTGAAGATCACCGGCGAAGAAGCGCGCTAGGGCTGTGACCGCTGTATAATCGCGGTGATGCCGAACAACAAGCCGTTCCTAACGCGCCGCGAATTCGGGCTGGCGACGGGCGCCCTGGGCCTGTCCTTGCCCCTGGCCGGGCAGGCAGATGCCCCGAAGATGCCCTGGGCGGCCCCGGCCATGGTGAAGAAGGTCTACCTGGCCGCGGCCTTGATTACCTGGCCAAAGCCTACCCTCGACGTGCAGCAAGAGAAAGCCGAGATCGAGGTCCGGCTCGCCGAGCTTGAGCGCAAGCACCCGGGCCTGGTCAGCTTTTCGGGCGGTGAGATACTGCGCACACCCGAGGACGCCCAGGCCTGCGTGAAGGGCCTGGCGGACGTGGACGCGGTGCTGATCATCGACCTGACTTCAGGCACCAGTGGCATGCTGCGCGTCCTCCGCGAGATCCAGCAGCCCATGCTGCTGTTTTCGCGCCCGTACTCCGGCTGGTCCTACGCGGACGTCACCGGCTGGGCGCAGAGCGGCAAGAAGGCCGACCTCATCGTCAGCAGCGACTTCGCCGACCTGGATCCCTACCTGCGCATCTTTTACGCCATCCACCACCTGCGGAGGAGCAAAGTGCTGGTGGTGTCGCCCGGGGCGCAGAAGAGCGCGTTGGCGGAGAGTTTCACGAAGCAGTTCGGAACCGCGATCAGCTTCCCGAGCTACCAGGACCTGAAAGCCGCTTACGACGCCGCGGATGCGGCTAAGGCGCAGAAAGCAGCCGAGGAGTTCATGCGCGGCGCCTTGCGGGTGATCGAGCCCTCCTGGAAGGAGATCAACGAAGCCTTGCGGTTCCACCTGGCGATGGTGCGCCTGCTGGAGGAGGAGCGCGCCAACGCCATCACCATCGACTGCCTGGGTGGGTTCCGCCGCGGCGAGCTGCCGGCCTACCCGTGCGTGGCCTGGTCCAAGCTGAACGATGCGGGCTTCTACGGCGTCTGCGAGGGCGATCTGCCCTCGACCATGACCCAGTTGCTGCTGACTTCTTTCTCCGGCAAGCCCGGTTTCGTCTCCGACCCGTGCTTCGACACCAGCCGCAACGAGATCATTCACGCGCACTGCGTCTCGGCCACGGCCCTCCAAGGTTTGGGCGGGCCGACCTCGCCTTACATCATCCGGTCCCACATGGAGGACAACAAAGGGGTCTCGCTGCAGGTACTGGCGCCGACGCGGGGCACGGTGACCGTGGGCAAGTTTGTGACCCCCCAGAAATTCGCGGTCTCGACAGGCGAGGTGCTGGGCAATGTGGACAGCGACCGCGGCTGCCGCACCAAATTCCGCACGCGGGTGGCCGACGCGCGCAAGATGCTGGAGGGCTACACCGGCGGCTTGCACCGCGTGGTGTTCTACGGCGACTACGTGCGGCCCCTCGAGCAGATGGGCCGGCTGATGGGCTTCCAGGTAGTGCGGGAGTGTTGACCTGGCAAACTTACAGCGGAGCCGGAGAGCTTCTCGAACGGAATCGTTTCCAGCGCCTTCCGCGAGTACAGCATGTAGCCGCTGTGGTACTCGGCGAGATGCATGCCGAAGGCCCAGTTCTCCAGAGCGGTCAGCGCCTTATTGGCCACGAACTTGTAGAGCGGCATCCCGCCGCGCAAAGCGCCGCCGCCCAGCATGCGCGAGCCCTGCACCAGGTCGGCGGCGTCGCCGTCGAACGGTTCGAGCAGTTCGGGGATCTTCTCCGGCGAGTACTGGCCGTCGGCGTGCAGCAGGATGCCGACCTCGGCGCCTTCGCGGAGGGCGTAGCGGAGCAGGGTTTTCTCCGCCTCGCCGTAGCCACGGTTGGCTTCGTGCGTCAGCACCACCAGGTTGGGGAACTCGTTGCAGAGCCGGTCCAGGGCCGCCGCGGTGTCGTCGGTCGAGCCGTCGTTGACGGCGACGTACCGCCGGATGCGCCGCTGCGCCGCGGGAGGAATCCGCGCGAAGACTTTCTCGATGGTAGCGCCGGCATTGTAAGCCGGCACCAGCACGAAGACGTTCTCAACCATGGGGGAGAGGCTTGAAGCCCAATGTCGCTTGGTTTTCCCACCACCGCACATCTCGGCCCCGTGTAGGGCGGCTCCCCGAGCCGCCGCCGGCCCTCTGGCCGGCGTGAGCCGACCAGGGGGGCGGCTCGCAGGCCAGGGGGCCCATAAGCGCTAAGATAAGCCGCGCTCAGGAACAAGATGTGGCGCGGACTCTCAGTCTGCCGCGTCGAGACTCCAGAAACCCGCCTCGACACGATTGTCGAGGCGGCAAGCAAGAGTGCTTGCGCCACGAAAAGGAGGCGCTTTCCCCTTAAGTTAGCGCTTATGGGCCAGGAGGCCCATAAGCGCTAAGATAAGCCGCGCTCAGGAACAAGATGTGGCGCGGACTCT
>CAYGVJ010000131.1:0-14482 GCA_964353255.1 uncultured Solibacteraceae bacterium | reverse complement strand
CAAGTTCTCCACCTACGCGACCTGGTGGATCCGCCAGGCCATCACCCGGTCCATCGCCGACCAGTCCCGGACCATCCGCATCCCGGTCCACATGAACGAGAGCATGAATAAGTTCCTGAGGGCCAATCGCGAGCTGGAGAAGGAGCTGAGCCGCGCTCCCACCAACGAGGAGATCGGCCGGCGCATGGACATCCCGGTGGAGAAGGTCCAGAAGCTGAAGACCATCTCGCGCGATCCGGTGTCGCTGGAAACCCCGGTCGGCCGTGACGGGGAGAGCGCTCTGGGGGATCTGATCGAAGACCGCTGGGTGGGTTCGCCCGTGGACGCGGTGATTGACTCCAACGTCCGCGACGAGACGGCCACGATCCTGAAGACCCTCTCTCCCAAGGAGGAGAAGGTCATCCGGCTGAGGTTCGGAATCGGTTGCGAGCGGGAGCACACCCTGGAAGAGATCGGCCAGGAATTCGACGTGACCCGCGAGCGGATTCGCCAGATCGAAGCCAAGGCTCTCCGGCAGCTCCGCTCTCCCGAGCGGGCGCGGCACCTGCGCGCCCTGCTGGTGGCGCGCTAGCGCGCGAAGTTGAACCCCGCACTGCGCATCGAAGCCCGGGCCTGGCAGACCATGCTGGCTCACGCCGTCGGCGCCTATCCCGAGGAGTGTTGCGGCGCGCTGATCGGCGGCGCGAAGCTGGTCACGCGCGCACTGCCGCTGGAAAACGTCGCCCCGAGCGGCCGGCAGGCGCGCTACGCGGTTCGATCACGCGATCTGGCGGCAGCGGAGATCGAGGCGCGGCGGCAAGGTCTGTGGCTAGTGGGAATCTACCACTCCCATCCCGACTGCGCGGCCCGGTTTTCCGACGAGGATCAGCGGAACGCCTGCCCCTGGTTCTCCTACCTGATCCTGTCGGTGCGCGCCGGGCGAGTCCTAGGCGCCCTTAGCTGGGTGCTCAACCCGGAACGCGGCCCGGTGCCGGAGGAAGTCATCACGCCGGAAGGCGGCCTTGCGCACCGCGAAGCGCTTCCGCTATAAGGAAGCCAGTGCCTGCCGAGCGCGCCTCCTCACCGATGAACCCGGCCGAATTCGCCAATATCGCCAGGGCTGAGGACCAGTTCTGGTGGTTTCGCGGCATGCGGCGCGTGCTGTTCCGCCTGCTTGACCCGCTGGCCGGCGGGCGCCAGTTAGACCGGGTCCTGGAGGCTGGTTGCGGCACCGGCTACTTCGCCGGCCTGCTCGAGAGGCGCTACGGCTGGCGCCTGTTCCCGGTGGACTACTCCGCGGCAGGACTCGCCTGGGGCCGCCGCCTGGGCGTCGGGCGGCTGGCCCAGGCCGACATAGCGGCTTTGCCGTTCCCCTCGGGTTGCTTTCAGGCGGTTTTCTCGCTGGACGTGCTAGTGCACTTCCCGCGCGGGGAAGAGGAGAGGGCGGTGAAGGAACTGGCACGCGTGCTCGCCCCGTCCGGGCTGCTGGTGCTGCGGGTTTCGGCGCTGGACCTGCTGCGGAGTCGTCACTCCGAGTACGCTGGCGAGCGGCAACGCTTCACGCGCAGGCGCCTCAGGGCGCTCACCGAGCGTCAGGGGTTCCGGGTGCTGCGCTGCACGTACGCCAATTCGATCCTGTTGCCGGTGGCGCTGGCCAGGTTCCGGGTGTGGGAGCCGCTCACGCGCCGCCCGCCGTCGAGCGGGCTGGCCCCGCTGCCGCACTGGCTGGACCGGCTGCTTTACCTCCCTCTGGCCGGCGAGTCGATTTGGCTGGGGGCAGGCATAAACTTGCCACTGGGCCAGTCGTTGATCCTGATTGCGGAAAAAGAGGCGTGACACCGGGTGGGGTAAGTCTCCCGACTTGCCGAAATCAGGGTTCTTTGCAGCTTCTCCGGCGCTACTTGGGCGCACCCAGCAGGACTTCCTCGCCGGCTTCGAGCCCGGAAGTCACCGCCACGTGACTGTTGTTCGAGAGGCCCAGGATGACCGCCCGCTTTTCCAGTCCCTCCAGTCGCTTCACATAGACCACCGGGCTGTCTCCCTCGAACTGCACGGCCTCCCGCGGTATCAGGAGCACGTTCTCCTGGCGCTCGACTTCGATATCGGCCCAGGCTGAAAGGTCTGGAATGAGGCGTGAGTCACTGCCCTGAATGGCCACGCGCACCGGGACGCTACGGATGTAGTAGCTCTCTCGTCCGCTGCGGGCGGCCAGTGCGCCGACGCTGTAGACATGCCCCTTGAGGCGCAGCTCGGGGAAGGCGTCCAGGCCGACAGCGGCCGGCAGCCCGAGGCGAAGCTGGCTGCTTTGACTCTGGTTGATGGCGGCGTCCACCTGCATGCTGGTGGGATCGACGATCTTCATGATCTGCTGGCCGGCGGAAACCTGATCGCCCTCCTGGATCTGCGCCATTTCGCCACCGCGGAAGACCTGCTGCATCACCACCAAGCCGCTCATGGGCGCCTTCATCCGGAACTTCTCGATGTCCACGAGGTGCCGGTCCAGGTGGATCTTGTTCTGCGCCTGCGTGATCTCCAGCATCCGCAACTCGGCTTGGTCGCTGGCCTTGGTGGCCTCGATGTCCGCCTGCTGCTGTTTGTAACTTGCCTGGGCTTCCTCGAGGTTGAGCCGGAGCAGCTCACGCTCGACTTCCGTCTTGACTTGACCGCCGCGGTCCTCCAACTGGGCCTTCTCCAGATTTGAGCGGGCGACACGGAGGGTCTGCTGGAGATTGCCCCAATCGACTCCTTGCTCGGCCTTGCGCTTGCGGATGTCCTGTTCGGACTGCGCCACCGTGTCCTTGGCGTCGTCGATATGGTCCTGAGCGCTCTGGGTGTCCAGTTGGGCCACCAAGTCGCCCTTCTTGACCCCAGAGCCGGGCTTGGCCAGTTTCATCAGAGTCAGGCTGCCGCGGGACTCCGGACCGCGCATCACGGGGATGGTCATCAGCGCGTAGTTGCGGGCCGAACTCTGGCCGGCCACCCGGATGGTGCGGACCAGGGTGCCGAGGACGGCTTTGGCGGTCGGGACACCGGTCCCTGGGGTAGCTTGTTGGGGGCGTTGCTGCGGCTTGGGCCAGGCCAGGTAGGCCGCGGCAGCTCCGGCCAACACTACGGCGAGCAGAAGAGGCACCCTGCGCCGGGGCCGCTTCCCGGACCGCGCCGAGGCCGGATGGCCGAAAGCAGACATAGATCCCTCAGTGTACTAGACGCACCGCTTACACTTGAAGGCGCGCGAGGCAGGCCGGAAGTTACGCCTGGGGCCAGCCACCCAGAGGGTCCCCGGCCGTCGCCCAGCCGCGACGGCGATGGCGGCGGCAGATGTTCGCCTGGCCGGCGATCAGCACCTCGGGGTGTTCGCCAGCGCGCCACACGGCGTCCACCTTGGAGAGGGAATCCAGGACGACGGTGCCCTGGCTCCGGAGATAACTCCCGCAGGCGACGAAGTAGCGAGTCACCGCCCCGGCGTCGCCCGGATCCGCGCTCGCAGGCCGCGTGATGGCCACCAGATAGGCGTCGGTATCCCATCCCTCGATGACGTTGTTGCTGTTGAGGTGCATGCGGCGCCCGTCGGCCTGAAGGTTGAGATACACGGAGGTCACCTGCTGGCCGTGCCGGATGCGAACCCCGATCATTTCCGGACCACGCAGCGGCTCGAGTGAGGGGAGCGGAGCCTGGCGGTCCTCCCGGTCAGGCACAATCGCCACGATGAATTTCTGCTCGCGCGCGGGGATCGCGGGCGAGAAGGCCAGGTAGCTCACGCTCTGGTCGGGCGAGCCGGGGGCCAGGCCCCGCTCCTCGCGCGCCTCTGTGCGGTCCGGAAAGAGGAAGCGGATCTCGGCCCGGGCTTTCCCGTTCGCCAGGACCGCGCCGTCGGAGGTTTGACGGGCGGTCCCGCTGTAGTGCAATAGCCAGTCGAAACGCCCGCTCGCGTGGGCCAGGAGGTCATCGAAGACCAGGATCACTCCTTCGGCCCAGAGCCAGTGGCGGTAGTTGCGCGAGAGGTAGCGAGCCATCGGCCCGGTCGAGTCGGCGTAGACGTACTTGATCCCGAGGCCGTCCACGAGGCCGTGCAGCCTGCCGGGGAACTTGCACCCCCGGCGCAGGTCCTCCGGCGGCTGGCCGTGGCCCTCGAAAAGCACCACGTTGTGCGCGCGGCTCTGCGCGTAGTAGCCGGTGTACTCGGGGCGCGAGTAGTCGCAGGTGCCCGAGTCGATGATCAGCGGGGCGCCCGCATGGAACAGAATGAAGCTGCCGGCGTCGGCGTGGGCGTGATTCCAGGTGAAGCCCGACTTGACGGCCAGCAGCGTGGCGTCGTCTTCCCAGGAGGAACGCAAGGTGGCCCAGCCGATGTCGGCATAGAACGCCGACTCCGCCAGGCGCGGGCGCTCGCGGCGGAGCTCCTTTTCCTGAAAGAGTGCCAGCGGGTCTCTGGCGACCGGCTCGGTCTTGCTCAGGTACCATCCGGCCGCGGGGTGCTCGAAGCCGGCGGCGGCGAGCAGCCGCACCGTCGGGGCCGCGCTGGTGCGCAGCGAAGCGTCTCCGAAGTTCACCGTCAGGAACGACGAGGAGGTCGGATACATCGTTTGTAGGAAGAAATCACCGGTCTTTTCGAGCGCCGCGTGACGCGGCAGGGGTCGGTCCGGAAACACGTTGGCGTAGGCCAGCCGGAACCGCAGGTACTCGGAAAGGCCGTAGTTGGCGTAGCCGACGCTCTCGTAGAAGGCTCCCTCCCGGTCGAAGTTAACGGGCTTATTTTGCAGAACGTTGCCGCGGTAGTCGAACCACTGGGCGAGCCCACGGGCCACCGCCTCCACCCAGGCCGGCGCCCCCGGCTCGTCACCGAGGAGAGCCAGCGCGGCAACCCCCGCCATCGCTACGCACACGCTCCACCAGTTATGGCCCATGGAGTCGAGCGCGTGGATACGTTTTTCCGGCAGTATCCAATCGTCTAGCGCAGGGAGAATGCCGAGGCGAACCAACGCCTCCGCAATCGCCTGCCGGTCCGCGGGCGAAAGGAATTCGTGGATCGCGTCGTAGCCCACGCCATAGCCGTAGCAGAAGCGCGCCGTGTTCAGCTCCGAATGCCAGGGCGGGACACGCTCGGCCAGCCCTTGTCCTCCCCACCGGACATACCGCCCGTAATAGAGCAGGGCCTCGCGGAGCTTCTCGGCGAAACGCTTCTCGCCGGTGACCTGCCAGGCCAGCCCGAGGGTGATGCCCATTTGCGAGGTCTGGCCCGAGGGACGGCCGTAGTTGGCGTGCTGCCCCCCGCCCCGCTCGGCGACCCGCTCAGGCACTAGCTCGCTTTCCAGGAGCTGCCCGGCCCGCGACAAGAGCGCCTTCCACGCCTGCCCGAGCTGGGCCTCGGCACGAATGCGTTGGCGGAGGCGCTCGATCTTCTTCCGGTCGAAGTACAGGCGGGGCCGCGAGGCTACCCAGTTCGCCTCACGGCTTGCCGCGCCGGCCTCGACCATGAGGGAGCCCGCCAGGAATTCGCGTCGTTCCATAGACCACACCTCTCCACGTCGCGCCGCGGGCGGCTGCTGAGCCCGCCCTGTAGCAGCGCGCCCGCGCTCCCGGGCCTCGGCCGCGATCTAGAACACCAGCTTAAGCGAAAGCTGGATCGTGCGATAGGTGTCGCTGCGGCTGTTGAGCTTCAGCGCGCTTCCGAAGTTCGTATCCGTGGTGCCGGTGGCGGCAGTGGCGCGCCCGACGCTGTTGCTGGCGTTGTAGGCATCGGCGCGGAGCTGGACCCGAACCCGCTCCGTGATGGCGGTGCTTTTGCTCAACGACAAATCCAGGGTCGGATACGAGTAGTTCCGCACATTCGGGAAGTAGCCGGGCACTTGCCGCGGGGCGTACGAGGGCAGGATCAGGAAGTTGTAGTCGGTGCACCCGGCGGCCACGCTGAAGGGCTGTAGCGTGATGGTGTTGTTGGTATTCCACTGCGCCACGCAGGGCTTGAGGATGTTGACCCTTTCCGCGCCCCAGTCAACGTCGGGCAGCCTGGCGTCCTTGACGTACAGCATGCTGCTGCTGGGAAACCCGAGCGACGTGCCGGCGCTCCACTGCCCGATCCAGCCGAGCTCCCACCCCCCGACCAGGCGGCTGACGATGGGGTTCGAGGTGGTCAGCAGTTTGCGCCCCTTTCCGAAGGGCAGGGTATAGACTCCGCCCATCGTCGAGCGAACCGGGATGTCGCCGCCGTCCAGGCCGCGGCTCTTGATCCCCTGTTGGACATCGTTGTAGCCGCTCTCGGTGATGAACTTGGAGACGGTGAAGGTGAAGATCAGGTTCAGGCCGCCCTTCTTGCGCGTCTCGAACGTCATTTGAAGCGCGTTGTACCAGGACCGGTTGTCGTTGCGGGCGTTTTCGGTGATGGAACCGGAACCCCACGCGGGGAACGTGTACAGGAGCTGATTGCGCTGGATCTGGGTGGAAGAGTACAGCGTTGAGCCGAACCACGGCGCCAGCCCCAGGAAAGGATTGGGAACGTTCGTGTTGCAATAGGCCTGGCTGGTGGCGCCTTCGAAGTAGTCGCACTGCCGCCGGGCCTCCAGCGAGATGTTGTTGATGCCGACGGCGGTTTCGATATCCCTCCCCCGCGTGCCGACGTAGGAGGCGTCGAGATACGACTCCATCGGCAGCCGGACCTGGAAGCCCGCCGAGAACGAGTTAAGGTACGCCGGACTGAAGCTCCGGTTCGAGTAAGTAAAGCCGCTGCCCAGGAATGTCTGGTCGCCCAGGGCCGCGCCATAGGGCAGGCGCGTTCCACTGGGGAACGGGTTCTGGAGAAGTCCTGGGATCGGCGTCCGCCCGCCGTCGTTGGTGGTGGTCATGGTATTCGTGAAGGAGAAGCCGGTGGCCTGAATCTGTCCGTTGCCTTGGAAGTTCATGTAGGTGCGGCCCCAGCCGCCGCGGAATACCAGCCAATCTTTGATCCGATACGCCACCCCGAGGCGGGGCTGGATGGCGCCCCAGTACGTATTGATGGGCCGTCGTGGCTGGCCGCTGACGCCGGCGAACGACAAGCCTCCGTAGAGGATCGGCACCTCGGGGTACTTGGTCCGATCGACCAAACCACTGGCGGAGTTGACGCGCTTCTGGTCGAAGCCGGAAGTAGTGCGGTCAAACCGCTCCGTCGGAGGAACCAGGAAGTCATACCGCAGGCCCAGGTTGACCGTCAGGCGCCGGGTGACTTTCCAGTCGTCCTGCACGTACGGCGCGAGGTACTTGTAAGTCCCGTACGTCTGAGCCGGAAAACGCGCCTGCCCGCTGCCCGGGGCTCCCAGCAGGAAGCTCGCCAGGCTGTTGCCGCTCAGGGCGTCGCTCTGCAAGTAGTTCGTCTGCGTGAAGCCCGTCGCGGAAGCCAGCAGGAATTGCTGGCCCTGGTCCTTGACCGCAAGCTGGGTCAGGCGCAGCTCCGCGCCGGCGTGTAACTTGTGCGCGCCGCGAATCCAGTAGACGTTCGGGGTCATGCCCCATTCGTTGCTGATGCTCAGGCGCGGGTCCCAGCCCAACTGCGAGTATCCGGAGAACTGGTAAATGCCAAAGTCAAACGGGTTGAAAATCTGGCCGGCGAGGGTCTTCGAGAAACCGAGCGTCGTGATATCGAAACCGTTGTTGTCGTCGGCGCTCGAGGTCTGCACGAAACGGTTGTAAGAGAAGTTGGTGTTGAAAATCAGCGTGGGCGACAAGGTGTGGACCCAGTCCAGAACCATGGCGCGGTTGGAGCGGGAGGTGTACGATTCGCCTTCTCCGGGCGCATCATTGAGCCCGGTGGTGTTCTTGTGCTCCGTCCGCTTGCTCGCTCCGAAACGGCCGAAAATCCGGTCCCTGGAACTGAAGTTCTGATCGACCTTGGTGGCGAAGTTCCAGAAGTTGTTGGTCGGATCGGCCTTGCCGCCGGCCGGCTGGAACAGGTTGCCAAAGGAGTATCCCTGGCTGGGGCCGTGGCCGCTGGGCTCGTTGGGCTTCGGGAAGTAGCTCAGGATATTCTTGGCGATGGGATCGAGCCGCCCTGCCGGAATCGTGTTGTTGGCGAACGGGTCGCGCGTCCAGGTGCTTCCGACCAGGCGGCCGCTGCCAGGGTCGTAGATCGTGATCTTGCGGCCCTGAGCATCCACCAGGTTGCTGAAGTCGCCGTTCAGGAATTCCGGCTGCGGAACCGAGTCCCTCCGGGAGTTGGCAACCCGGTCGTAGTAGTGCTCGAAGGAAACCATGAAGAAGGTCCGGTTGCGCCCGTCGTAGACCTTCGGCAGGAACACCGGGCCGTCAAGCTGGAAGCCGGGCTGCTTGGTGACGGCCGGACCTTTTTTGACGCCGGTGCGATTGTTCTGGAAGTTGTTGGCGTTCCACCGGGCGTCCTTCCGATAGTAGTAGCCGCTGCCGTGCAGATCGTTGGTGCCGCTCTTCAGCGTCATGCTGACGACGCCGCCGCCATTGTTGCCGTACTGCGCGTCGTAGGAATTCGTTTGAATGCGGACTTCCTGGAGCGCCTCGGGCTCCGGAACGTAGCCGATGTAGTTCTGGCCCTGTAGCGCCTTGTTGGCCGCGCCGTCGAGAATAAAGGTATTCGAGAGGGTGCTGGGCGAGCCGTTCACCGACCACTGATCGATGGAGGACTGGTCAAACACCCGGTTGGAGCCTCCCCGGAAACTCACTCCGGCGACCAGCACCGAGAGCATCACCGGGTTCCGGCTCACCGGCGGCAGTTCCGTGATGCGGGCAGTGTCGATGACCGTGCCGCGGTCGGGCTTCTCGGTCTCCAACACCGGCGTTTCCGCGTAGACGACGACCTGTTCGGTGACGGTCCCCACCTGGAGTGTCATCTCAATGCCGAACGCCTGGCCCGCGCGGAGGATGATGTTCTCGCGGAGCACCTTTTTGAAGCCGGGCGCCTCGGCCGAGGCCGTGTAGGTCCCCGGCGGCAGAAGTGGAACGCTGAACTGGCCATTGGCCTGCGTCACGGCTTTACGCACTTCGCCGGTCTCGGTGTTCCGGACCTCGAGTTGTGCCTTGGGAACCACGGCGCCCGACGGATCGAGTACCGTACCGTTCAGGGTGGCCCGGAAGTCCTGAGCCGACAACACGATAGCCAGAGCTAGCAGCAAAATGATGCAACGTCTCATAGTGGGATCTGTCACCCTCCACCAGACATTGTTGGGCCTACGGCGGGGTCTGGCAAGCAAGTTTTCCGATAATTTTCCGTAAAGCGGGCGGGCTGACCCGCTGAAAACAAAGGGTGTACAATGGACGAGCAGGGGCACCGCCGCGAGAGGTCGGCGCCATGGCGCTGGAAATCGACAGGGCGACAGATGGCACTCTCCGCGCCGCCTCGCCTGCCGGGAAGCGATGGGAGCTGGTCCACAGGATCACCTCCAGCACTCAGTTCAAGAAATCCCCCCGGATGCGAGACCTCTTCCTATACGTTTGCAGGCGTGCCATAGACGACTCGGTCAGCGAGATTCGGGAGCAGGAGGTGGGCGCTAGCGTTTTCGGGCGCTCCCCGGACTACGATACCAGCCAGGACCCGATCGTCCGCGTCCAGGCCTCCCAGCTCCGAAAGAAACTCCAGCAGTACTTCGAATCGGAGGGGAGCAGCGAGCCGCTCATCCTGGAGATCCCCAAAGGCGGCTACCTGCCGGTCTTCCGCACCCGGCCGAAGTTGCCTGAGGCATCCGTGCCGTTCGAACCAGACGGCCTCGCGGGCCGCTCCGGTATCCGCCGCTGGCTGGTGCCCCTGCTGGTGAGCGCCGTTGCGGTGCTGGCTGCCTTGTCCGCATGGCTGGCGGCCCGCGACATCGGGCTCCGCGCCAGCGGCGGGTGGGAATCGTCTCCGGCGCTGCAACTGCTCTGGTCGCGCCTCTTCCGCGCCAATCAGCAGACCAGCGTGGTGGTCGCCGATTCGTGCCTGTCGCTCTTGCAGGATGCCCTCCGGCGTCCGGTTGGGCTTAACGAGTACCTGCGTCGGGATTATCGGCAGTGGCTGGAAGAGGTTCCCTCGGACAGCAAGCTGAAGGACTTCCTGAAGATGATGATGGCCCGCCAGTACACCAGCCTGGCCGACCTGGGGCTGGTCAAGAGGATCCTGGCCGTCGGTGGGGGTCGCCAGCAGGCGGTTTCGGTGGTGTTCGCCCGAAACTATCAGGTTCGCGGCGCCAGCACTGACAACCTGATCCTGTTGGGCAGCCGGAGATCGAACCCCTGGGTGGAACTTTTTGAGAAGCCTCTGAACTTCCGTTTCGACTACGACGAAGAATCACGGAAGGCCATCGTTCGAAACCGCTCGCCCCGCGCGGGCGAGAGCGCGACCTACTTGATACCCGGAACGGGAGCAGAGATCCAGGAAGGTTATGCGGTGGTGGTCTTTCTGCCGAACCTGGGCCGGAACGGCAGTGTGCTGATCGTCGCGGGAACCGATATGGAGGCGACCGAAGCGGCGGGTCAATTCGTGACGACCGAAGCCCAGCTCGGCAGGTTCTTTCAGGCGCTCTCTCCCCGGCGCCGGGGCGAATTGCCGTATTTTGAGGTTCTGCTGAAGACCAAGCGCGTAGGCGGCGCCCCGAGCGAGTGCGACGTCCTGGCGTGGCGCCTGCCCCAAGTCTGAGGGCCAGCCCCGGCCTCCGTCCTTCTACGCCTCCAACCGGCAGCCCAACCTTCTATCGCGTCCGCGGATCCTCAGCCGACCAGCTTCCACTCGATAACACTGTACTGCGGCCCTGGACCGCCTCCCGAACGCTTCACCGAGCCGGAGCGCCCTTCCGGATCCCAGGCCAGAGCCACTTCAGCCAGCGCGGGACTCCAGCTTCCATCGTCTTCGTACAGGGTGGCGGGCGCCGGTTTGTCGCCGTACACCTGAACCCTCAGGCGCCAGCTTGCCGGGTCGTCGGTGTGCAAGGTGGGCTCGGCGAGCGGCAGCAGGCTCCCCGCCTTCACGAAGATGGGGATCTGGTCCAGAGGCGGCTGAACCTGGAGGCGCTGCTTGCCGGAGTAACGTTTTCCGGTCCAGTAGTCGAACCATTCACCTTCCGGCAGGTACACTGCGCGCGACGGCTCGCCCACGAACGCCGGCGCCACCAGCAGGGCCTCGCCCACCAGGAACTGGTTGTCGATGGGCCAGGTCTGCGGGTCATCCGGGTAGTCCATGACGAGCGCGCGGAAGGGAGGCAGCCCCTCGCGGTGATACCGCACGAACGCCGCGTGAAGGTACGGGATCAGCCGCATGCGAAGCTCCATGACCGCGCGGCAGCGGGCCTCCACTTCTTCCCAACCTGGAGCGAACTGGCCCAGATTGTTGAGCCCGCGTGCGACCTGTTTCCAGGGCGGATTCTTGATGAACCAGGCGTTGATGAGCGCCAGCGGGGACAGCGCCACCGCCTGCAAACGCCGGATCAAGTCCTCGACACTGCTGGCGTTGCGCAGCTCCGGGGTCCACAGCAGCCCGGAGAAACCCATGTTGGCGACCCCCCGGATGAATTCCTTGTGATCGTAGAGGTCGCTGTACAGGACATAAGGGTACGGCGCGGCCAGGGCGCCCGAGGAGCGAGCCAATCCGTAGGTTCGCAACCTCAGTTTCTCGAAGACGCTCTGGAGCGTGTCCTGGTAGCGCTGCCCGAAGAGGCAGTGCATCTGCTCGCCGTCGGCGCCGGAGGGGAACCGGCTGATCTCCGGGAAGGACCAGTTGCCGGTGAAGTCCGCGTTGTCGCATTCATCGAGCTTGTAACCCGATACACCCAGCGCGACGTGCTCTTTCTCGTGGAAGTCGGCAAAGATCCTGGAGGCTTCGCGGGTGAGGAAGTCCGGCACCAGGCCGCCCCACACTTCGTAGTCCCCGGAATGCGGGAACAGCGGCTCGTAGATGGGGGAGGTCGGGTGGGTGAAGGCGTGCTCCCAGAGGTTGAGGCGGTAGTGCATGCGGGTGAGCCCGCCGATCATCGACGCCGGCTGGGGAAACTTGTTGCTCCAGACGAACGTGCAGGAGTAGGCGTGCGTGAGCCAGCTCGCCTCCAGTCCGATAACGTCGCAAGGGATGCGCCGCTCGCGAAGCTCGGCGGCGAGCCGCAGCACTTCCTCCTGATCGTAATCGTTCTTGACGCGGTACCACATGCCCAGGCCCCAGCGCGGCGGGAGAGGGCCTCCGCCGGAGAAGAGGTTGTAGCGCTGAACCGCCTGGCGCAGGCTGGGACCGGCGAAGACATACACATCGACCCCCGCGACGCCGGGGACTTCAACCAGGACTTCGGTCGGGTCGCCGAAGCTCGCTCGCCGGTACGCGGCCGGCAGGGCGTCGGGCGAAATCGCGGAAGGCTCGCTCCGCGCCTCGGCGCCCGGCGGCCTCTTCCGCTTCTTCCCGCCGCAGTAGAAGGTGGCGTATCGCGCGGTATCGACCAGCACCCCGTATCCGCGCGTGGTCACGTAAAACGGCGCCGGGGCGTGCGAGTCCCCAGTATCCATTCTGGGATCGGCGTTCACGCGAAGCCGTTTCTTGCCGCCCCGTTGGATGAAGGACTGCAATTGAAGGCCGAGCCCGTAGACCCCCTCGTTGGGCGCCAGCGGGATGGTGACGAGATAACCGCGGCTGGAGCCGGCGCCGGCGACGCTCACCGGGCAGGTCTCGACGGCGGGCAGGCTATCGAAGCCTCCTGCGGCGGGCGCGTAGCGACGGGTACGGACGGGGGTGATTGCCTCGGGGGCGCCGAGTGTGAATCTCCACACCCCCGGATAGACCTGCTGCGGCTGAGGCGCACTCTGAGCGGCGCCGCGGCGCGCCGGAAGCAGTGTTCCGGCTCCGCCGGTGGCGCCAATGAACTGACGTCGGTTCACGGTGTGAACCCTCCATTGCCCAAGGAGCTTCAGTGACCACCCAGGAACCGGTTCTGAGGGCGGTTGGCTGGCTGGTGGGCCCTGCTGGATTCGAACCAGCGACCGACGGATTATGAGTCCGCTGCTCTGACCGCTGAGCTAAGGGCCCCTCGGCGCCGAACCGGTTCCTTCTCATTCTACCCTTGGCTCAGTGCGCCCGGCTGCCCCACGGTAGTGCGCAGGCAGCGAGGAACGGCGCTATAGCGGGCCGTCGTAGGGGGGACGGCCCAGTCCGCGTCCGGACCACCGAAGCGAGAGAGTACTAGTACTCACATTTCGCATCCGGTAGTCCGAAACCTGTTGAGTCGCGCCAGGGCGCGTGCTACATTTGCTGATGCACAGGCCGGGGAAGAAAACCCCTGAGCCGGGAGGAGGATCTGTGAGGAGATCGGTCCGTTATTTTGGGCTGGCACTATTTGTGGTGTTGGTGGCACTGCCGGTACCTGGTTTTGCGGGTCTGGCGGTTGACTTCACCACCCCGGGCCAGGATTTCAACAACGGCACCGGCTACAGTCTCGGCTGGGAGTTCCATGTCCTTGCGCCGTTCACGGTGACCCAGTTGGGGTTCTACGACGACGGCAAGAACGGTCTTGCCGAAGCCCATGCCGTGGGCATTTTTGATCCGGGAGGTAATCTCCTGGTGAGCGGCACTGTCCAGCCTGGTGATCCCCTGGTGAGTTGGTGGCGCTGGACGAGCGTTACTCCGGTGGTCCTGCTGGCCGACACAGGCTACGTCATCGCTGGGGTAACAGGAGTGGTTGATAACTACGCTTGGGGCGACGCGCAATACCCTCTACAAGGCTTTGTCACCGACGCGAGAATCCAGTTCGCAGTGGATAGATGGATCCAGAGTCCGGCTCTGGTTTACCCGACCAGCTCCGACGGCGGCGGGTTGGTCGGTTGGTTTGGGCCGAATTTCAGCAACGTTCCTGAACCGGCTACCTTCGCCCTGATCGGGGGCGGTCTGTTGGCGCTGGCCCTGGTCTCCAGACGTGGCAGGAAGGCTTAGCGACGTCTTCGACGGAGCGGTAGGCGGGAGCAGCGCGGTCAGTTCCGGGTGGTTCTCGATGCTCAACCCTGGGATTTCGAGATATCCACCCAGCGAATGCCCAGCTTCCTGGCGGCGTATCCCAGCTCCGTGAGGTGGTCGCCGTAGGCCATCACCCAATGTGAGTCGCGGGCCTCCCCCTTCAGTAGTTCCCAGTTGCCCTGGATCTCGACATCCTGTTGTGAGCGACAGATCTCATAGAACGGATTGGCGCGCACAATGCCCTTGATACCCACCCAGCGTCCGGAGCTGTACTCCGGGTCAACGAAGGTGACCTCCTGTCCGGGGCGGATCTCGACCTTGGGAGCGGCGCCGTAGTCGGATTCGTAGTGGGTCAGGATGAGAGCCGGGTTGTAGTCCTTGCCATTCATGCGGCGCGGGGCGGTGCAGTGCGCGCAGGTGACCAGGCGCTGGTGGGGGAAGGTGGAGTTGTGCAGAAAGACCGGCAGCCCGGAGACGTGGCGCAGCAAGATGCCCGCCGGGATGATCACGAAATCCGACTCGCAGAACGCCATCAACCCCTCATCGTTCAGCAGGCTGAGGGTGAGGCAGGCGGTGGTCTCCGCCATGGGCATGATGGTGTTCATGCAG
>CAYGVJ010000130.1:0-14874 GCA_964353255.1 uncultured Solibacteraceae bacterium | reverse complement strand
CGCGGCGCCCCGGCGAACCCTTCCGGCAACATCCTGGCCTTTTCTCCCCTGCATCTGGCGGCGCGGGGCGGGCATCGGGAGATCGCTGAGTTGTTGCTGGCCGCAGGCGCCGCTCTGGAGGCCAGAGACCAGGAGGGCCGCACGCCACTGGCCGCGGCCGCTTCCGAGGGCCAGAGCGGCATCCTCGAGCTGTTGCTCTCGAAAGGAGCGTCAAGGGAGGCGGCCGACCAGCGCGGCAGCACGCCACTGCTGCTGGCGGCGCTGAACGGGCATCTGGAGGCGGTCAAGCTGCTGGTCTCGAAGGGCGCGGGCCTCGAAGCCCGGAACTCGCTGGGCAGCACGCCGTACAGCGTTGCCGTCCGGGACGGCCACTCCGCCGTAGCCGGCCTGCTGGCGGCCGCCGGCGCGCGCCAGTCCGCCTTCCCGCAGCCCATCTTGGAAGGCGACTACCTTGGGCAGAAAAGGCCCGGCCGGACGGCACTGGTGTTCGCTCCCGGGGTGGTCTCCACCGAAAAGGAGGAACTGAATTCCGTCTTCACCCCGGACGGCCGCGAGTTCTACTTCGCCGTCGGCCGAGGCCGGATGCAGTGGACCATCCAGGTGATGAAGCGGACCGGCAGGGGTTGGAGCGCGCCCCAGGCCGCTTCCTTCTCCGGCATGTACAGCGACGTAGACCTGTTCATCACCGCGGACGGAGGAAAGCTCTACTACTGCTCCAACCGGCCGCTCTCCGGGAAGGGCGAGCCCAAGGAGGATTTCGATATTTGGGTCGTCCAGCGGGTGGGCCAGGACTGGTCGGAGCCGCGCAACCTCGGCGCCGCGGTCAACACGGAGAGTCCGGAGTTCTATCCCAGCCTCACCCGCGCGGGGCTGCTGTTCTTCCAGTCCATCCGCCCGGATGGCCGCGGCGGGGGTGACCTCTACTTCGCGCGGACGGAGCAGGGTGTTTTCCAGCCGTCGGAAAACGCGGGCAGCGTCCTCAACACGGAGCACTTCGAGAGCGACCCGTACATCTCCCCCGAGGGCGATTTCGTGATCTTCTCGGCCGACCTGCCGGGAGGCTTCGGCCAGGGCGACCTTCACATCAGCTTCCGCACCCAGGACAGCTCGTGGACGGCGCCAAGGAACCTGGGACCCCGGGTGAACTCCGCGGCCCACGAGAACTGCGCCATGCTCACTCCCGACGGCAAGTATCTTCTCTTCACGCGCGCCGGGGACATCTACTGGGTGGACGCCCGCATCCTCGAGGAATTCCGGCCCGCGAAAAAACGGGGCCAGGAAGGTGTGAAAGAATCGCCTGCGCAAGCTCAAGCTTACGCCACAGAGCCGTGCACGTGCTAGAACCGCCACGTGGGACATGCTTTAGCTTGTCCTCCCCAAACCGGACTGGTTTCGGGGAAGCTCATCAGCAAGGCTGCACTGGAGCAGCGCTTCACGCCGATCGCCGAGTGCGCGAAATACGCGGGAACCAGCCAGCTCAGCAACGGCCAGCGGCGGCAGGTCACATTCGAGGAGGGCAAGCTGTGACCCCGGGGAGAGGTGACCCGGCTGGTGATCCATCAATCCAGCGGAATGACCATCACGGCCGTGAAGGAGTGACTGGGCCGGGCGCCGTAGTATCGTTACAAGAGCAGGAGCAGATCGATGCTATCGCGCAGGCAGTTCATCCCCGCGGCCGCCTACGGCTCGCTGACTATTCTGACTCGCGCCGCCGCCCCGCGGCGCAACATCCTGTTCATCGCCATCGACGATATGAACGACTGGGTCGGGTGCCTCGGCGGGAATCCGCAGACGCAGACCCCGAACCTTGATCGCCTGGCCCGGCAAGGCGTGCTGTTCACCAACGCGCATTGCGCGGCGCCGCTATGCAATCCCTCGCGCGCGGCCCTGATGACCGGCATCCGTCCCGCCACCTCGGGCGTCTATACCAATGGCCAGCCCTTCCGGCAGTCCGCGGTCAGCAAGGAGGCGGTGACGCTGCCCATGCACCTGCGCGCGCACGGCTACCGCGTGCTCGGCTCGGGCAAGATCTATCACGGCGGCTTCCCCGATCCGCAGAGCTGGGACGACTACTGGCCTTCTCAGAAGCAGAACAAACCCCCCGATCCGGCGCCGCCGAATCTCCCCGCCAATGGCATCCCAGGCTCCGGCAACATGGACTGGGGTCCCGTCGATGTCCCCGACGAACAGATGGGCGACGTGAAGGTGGTCGAGTGGGTCTCGCGCCACCTTGCAAGGAGAGTGACCGAGCCCCTGTTCCTGGGCTGCGGCATATTCCGTCCGCATCTGCCCTGGTACGTGCCCAGGAAGTACTTCGAGATGTTTCCCGTGGACAAGATCCAACTGCCGCCGGTGAAGGAGGACGATCTGGACGACATTCCGCCCATCGGCCGCCGCTTCGCCGACAACAACGGCGACCACAAGCGCATCACCTCGCACGGCAAGTGGCGCGAGGCCGTCCAGGCCTACCTGGCCTCGATCGCGTTCTCCGACGCGGCCGTGGGGCGCGTGCTGCGCGCACTGGAAACCGGCCCCAATGCCGGCGACTTCACGATCGTTCTCTGGAGCGACCATGGCTGGCATCTGGGCGAGAAGCTCCACTGGCGCAAGTTCACGCTGTGGGAAGAGGCCACGCGCAACGTGCTGATGGCGTCCATCCCCGGCATCACTAGGCCGGGCGGGCGCTGCCGGCGGCCGGTCAGCCTGCTCGACATTTATCCCACACTGATCGACGTCTGCGGCGTCGCGCCCCGCAAGGAACTCGAGGGACTCAGCCTTTACGCGCACCTGAAGGACCCCTCCGCCAAGCGCGAGGCCCCCGCACTTACGACCTATCTGCTAGGCAACCACTCGGTCCGCGACGAGCGCTGGCGCTACATCCGTTACAGCGATGGCGGTGAGGAGCTCTACGACCACGACCAGGATCCGCAGGAGTGGACCAACCTCGCCGCCAAGCCCGAGTTCCAGAAGCTGAAGGCCGAACTGGCCAGGTGGCTCCCTAAGACGAATGCGCCGGATGCGCCCACGTCCCGCGGGGTTGACGAGGATGCCCCCTCCGGCATCCGCGAGGAGGCGCAGCGGCAACTCGACCGGCGACGAACGCGCGGCAAAGAAAGCCCCAAGCAGTAAGCTCGCCCTACCAGATCCCCGGCAGCAGGCGGTAGCGGGTGCGCCGGGAGTAGTCTTCGTAGCCGGCCAGCTCTCTGCGCAGCATCCGGTCTTCAAACGCCGTGCGGCCCACAACCAACCCCACTATGGCCAGCGCCGGGATGTAGCTGTACAGCGAGCCCAGCACCAGCGGCCAGGCGAGGTACATCGCCAGCACGCCGGCGTACATGGGATGCCGCACCAGCCGGTACGGTCCCGAGGTCACGGCCAGGTGGCCGCGCTCGTCCTGGATGCGCACCGTGGTCTCCAGGTACGGGTTGGTGGCCATTGCCCAACTCATCGGGATCATACCCACGGTGTGCAGCGCTACACCCACCCAGAGCCAACTCCAGCCCACGTCCGACCATCCGAAGCGCCCGTCGAGCCCCGCCACGATGAAGAACGCCAGCCCGACCGGCACGCCCAATGCCACGAAAACCTTGTCGAACCGCTGGGTGGGCCTGACCCGCTGCATCCGGACGCGCAGCAGCCCGGGGTTCTTGGCCAGGATCACCGCCAAGTTGACGCCGACGGTGGCGAGCGTGAGCCCCATGAAGATCTGCCCACGCGTCCAGTCCAGCCGGCCTGCCGCGAAGAACAACAGCCCGACCACGGAGAGCCGGAGAGCTCCCCGCAGTATCATTCTCGACACGCTCGAACGCTCCTGGCTCATACGCTCTGTTCCACGCGAGACCAAGTGAGGCCGCGAAGACGGTTAAATCACCCCCGGACCAGCCAGCGCCCGCAGCCGGGCGACGCGGTCCTCGGTCGAAGGGTGCGTGGAGAACAGGCGCAGCAAGCTGGAGCCGGTGAAGGGCTTGATGATGAACATGTGAGCGGTGGCCGGCGAGGCGTCCATGGGCAGGCGCTTGGACCCCTGCTCGAGCTTCTGCAAGGCCGAGATCAAGCCGCTGGAGTTGCCCGTGTAACGCGCCGCCGAGGCGTCGGCGGCATACTCCCGCGTGCGGGAAATGGCCATCTGGATCAACAGCGCCGCCAGGGGCGCCAGCAACAGCATCAGCAGACCGGCTATGCCGCTGCCGCCTTCCTCGTCTTCGTCGCGGCGGCCGCCGAAGAAGAAGGCCATGCGGGCCAGGAAAGTGATCGCCGCGGCCAGCGTGGCGGCCACCGAGCTGATCAGTATGTCGCGGTTGTGGACGTGGCCCAGTTCGTGCCCCAGCACCCCCTCCAGCTCGCGGTCGCTCATGGCCTCCAGCAAGCCGGAAGTCACCGCCACGGAAGCGTGCGCCGGATTACGCCCGGTGGCGAAGGCGTTGGGCGACTGCTCGGGGATCAGCCACAGTCTGGGCATGGGGAGCCCCATCGTCCGGCAGAGATTCTCAACCAGCGGCGCCAGGCGGCGGTGAACAGCGGGGTTGTTCTGGGCAGTGACCGGTTGGGCCGAATACATCGCCAGAGCGATCTTGTCGGAGAAGAAGTAACTGGCGAAGTTCATCACCACCGCCAGTGCCAGGCCCGTCCACAGGCCATTGCGTCCGCCCAGAGCCTGGCCGCCCACCAGCAGCAGGCCGCTCAGCAGGCCGAGCAACAGGACGGTCTTAACGTTGTTCAAGCTGACCTCTCGCTACCAAGACTATTCTCGCACAGCCCGCCAGAAAGACCCGAAGGCGGGGGTGCGCCGTCAGGCTGGCCCCCGCCCGCAGGCCGCCGCGGCGGCGATTAGTCGTTGATATGCAAAGAGTTCTGCATCGACCCCCAGGTCCCGGGGACAAGTCCTGCCAGAACCCGCGGTTTGCGGTGGGCAAGTCGCCCTGGACTGAATCCGGACCGAACCGCGATACGCCCGAGATGACCGGAAGCTATAATCGCCGGGTGGGTTTGTTCTTGCCGGCAAAGGAGTGGCTTCAACCGCCGCGGCACCTGCTGGTGATGTTCCTGGCGATCACCCTGACGTTGGCGGCGGCCCTGGGCTGGCTGGGATGGCTGCTGCTCGAACAGGACCGGGCGCTGGAGACCCAGCGCGTCCAGGAGCGCCAGGAAATCGCCGCGGACCTGGTCGCCGCCGCACTCCAGAGGGACTTTTCCGAAGTGGAAGAGCAACTTACGGGGCTGGCGGGCAGGAGCGGAGGGGACCTGTCTGCCAGGGCCGTCGAATACGGCGGTAAGCTGAGCGGGGACACCGTTCTCGTGCTGTTCGAGGCCGCCGGAGTTGAAGCCTTACCCCGGGGCCGGCTCTTGTACTACCCGTTTGTGGCGCCGGCCCGGGAGCCGGTTGCGAGTCTGTTTGCGGCGGCGGACGCCCTCGAGTTCCAAAGGCGGGACTACGCCGCGGCCGCTGCGGCTCTAGGCCCGCCGGCGCGGGCGGCGGACCCGTTGACGCGGGCCGCGGCTCTGGCGCGCCTAGGCCGCAACTACCGCAAGAGCGGCCGCTGGCAGGAAGCGCTCAGGGCCTACGAGGCCCTCCAGCGGCTGGGCGCGACGCCCGTCAGCGGGCTGCCGGCGGAGCTGGTCGCGCGCGAGGCGCTTTGCGGGCTGCTTGAAGAACGAAAGGAGGAAGCCGGGCTCCGGCGCCAGGCCGCCGCGCTATACGCCGATTTGGGCGGCGGGCGCTGGCAGCTCAGCCGGGCGGCCTACAGCTTCTATGCCTCCCAAGCGCGCCGTCGCGCGGGAGCATCGGAGGGGGACGCGGAACGCCAGGGCCCACTCGCCCTGGCGGAGGGCGTCGAAGCCCTATGGGAGGAGTGGCTGCGGGTGCGGCGCGGCGAGGGAATGGCTGCGGGCCGCCGCTGCCAGCGCTTTGGCGATCGCCCGATGCTCCTGGTTTGGCGCAGCTCGCCGGACCGCATGGCGGCGCTGGCGGCCGGCACCGGCTACGTGGAATCGCGCTGGATGCGGGCGCTGGAGCCAGCGCTGGCGAACCACAATGCGCGGGTCGCGCTGGTGGATTCCGACGGGCGCCCTGTGTGGGGCAGCCTGGAGCACGGCGCCGGGCGGCCCGCGGTCCGCGTGGCATCCCTGACGCAGTTGCCGTGGACGATTCAGGTGTCCAGCAGAGGCGGCGACGCCCTTCGCGAGAACGTCGCCGTTCGCCGCCGGCTCTTGGTAGCGGGTTTCTGCGTCATGGCGCTGCTGGTGCTCGCCGGCAGCTACTTCATCGGCCGGGCGGTCAGCCGGGAACTGGAAGTCGCGCGCATGCAATCCGACTTCGTGTCAGCGGTCTCCCACGAGTTCCGCACTCCGCTGACCTCGCTGTGCCAGTTCACCGAGTTGCTGGCGAAAGGCCGGGTACCGAGCGAGGAGCGGCGGCAGCAGTTCTATGAGGTGCTGGCTCGCGAAAGCCAGCGCCTGCGACGGCTGGTGGAAGGCCTGCTGGACTTCGGCCGGCTCGAGGCGGGAGCGCTGCGGTACCATTTCGAGCGGCTGGACCCGGCGGACCTGCTGGGCCAGCTAGTGGCGGAGTTCCGGCAGGAGGCGGATCTGGGCGGCCGCCAGATTGAGGTCAGCGTGAATGGCGCCGTGCCGGCGATCCGGGCGGACCGCGAAGCGGTGAGCTGCGTTCTGTGGAACCTGTTGGACAACGCCGTGAAGTATTCGCCCGAGGGTTCCACGATTCGGGTCGATCTGGCGCCTGCCGGCAGGCGGGTGACCATTGCGGTGCGCGACCAGGGAGCGGGCATCTCGCGGGCCGAGCAGAAGAGAATCTTCCAGAAGTTCGTGCGCGGCGCGGCGGCCCAGGCGCGGAGCGTTCAGGGGACGGGAGTCGGCCTGGCCGTGGCCCGCCGGATCGCCCGTGCTCATGGAGGCGACCTCGCCGTGGAAAGCGAGCTCGGGCGGGGAAGCACCTTTACCGTGTCGCTGCCGGTCGCGGAGGAGTCATGACGAGAATACTGGTGGTGGAAGATGACCCCAACATCGCGCTGGGCCTCGAGTACGATCTGACGCTGGAAGGATACTCGGTGGAGGTCGCCCGGGACGGTGACAGCGCCTCCCAGCGAGCACGCCAGACGGCGTTCGACCTGATCGTGCTCGATATCATGCTGCCGCGCAAGGACGGCTTCCAGGTATGCCGGGAGCTGCGCCATGCGGGCGTCAAAGTTCCCATCCTGATGCTCACCGCCAAGACCCAGGAGGCGGAGAAGGTGCTGGGGCTGGAACTCGGCGCCGACGACTACGTCACCAAGCCCTTCAGCCCCCTGGAACTGCGCGCCCGCATCAAGGCGCTGTTGCGTCGCACGGCGCCGGAGGCGCCGGATGTGTATCGCTTCGAGAACCTGGAGGTGGATTTCGACCGCTGTGAAGTCCGGCGGGCGGGCCGGCGCGTGGAGCTTACCCCCACCGAGTTCAAGCTGCTGGCGGCGCTTATTCGCCGGCGCGGGCGCCTGCTGAGCCGGGAGCAATTGCTGGACGCGGTCTGGGGCGCCGATAGCTCCCCAACCGACCGCGTCGTGGATAACCACATGATGAACCTGCGCCGGAAGATCGAGCCGGAGCCGAGCGCGCCCCGCCATTTGATCAGCGTGCGCGGACTCGGCTACCGGTTCGAAGAGTGACCGAACTCGTGCGCAATTCAGACCGTTCCCCGATTGCCGCCAGGAATGAGAAGCCTAAGCTCATTCTGGGAGGGAAGATGCGGACGATAATCTCGATCCTGGCCGCCGGGCTGCTGCTGGCCGGACAGGCCGACAAACAGGCGGAAGTTCTCTTGCAGGCCGCCCTGAACACCGAGGTGGTGCAGGGTGACCTCGAAGCGGCCATCCAGCAGTACCAGAAGATCCTGGCTGCCCACGGCGGCAGCCGCGCGGTGGCGGCGAAGGCGCTGGTGCGGCTGGGCCATTGCTATGAGCGGCTGGGAAACGCGGAGGCGCGCCGGGCTTACGAACGCGTGCTGCGCGAATATGTCGATCAGAGCGAGGCGGCCAACGAGGCCCGCGCCCGCCTTGCGGCCCTGGGCCAGCCCGCCACGACCTTGGCCACACGGCAGCTCTGGGCGGGCCGCGGCGTGGATGTCCTGGGTTCGGTTTCGCCCGATGGCCGCTATCTAGCTATTACGGACTGGAATACGGGGAACCCGGCGATGCGCGATCTGGCGACCGGAGAGAATCGCCCGCTCACCAAGAACGCACCCTGGGCCTCCGGGGGATTCGCGCTGATGCCAAGGATCTCGCCCGACGGCAAGCAGGTCGCATACGCCTGGTTGAATGAAGGCGTCTGGGAGGTGCACATCGGGGGGACGGATGGTTCGGATCACCGCAGGCTGTACCGGGACCCGGCCGACAGCGCGTTTACCACGGCCTGGTTCCCCGACGGAAAGCAGATTCTGGTTCAGCTTTGGGGGAAGTCGCCCGGGGTCCGGGCGGCGCTGGTCTCGGTGGCAGACGGCTCGGCCCGGACTCTCAAGACTGCCAGCGGGGCCCCTCGCAGCTCTGGCTACGTGGCTTTCTCGCCGGATGGGAAATACATCGCGTACGACTTCGCTCCGAGAGAGGACGCTCCGGAGCGGGACATCTTCACGTTCGCCGTGGAGGGCGGCGCCGAAGCACGCGTAGTAGAGCACCCGGCCGATGACTACCTGCTGGGATGGACGCCGGATGGCAGGAGAATCCTGTTCGCGAGCGACCGCGCGGGGACGCTGGATGCCTGGACGATGGCAGTCAGCAACGGAAAACCGCAGGGCCAGCCTGAGCTGGTGAAGAAGAGCATCGGTCGCATTGCGCCGCTGGGCTTCGCGCGCAACGGCGCCTTCTACTACGGGCTTTCGACCGGGACGGTGGATGTGTACACGGCCGCGGTGGACTGGGCGAGCGGCAAGGTGCTCGCGCCTCCCGCCCGGGCGGCGCAGCGGTTCATCGGCTCGAATCAGTGGCCGGATTGGTCGCCGGATGGCCGCCAGCTTGCGTATGTTTCGGGGCGAGGCACCCACTCGACGGCAGTTCAGTTCAGGGTCCTGTGCATCACCGACCTGGAAACGGGGAAGCAGCGCGACGTGCCACTGCCTCTGGAGAACCTTCAATGGCCGCGGTGGTCGCCGGACGGGCGCTCGATCCTGCTGAGGGCCGAGCACCGAACACAGGGCGGAGGCTTCTACCGGGTGGACGTCCAGACCAGCCAGGCGACGCTGCTGGCGCCGTACGGCCGGTTGGCCGAGTGGTCCTCGGATGGGAAGTCGATTCTGTTGACCCGCTTCCCGGAGGAGCTCCCCAAGGATGGCGACCGCCTCGGGCAGATCATCAGCACAGAAGTGGAAACGGGCGCGGAGAAGGAGCTCTACCGGGAAGCCACGCGCAGCTATAGCGGCGACGCCCTGATCAATGATTTGGCCGTTTCGCCCGACGGCCGGAGCCTGGCCTTCACGGTCAACAACGGCAGGGAACCGATGAGCGTAAAGATCGTTCCCACCGCCGGGGGAGAGGCCCGCGAGGTCTACCGCACCTCGAAGGACGACCCGATCCCCAGCTTCATGGGGCTGGCGTGGACGCCGGACGGGCGTGAACTGCTGTGTGTGAAACCCAAACGCCAGGAAGCCAGCATCACGATACCGGGAGAGCGCGAGTTGTGGGCGATACCTGTCCAAGGGGGCCAACCCCGGCCGCTGGGGCTGAGCATGGCGGGCCTGCGCGAGCCGCGCGTGGCACCCGACGGAAAACGCATCGCCTTCACCGCCGGGGCGAACACCTTCGAGGTGTGGGTGATGGAGAACTTCCTGCCGACGGCACGGTGAGCCCGCGCGCCGAAGCAGGAGAGTCAGCCTAGCTTTACTGGCCCTCTTCCTCCTCGTGCTTGCCCTCACGGATGCGCTGGAGACGCTCCTCCTTGCGTTTGGCCCGCTCAGCGGCGCGCTTGACCAGCGTGGAACCCACCAGCTCGAGCATGACCTGCTCGGCCCCGTCGCCCTTGCGCGGGCCCAGGCGGATGATGCGGCAGTAGCCTCCGTTGCGGGAACCGAAGCGGGGGCCCAGGGTGTCGAATAGCTTCTTCAGCGCCGCCGGGGTCTTCAGGAACGCCGCGGCCCGCCGGCGCGAGTGCAGGTCGCCGTCCTTGGCCAGGGTGATCATG
The DNA here is from genome assembly GCA_964353255.1 of uncultured Solibacteraceae bacterium. Classification (GTDB taxonomy): domain Bacteria; phylum Acidobacteriota; class Terriglobia; order Bryobacterales; family Bryobacteraceae; genus VFZS01. Next base: position 4,713 of record CAYGVJ010000130.1, on the reverse strand, counting down.
CGCTCCAGTAGCGGCCGCGCGGCCTTGGCTTTGGGGGCGGTAGTGACGATGCGTTCCTCCAGGACGATGCTGGTGACCAGGTTGCGGAGCAGCATCCAACGGGCATCCAGGGGCCGTCCCAGCTTGTATCCGGCGCGCTTATGTCTCATTGCTGCTCCTCGAAGCCCGGCTCCGGTTCTTCTCCCTCCGCGCCGCCCGCATCGCCCTCGGCTTCGGCGGGGACGGCTTCGGGCATCGCGCCGGCCTCCGCCGCGGCGGAAGGCGCCACCGGGGTGACCGGGACGCCGGTGGGCGAGATGAGCCGCCCCTGAGCGTCGAACTTCATTCCGAATTGCAGCCCCATGCCGACCAGGATCTCCCTGATCTCGTTGAGCGACTTGCGGCCGAAGTTCTTGGTGCGGAGCATTTCGGCCTCGGTCTTCTGGACCAGGTCGGCGATGGTCTGGATGTTGGCGTTCTTCAGGCAGTTGTAGGAGCGGACGCTGAGCTCGAGCTCGTCCACCGAGCGGTTGAGGATCTCGGCCATCTGGTCGAAGGCGCGCTCGGCCGGCTCCTCGGCCGCCTCCGGCAGCTCCTCGAAGTTGATGAAGATGGACTGGTGGTCCTTGAGGAGCTTGGCGGCCTGGCCGACGGCGTCCTGCGGGGATATGGCGCCGTTGGTCCAGACCTCCAGGGTGAGCTTGTCGAAGTCGGTGATCTGCCCGCAGCGCGCGGCCTCGACCGCGAAGTTCACCTTGCGCACCGGCGAATGGACCGAGTCGATGGGGATGTAGCCGAGCGCGAGGTCCTCGTCGAAGTTGCGGTCAGCGCTGACGTAGCCGCGGCCGATCTTCAGCCGCATCTCGATGTTGAGCTGACCGCCGTCGCTGATGGTGGCGATATGCACGCTGCGGTCCAGCACCTCGATGTCGGGATCGGTTTCGATCTGCCCGCTGAGGACCTCGCCGGGTTGATCGATCCGTAAGCGGACGGTGCGCACCCCCTCGCCGGTCATCTTGAACGGAATCTGCTTCAGGTTCAGAATGATGTCCGTGGCATCCTCGACCACGCCGGGGATGGGGCTGAACTCGTGGGCCACGCCCTCGATGCGCACGCCCGTGATGGCTGCGCCTTCGATGGCGCTCAACAGCACGCGGCGCAGGCTGTTGCCGATGGTGGTGCCGAAGCCGCGCTCAAACGGCTGGGCGCTGAACATCCCGTAACGGTCGGTGAGCGTTTCCGTGTTGGCAACCAGACGCTTGGGTTTTTGAAAGCCTTTAAACATAGCCCTTTCCTTTCCCGGCTGGCGCGCCGGGATCCTCGACCCATCACTTCGAGTACAGCTCAACGATGAGCCGCTCGTTCACCTGAAGCTGCACCAAGTCTCCCCGCTTGGGCATCCCGACTACGCGCCCTCGGAGCGCCTCCCGGTCCACCTCCAGCCAGTTGGGCGTGGGGGCGTGGGCGGTAGCGTCGCGAGCCGCCAGGATGGTGGGGTTGTTGCGGCTCTCCTGGCGCACCTCGATCAGGTCGTTGGGCCTGACCACGTATGAGGGGATGTTGACTTTGCGGCCGTTGACCTGGATATGGCCGTGCCGCACGAGCTGCCGGCACTGCGGGTGGCTGGTGCCCAGGCCCATGCGGTAGAGAACGTTGTCCAGGCGCCGCTCGAGCAGCGAGAGCAGGTTGTCGCCGGTGACCCCCGCGGCCCCGCTGGCCTTCTGGAACAGGTTGCGGAACTGCCGCTCCATCAGGCCGTAATGCCGGCGCACTTTCTGTTTCTCGCGCAACTGGAGGCCGTAGCCTTTCAGCTTGGCCCGGCGGTCCTTGCCGTGCTGGCCGGGGACGAAGTTGCGCCGGTCAACCGCGCATTTCTCGCTGTGGCAGCGCTCGCCTTTCAGGAACAGTTTCATGCCCTCGCGCCGGCAGAGCCGGCAAACCGGGCCGATGTAACGCGCCAAATCTTCCTCCTTGACCCGCCTTGCGGGCCGGGCACGCCCGACCCCTACACTCTCCGCTTCTTGGGCGGGCGGCAGCCGTTGTGCGGGATAGGCGTGGCATCCTTGATGTTCCGCACTTCCAGGCCCACCGTCGCCAGGGCCCGGACGGCCGATTCACGGCCGCCTCCAGGCCCGCTGACCCGCACCTCGACGGTGCGCATGCCGCAGTCCTTGGCCTTGTTGGCCGCCGTCAGCGCCGCCTGCTGCGCGGCGAAGGGAGTCCCTTTCCGCGATCCGCGGAAGCCCAGCGCCCCGGCGCTGGACCAAGCCACCACGTTCCCGGCCGGGTCGGTGATAGTGACGATAGTGTTGTTGAAAGTCGCCTGGATGTGAACCAAGCCCACGGGAACGTTCTTCTTCTCCTTCTTCTTGAAGGTCTTCTTCTTGACTGCTTTGGCCGGTGCTTTCGCCATAGGTCTCTCGAAACTAGGTCTTCGCCGCGGATCTCTTCTTGTTGGCGATGGTGCCGCGGCGCGGACCCTTCCGGGTGCGCGCGTTGGTATGGGTGCGCTGTCCGCGCACCGGCAATCCGCGCCGGTGCCGCAGCCCGCGGTAGGCGCTCATCTCCATGAGACGCTTGACGTTCATGGAAACCTCCTTGCGGAGGTCTCCTTCGACGGCGCCCTCCTCTTCCAGCACCAGGCGGATGCGGTTCACTTCGTCCTCGGTCAGCTCGCTGACCTTCTTTTCACGGTCCACGCCCGCCCGGTACAGAATCGAGTTCGCGCGGGTCCTCCCGATGCCGTAAATGTAGGTAAGCCCGATCTCGATCCGCTTCCTGGGCGGCAGATCCACGCCTGCAACTCTCGCCATGCTTTACTCTCCCTATCCTTGCCGCTGCTTATGCTTGGGGTTAGTGCAAAGGACCCGCACCACGCCCCGGCGGTGGATCACCTTGCACTTCACGCACATCTTTTTCACGGATGCCCGTACTTTCATGCTCTACCTTTGTTCAATAACTCCATGATCCGGCCCCGCGTCCGGTCGTGGGCCGAAAGCTCCACGCGCACCCGGTCGCCGGGCCGCACGCGCTCGAAATTCCTGGCCGAGGCCCCGGCGGGGTGGGCCAGGACCTGGCGGCCGGAGGCCAGTTCCAGCCGATAGGTGGCGTTAGGCAGCCGCGTGATGACCGTAGCCACCACCGCCTTCAGGCCTTCCTCCGCTCCGGCAGGCTTCAAACCTTCCTCCCTACGGCCGGGTCAACACCCAGGGGCCGTTGTTTGTAACCGCCACGCAGTGCTCGAAGTGCGCCGAGTAGGACCCGTCCTTGGTGACGGCCGTCCAGCGGTCCTTGAGCACCCGGGAATCCGGGCCGCCGGCATTGACCATGGGCTCGATGGCCAGCACCATGCCCGGCTTCAGGCGCGGGTTCTCGGCCTTGCGATCCACGTAGTTGGGGATCTGCGGCTCCTCGTGCAACTGCGTGCCGATGCCGTGTCCCACGTATTCCCGCACCACCGAGAAACCGTTGGACTCGACGTGCCGTTGGACCGCGCCACAGACGTCGAACAAGCGGTTCCCCGGCCGGGCCTTGTCGATGGCCAGCTCCAGGGCTTCCCGCGTCACCTCCAGCAGACGCCGCACCTGCGGGGTCACCTCTCCCACCGGAACCGTGATGGCGGCGTCGCCATAGTAGCCGCCCAGCTCCAGGCCGGTGTCGATCGAGACGATGTCGCCCGGTTTGAGAATCCTTCTGGGGGACGGCATCCCGTGAACGATCTCCTGGTTGACCGAGGTACACAGCACGTAAGGATACTTGGCCTTGGCCGCCTCCACCCAGTAGCCTTTGAAGGCCGGCCGGGCCCCAGCCTCGCGGATCATCTTCTCGGCGGTGTTTTCCAGATCCTGAGTGCTGATGCCCTCGTGGATCATCTCCTCCAGTTCCCGCAGCACGCGGTAAACGAGCAGCCCGCTACGGCGCATCTTCTCCAGATCGGCGCTGGTCTTCAAGACGATCATCCCAGCTCGATCAACTCCGCAATCCGGCCCGCGATCGACTCCAGGGCGCCGGTGTTTCCGTCCACTTCGCAGAACCGGCCGCCGGCGCCGCGGAAATAGCCCAGCAACGGGGCGGTCTGGGCCGCGTAGGCCTCGAACCGCCGGCGCACCACGGCCTCCCGATCGTCGGCGCGAGTGACCAGCGCAATCCCGTCCCGGTCGCACACTGCCTCCCGCTGGGGCGGGTTTGAAGTCAGATTGTACGAGGCGCCGCAGCGCGGACACTGCCGACGCGCGCTGATCCGGCCGATAATTACATTGTAATCCACCGCCAGGTTGACTACCACCTGCTCCAGGCCCCACTCCCGCAGCCACCCCGAGAGGGTTTCGGCCTGCTCCAGCGTGCGCGGATAACCGTCCAGGATGAACCCGGCGGCGCAATCCGGCTGCCCGAGGCGCTCCCGGACGATGCGGTTGACCAGCTCGTCGGGCACCAGCCCGCCGGAGGCCAGGATGGCGCGGACCTGCCGGCCCAGCTCGTCCCCGGCTTCCACGTGCTGGCGAAAGATGTCGCCGGTGGAGACGTGCGGCCGGCCCAGCGCCTCGGCCAGCAAGACGGCCTGCGTGCCTTTTCCCGATCCCGGGGGACCGAACAGAATGATGGCGGCGGGCGGCATGTCTAGAACACGCTCCGGCGCCCGCGGATTCTGCCGGCCCGCGGAGTAAAGCCTTCGTAGTGGCGCATGATCAACTGCGCCTCGATCTGGTTGACCGTGTCCATGGCCACCCCCACCAC
>CAYGVJ010000129.1:0-14912 GCA_964353255.1 uncultured Solibacteraceae bacterium | reverse complement strand
CGCGGCATGCCCCGTCCCTACTCCAGAATGTCGGTCACCGTGCCGGCGCCCACCGTGCGCCCGCCCTCGCGGATGGCGAAGCGCAGGCCCTTGTCCATGGCCACCGGCGTGATCAGCTCCACCTCCAGGTTCACGTTGTCGCCCGGTATCACCATCTCCACCCCTTCGGGCAGCTTCACCACCCCGGTCACGTCCGTGGTCCGGAAGTAAAACTGCGGCCGGTAGCCCGCAAAGAAGGGCGTGTGCCGCCCCCCTTCCTCCTTGCTCAGCACGTACACCTCGCCCCGGAACCGGTTATGCGGCGTGATCGAGCCCGGCTTGGCCACCACCTGGCCGCGCTCCACCTCTTCCTTGTCGATGCCCCGCAGCAGCAGGCCCACGTTGTCGCCCGCCTCCCCCCGGTCCAGGATCTTCTTGAACATCTCCACGCCCGTGATCACCGTCTTGCGCGTCTCCCGGAAACCCACGATCTCCATCTCGTCGCCCACCTTCACCAGCCCCCGGTCAATGCGCCCGGTCACCACCGTCCCCCGCCCCTGGATCGAGAAAATGTCCTCGATCGGCATCAGAAACGGCTTCTCAATGTCCCGCTTGGGCATCGGCAAGTAGTTGTCTACCGCGTCCAGCAGCTCCATTACCCCCTTCTCCCACTGCGCCTCCCCGTTCAGCGCCCCCAGCGCCGAAACCCGCACCACCGGAATCTCGTCCCCCGGGAACTCGTACTTCGTCAGCAGGTCCCGCACCTCCAGCTCCACCAGGTCCAGCAGCTCCGGGTCGTCCACCGCGTCCACCTTGTTCAGCGCCACCACGATGTAGGGCACCCCCACCTGCCGCGCCAGCAGGATGTGCTCGCGAGTCTGCGGCATCGGCCCGTCGGTGGCCGCCACCACCAGAATCGCCCCGTCCATCTGCGCCGCCCCGGTGATCATGTTCTTGATGTAGTCGGCGTGCCCCGGACAGTCCACGTGCGCGTAGTGCCGCTTGCCGGTCTCGTACTCCACGTGCGCGATGGCTATGGTGATCCCCCGCGCCTTCTCCTCCGGCGCGTTGTCGATGGAGTCGAAACTGCGGAACTTCACCTTGGGGTTGGCCTTGGCCAACACCCGGGTCATGGCCGCCGTCAGCGTGGTCTTGCCGTGATCGATGTGCCCGATCGTCCCCACGTTGATGTGCGGCTTGCTGCGGTCGAACTTCTCCTTAGCCATATGCCAGCAATCTCCTCAAGACTTCGCTTTTCCTGCTACCAAAGAACCTTTCCTTGCACCCGATTGATGATCTCTTCGGCGATCGACGCCGGCACTTCTTCGTACCGGCCGAAATGCATGGTGAAACTGCCCCGCCCCTGGGTGCGGCTGCGCATCTCGGTGGCGTAGCCGAACATCTCCTTGAGCGGCACCCTGGCCCTGATGATCTGGGAGGTGCCGCGCAACTGGATGCCCGCGATGCGGCCGCGCCGGGAGCTCAGGTCGGCGATCACGTCGCCCATGTACTCTTCCGGCATCACCACCTCGAGGCTCATGATGGGCTCCAGCAGCACCGGCTGGGCTTTTTTGGCGGCCGCGCGCAGGGCCAGCGAGCCGGCGATCTTGAAAGACAGCTCCGAGGAATCCACCTCGTGGTAACTGCCGTTCAGCAGGGTGACCTTGACGTCCGCCATGGGGTAGCCGGCCAGCACGCCGCCCTCCAGCGCCTCGGCCACGCCGCGCTCGATCGCGGGTATGAACTCCCTGGGGACTGCGCCGCCCGCCACCGCGCTCTCGAAACGGAAGCCGCCGCCCGCCGGCAGGGGCTCCAGCCGGATGGTCACGTCGCCGTACTGCCCGTGGCCGCCCGTCTGGCGCACGTAGCGTCCCTGCGCCTCGGCCACGGCCCGGACCGTCTCGCGGTAGGCCACCTGGGGCTTGCCCACGTTGGCGGTGACCCCGAACTCCCGCTGCATGCGGTCGATGACGACCTCCAGATGCAGCTCGCCCATGCCCGAGAGAATGGTCTGCCCGGTCTCGGCGTCCGTGAAGATCCGCAGAGTCGGGTCTTCCTGCACCAGTTTGCTGATGGCCAGGCCCAGCTTGTCCTGGTCGGCCTTAGTCCTGGGCTCGACCGCCACCTGGACCACCGGATTGGGGAAGTCGATCGACTCCAGCACGATCGGGTTCCGCTGGTCGCAGATAGTGTCGCCGGTGGAGACCGTCTTCAGGCCCACGGCCGCGGCGATGTCGCCGGCGCAGACGTCCTGAAGCTCTTCCCGCTTGTTGGCGTGCATCCGCACCAGACGCCCGATGCGCTCAGCGCGCCCCTTGGCCACGTTATAGACCGTGTCCCCGCTGGAAAGCGTCCCGGAGTAGACTCGCAGGAAGGCCAACTGGCCCACGTACGGGTCGGTCATGATCTTGAAGATCAGGGCCGCGAAGGGCTCCTCCTCGGAAGCCTGGCGGAAAAGCGTCCGGCTGGGGTCGTCGATGGCCTCGCCCTCCACCGGCGGCACCTCCGCCGGGGAGGGCAGGTAGTCCACCACCGCGTCCAGCAGGTTCTGAACGCCCTTGTTCTTGAAAGCCGCGCCGCACAGGACGGGAAAGACCTTCTGGGCCAGGGTGGCGCGGCGGAGGCCGGCCTTGAGATCCTCCTCGCCGATGGGCTGGGCGTGCACGTATCTCTCGAAGAGGACGTCGTCGGATTCCGCCACGGCTTCGATCAGCTTCTCGCGGCAGCGGCGCGCCTGGGCGGCCAGCTCGGCGGGGATCTCGACATCGTCGTACTGGGCGCCCAGCGTCTCCTCGCGCCACAGCCGCGCCCGCATCGACACCAAATCCACCACGCCCTTGAACTCGTCCTCGGCGCCCACCGGTATCTGCACCGGCACGGGCCGGCACTTCAGCCGCCGGACGATGGTTTCCACCGCCCGGAAGAAGTCCGCTCCCACGCGGTCCATTTTGTTGATGAAGCAGATGCGCGGGACGCGGTACTTGTCGGCCTGGCGCCAGACCGCCTCGGTCTGCGGCTGCACGCCGGCCACCGCGTCGAAGATGGCCACCGCGCCGTCCAGCACCCGTAAGCTGCGCTCGACCTCGGCGGTGAAGTCCACGTGGCCGGGCGTGTCGATGATATTGATCTGGCAGTCCTGCCACTCGCAGGTGGTGGCCGCCGAGGTGATGGTTATGCCCCGCTCCTGCTCCTGCGCCATCCAGTCCATCACCGCCGTGCCTTCATCCACCTCCCCCAGCTTGTAGGTGCGTCCGCAGTAATATAGGATGCGTTCGGTGGTAGTGGTCTTGCCGGCATCGATGTGGGCCATGATGCCGATGTTGCGCATCCGTTCGATGGGCACGGGGCGGGGCATGGACTTGCGGTTCGGACCTCCTTACCACCGGTAATGCGCGAAGGCCTTGTTGGCCTCGGCCATGCGGTGCACGTCGTCCTTCTTCTTGATGGCGCCGCCGCGCATGTTGGCCGCGTCGGTCAACTCCGCGGCCAGTCGATCGGGCATGCCCTTCTCGGGGCGCGCGCGGGCGTGGGTGATCAGCCAGCGGATGCCCAGGCTGGTGCGCCGGTTCTGGGGCACCTCCACCGGAACCTGGTAGTTGGCGCCCCCAACGCGCCGGGTCTTGACCTCCAGCACCGGCCGGCAATTCTCGACGGCCTTCTTGAACAGCTTCAAGGGGTCGTCGCCGGAACGTTCCCGCATGGTGTCCAAGGCCCGGTAGAAGATGCCCTGGGCGACGGCCTTCTTGCCGTCCCACATCATCGAGTTGACGAACTTCTCGACCAGGGTGGAGTTGTAGACCGGGTCGGGCAGCACTTCTCGCGGTTCAGGTCTTCGTCTGCGCGGCATGTTTTCCCTTTATGATTTCGGCCGCTTGGCCCCGTATTTGGATCTGCTTTGCTTGCGCTCGGCCACGCCGGCGGTGTCCAGCGTCCCGCGTATCACGTGGTAGCGGACGCCGGGCAGGTCCTTGACGCGACCCCCGCGGATCAGCACGATGGAGTGCTCCTGAAGATTGTGCCCCACCCCGGGGATGTACGTGGTCACTTCGATGCCGTTGGTCAGCCGCACGCGGGCCACCTTGCGCAGGGCCGAGTTGGGCTTCTTGGGCGTGGTGGTGTAGACGCGCGTGCAGACGCCCCGCTTCTGCGGGCACCGCTGGAGAGCCGGGCTAGCGGTCTTGTAACGGGGCGGCCGGCGCCCTTTCCGCACCAGTTGACTAAAGGTCGGCACGAATCTTCCTTCCTCCTCGGCGGCGATGAATTCCGCTCGACAGGCGACGGCGCAGCCGACTCCGGCGGAGGCACAGGCCCCGCCTCCAGCCGTACCGAGTGCCGCTTCCTACTAAGTAGGTGCTTGCTATGGACTAGCCCATGCTCCGGGCGGCTAGACCCGCCCGGAACCTCGGGGCCGGCCCCTGGCTCGCTCCGGGATCACCCCCGGCCAGCACAGGAGCAGACATAATCTCACCGAACCTTCTCAGGATACCGAACCGCGCTCAGCCCTGTCAACTTGGAGATGCTGCTCAAATCTCGCCCGCGGGGAACCGGCTTTCCAGTACAATTGGTCCAGAAAGTTGATCACGCGACGCGCACTGCTGCTGGCTCCGGCCGCCGCCCTGGCCGGCTGCCGGCGCCGCAAGGGCACCGGCTTCGAAGGGTACGCCTTCGTGGCCAACCAGGAGGGCCAGGCGCTGGCGGCGGTGGACCTGACGACCTTCACCCTGGCGCGGCATATCCGCCTGGAGGGGCGTCCGTCCGCGGTGGTGGCCCGCGAACCTGCCGTTTACGCCCTGACCCCGGAAACGGGCACGGTGCACGAGATCAGCGCCCCGGACCTGGCTTTACGCCGCCGGAGCAGGGTCGCACGGACGGCAGTGTCGATGCGGCTGGCGCCCGGGGGCGCGCTGTGGGTGCTGTGCCGGGAGCCCAGGCAACTGGTGCGCCTGCGCCCGGACACCCTGGGCGTCGCCGCGCAGATCCGGCTCCCCCTGGAGCCCGTGGATTTCGACCTTTCCCCGGACGGCGAGTGGGCCGCGGTGAGCTTCGGCGAAAGCGGCGCGGTGGCCCTGGCGCACCTGACCCAGGGCCGCTGCCAGGCGCCGGTCAGCCTGGGACAGCCGCTGGGGACCGCGCGCTTCCGCTTCGACGGCAAGCTGCTCCTGGTAGCCAACATGGGCCAACGCCGGCTGTCGATACTGGAGGCGCCCACGGGCCGCCTGCTGGTCCACCTGCCACTGGCCGTGCGCCCGGAGAACCTCTGCTTCAAGTCCGACGGCGGCCAGTTGTTCATCACCGGGGCGGGGATGGACGCGGTGGCCATCGTCTACCCCTACAGCACGGAGATTGCCGAGACCGTGCTGGCGGGCAAAACGCCCGGCGCCATGGCCGCCTCCGCCAGCTACCTCTTCGTGGCCAACCCGCCGACCCGTGACGTGACGATCCTGGATATCGAGACCCGGCGCGCCATCGCCGTGGCCGCGGTGGGCGACGACCCCGGCTTCATCACCCTCACTCCGGACGAGCAATACGCCCTGGTGCTCAACCGGCGCTCGGGCGACATGGCCGTGATCCGGCTGGCCACTATCACCGCCACGCGCGCCCGCTCCGCGCCGCTGTTCACCATGATCCCGGTGGGCTCGCAGCCAGTGAGCGCGGCGGTGTGCGGGGTATAGGGGCGCGAGCAGCCAGGAGTCAGAAGCCAGCACTCAGGAGGTAGCCGGATGAAGCGGTCGGCGTGGCTGTTGGGGGTGGCGGCAGCGCTCAGCGCCGCGGCGGCGGCGCGGGCCGCACCCGGTCTGCTGCTCACCCCCGAGGACTTCTCCCGCATCGAGCGCCTGGCGCAATCGGCGGCCTGGGCGGCCTCGGTCCGTTCCAGCATCCTGCAAGCCGCCGAGAGCTGGCCGGCAGCCCACAACCAGCGCTATGGTCTGGAGAAGTTCGAGCTGCCTCCCGAGGGCGGCCAATGGACCCTGTGGTACGTCTGCCCCCGGCACGGCGTCTATCTTCAGTTCAAGGGACCCGGCCAGCACGTCTGCCCGGTGGACGGGGAGAAGCTGAGCGGCTGGCCCTACGAGCAGGTGATCTACACGCGCCGCCACAGCGAGGCAGCCAGCGCGGCGCGCGACAACGGGCTCGCCTACCGGCTGACCGGCAGGAGGGAATTCGCCCAGGCTGCGGCTGAGATCCTGCTGGCTTACGCCGACGTTTACTCGAGCTATCCCATCAAGGACACGAACAACCGGCCTAACGCTACCAGCGGAGCGCGGGTCACCGCGCAGACGCTCGACGAGGCCGGCTGGCTGATCCCCATCGCCTGGGCCTACGACCTGATTGCCGCCAGCGGCGTCCTGGACGACGCCCAGCGCGCCCACGTCGAGCAGGACCTGCTGCGCGCCGCCGCGGCCGTCATCGGCCGCAACAACGCCGGCAAGAGTAACTGGCAGTCCTGGCACAATGCCGCCCTCGGCGCGGTCGGCTTCGCGCTCCAGGACGCCGCGCTCATCTCCAGGGCGCTGGACGACCCCAAGAACGGCTTTCGGTTCCAGATGCGCGAGAGCGTCCAAGGCGACGGCGTCTGGTACGAGGGCGCCTGGGGCTACCATTTCTACGCCCTGGATCCGCTGTGCCAACTGGCGGAAATGGCCGCCCGGGCGGGCATCGACCTGTACGCCGAACGCGCCCTGCGCCGCATGTTCGAGGCGCCGCTCGTGGTGGCCATGCCCGACGGCAGCCTGCCGGCCTTCAGCGACAGCGGCAACGTCAGCCTGTTCTCTTACGACCGTCTCTACGAGATCGCCTACGCGCATTACGCGGACCCGGTCTTTGCCTCCCCGTTGGGCCGGCGCGCTCGGGGCCGCGAGGCCCTCTTCTGGGGGGCGGAAACCCTGCCCAAGGCCGCGCCTCCGGAGTTGGCCAGCAGGTTGTTCGAAGACTCGGGCAACGCCTTACTCCGCGCCGCCTCCAGTGACCACTACCTGGCTCTGAAGTTCGGCCCGCACGGCGGCGGGCACGGTCACTACGACAAGCTGAACTTCGTCTCCTTCGCCCGGGGCGGGGTCATGGCGGTAGACCCGGGCACCCAGTCGTACGCCGCCGCCACGCACAGTAGCTGGGATAAGGTCACGGTGGCGCACAACACCGTAGTCGTGGACGAGCGCAGCCAGGGCGAGGCCACCGGCCGGGCGGAAGCCTTCGTGGGGCTGCCCTCGGTGAGCGCCGTGCGGGCCGAGGCCGGCCCCGCCTACCAGCAGGCGCAACTGGAGCGAGCCATGATCCTGACCCCTGAGTACGCCCTGGACCTCTTCGACGCGCGCTCCACCGACGGGGCCGAGCACCGCTTCGACTGGGTTTACCACAACTTCGGCAAGCTCTCCGCCACGCTGCCGCTGGAGAGCTATTCCGGCTTCCCCTCCGCGAACGGCTACCAGCACCTGGCTCCAGCGCGCGCTGCCACCACCGCCGAAGCCTGGCAGGCGGACTTCGACGTGAACGAGGCTCAGAACGCCGCCTACGGCTCGACCTGGGCTAACCTCTCCGAGATCCGCTCCGGCTTCCAGTACTCGCGCGAGCAGGCCGCCACCGGCAACTTCTCCGGGCGCATGAGCTATGATTTCAATGCCGCGCAGGGTTACATCCTCTTCCAAACGCCCGTCTTGAGCGGCCAACCCGCCGAAGTGCCCGCGCGCCTCTCCGTCACGATCTACGGCGACGGCTCCGGCCACCGCCTGGCCCTGCGCCTGTACGACTCGACCGACGAGCGCTTCGTCTACACCGTCGGCCCCATCAACTGGACCGGCTGGCGCCAGGTCCAGGCCTCGGACCCGGCCCGCTGGTCCCACTACCTGGGCAACAATGACGGAGTCTTCGACACCCCGGTGAAAACCGTGTGTGTGGAGGTCACCTACGTGGCGGGCGGCCCGCGGGAGGGCGCGCTGTATGTTGATGACATCACCCTGGACTACGCCGGCGCGGGGCGGCTGGTAGTCGCGGACTTCGAGAAGGTTCTGCGCAGCTTGCGCCTGTGGATGCTGGGGCGGCCGTCCACCACGGTGGTCACGGGCAGCGGCCTGGGGCCCGACCTGCTCAAGCCTGTGCCGTTCGTCATGGCCCGCCGCCGGGGCCTGGAAGCTCAGTTCGTGACCCTGCTGGAGCCGTACGGCGTCTCCCCGCGCGTCGCTTCCTTCGGCGAGACCGGGGAGGGCTGGCTGGAAGTCGGCGGCGCAGACTTCCATGACCGGGTGGCCTTTGACGCCGGCGGGGTGCTCCGCTACATCCGGCGCGAAGGCGGCGGGCTGCGGCGGCTGGCCCTGTCTGGCGCGAGCAGGCTGGAAGAGGCCGGGCAGATCCTGCTGGAACTGGAGACGCCGGCGCCGGTCCAGGTGGACTTCTCGGCCGACGCGAGCAGTCTGGCGATCCACGCGCCCGGAGCGCTGGCCGGGTGGCTGCGGGTGCTGGCGCGGGGCGCGCAAACCGTGACACTGAATGGCCTGCCGGCGGACTTCCGCCCGGAAGGCGACTACTGTGTGATCGCCCTGCGGTGAGCGCGGCCAAGCTGCTCAGGCGTTCACGATCTTCTCTTTGGCGCGGTCCCAGCGCACGTATTTCCGCTGGCGGAAGCTGCGGGTTCCCATCTCGCAGGCCACCACGCCGTAGTAGCCCAGCCGGCAATCGCACTTCAGGGGTTCTCCGGCGCGTATCGCTCGGGTCAGGTTGCGGTGGTGCAAAGTGATGTCCTCGCCGCCAGTCTTCTGGTGGACGATCTCCTTGAGTTCTCCGGCAAACTGCCTCTGGGGCCGTATCACGAAGCCGGTGCTGGTGAACTGGAGCGTGGCCTTGTGGCCGCGCAGGACGTGCTCGATGGGTGTGTCGTTGGCCATCGAGGATACCAGCAGCACCGTGGGCCCGCCGGGATAGTCCAGCAGGATGTCGAAGGTGTCGGGGATCTCGGCCGGACTCTGCCGGTAGTACCACTTGCCGCCGCAGGCGGCGCCGCGCTCGGGGAAGGTCAAATCCAGCGCCTTGATGATGCGGGTCACGCGGTGGATGAACAGGTCGCTGGCGATGCCGCTGGAATAGTCCCAATAGCGCCGCCAGTGCTGGAAGCGGTCCGGGGCGAAGGGGCGCTTGGGGGCGGGCCCCAGCCAGGCCTTCCAGTCCAGGTTGACCCCGGGCCGCACGTCCGGGTCCAGGGGGCCCACCCAGAAATCGCCGGTGTAGTTCCGGGAGTAGTCGATCTGCGCCTGGACGACGGCGCCCAGGGCGCCCTCCTTCACGTATCGGTTCGCCGTTTCGTAGGAGTCGTCGGACATGCCCTGCACGCCGACCTGCATCTTGACGCCGGTCCTGGAGATCCTGGCCACCACCCGCTTGGCCTGTTCGACGGTCTGGGTCATGGGCTTCTCGCAGTAGATGTGCTTGCCGGCATCGGCGGCGTCCAGGATCATCTGGTAGTGCCAATGTTCGGGGGTTGTGATTAAAACATAATCGATGTCTTTGTTTTCCAACAACTTGCGGTGGTCCCGGTAAGGTTTGCCCCCGGTGAGCTGCCCCGCGCTCTCCAGGCGCTTCTCGTAGACATCGCAGACGGCCGCTACCTCCAGGTTGTCGGATTCTCTCATCTTGAGCAGCGCCCGGATGTGGGCGCTTCCCATGCCGCCGCAGCCGATGACTCCGATGCGCAACGGCTCCGCTCCCCCGCGCAGGCGCGTGTAGCTGCGCACGGGGAGCAGGGAGGCGGTCGCGGCCGCCGTCAGAAAGCTTCTTCGGGAAACAGGGTCCATGGGCTAATTGTACGACACCGCGCGGTCGCGGACGGGCCCTCCACGCTATCCTTCGTTAATCCCAGTGATTAACCCTTAGCTACTTGTCGAACCTCGGGAATACGCCTTATAATCATGAGGCTGCTGGAGCACTGTAGTCCCGATTAAGTGGCGAATACCGCCCCGCGGCGGCTTTTCGGGCAATCGGAGCCATGTATCCGTTAAGCGCCGCCATCGTTGTCGCCGACAGCGACTTGTCGCTGGTGGTGCAGGCTTGCCTGCGCGAGGCCCGCGTGCGCCTGGTGCTCCAGCACGGCCGGATCACACGCTGGCCCGAATTCCTGCTGGAATTGGGACGGGCCGGGCCCGACGTGCTGGTGCTGGATCTGGCCTACACCCGCCTGGAAGAAATCATCCGGAGAATCCGGACGGTGTCGCCGGCGCCCGTCATCGTAATTCACGAAGCCCTGGATCCGGAGACCATCCTGGGCGCGATCCGGGCCGGGGCGAAGGAGTACGTCTACCCGCCGTTCGAGCAGGGTCTGTTGCGGGCTCTGGAGCGCGTCGCGCGGGAACGCTCCGAGCAGGAGAGCGCTCGCGGCGCCAACGGCAGCATCGTGGGCCTGCTTTCGGTCAAGGGCGGCTGCGGCGCCACTACGATCGCCTGCCATCTGGCAGCCGAGCTTCAGCGGCTCACCCAGAAAGAGATCCTGCTGGCCGACCTGGCCATGACGGCCGGCGCGGTTGGCTTCCTGATGGAGGCCAAAACGCCGTACTCGATCCTGGACGCCGCCCAGAACATCGACCGCCTGGATCTGAGCTACTGGAAGGCTTTGGTCTCCAACGGCTGCCCACGCCTGGCAGTGATCACCTCCCCGGCCGAGCCGGTCCTGGACGGCCCACTGGATCCGGCGCCTTACCGGGAGATTCTCCGTTTCGTGCGCTCCAACTACGACTGGATCATAGCCGACCTCGGGCGCGGGCTGAACCACTTCTCGCTCAGCCTCATGGAGGACATGGATCAGATCTTCCTGGTGACCCATGCGGAGGTTCCGGCCTTCTACCAGACCAAGAACATTGTCCAGGCGTTGCGGAGTCTGGGACAGCGCGAGGACCGGCTCCATCTGCTGGTGAATCGGGCAGCGAAGGATTCCGAATTCACCATGCAGGAGGTGGAGCGCCTGATCGGCCTGCCGGTGCACAGCAAGCTGCCCAACAGCTACCCCGAGTTGTATCGGGCCTACGCCCAGGGCCGCCTGCTGGCGCCCGACACGCCGCTAGGCAAGCACTTCACGCGGCTGGCCACGGATTTGGCGGGGATCCAGCAAGGCCAGCCCGGGCCAGGCCTCTCGCTGCTGGGCGCCAAGAAAGCCGTTGCCGGAGCCCATTTTCAGTAGTCTCTCTGCGGAGCGCCGCGCGTGTGCGCCGGGCCGCGCAGCACGGCGTTCACGAATAGCAGGCTCATGCCGTCCAGGTAGGCGCGGAAGTTGGGGTCGGCAGTGAAGCCCACGATCAGGCCGCGGCCTTCCCGCCCGAGGATCACCAGCGGCTTGTAGGCCAACTGCTTCCGGTTCTCCTCCCACAGGTACCCGCTGGCCAGCAAACGGTCCGGACCCAGGAACAGGGCGGCGTTGACGCCTTTGTCGAGCTTCACCGGCGTGAAGATGGCGCGCCCGCTGACCACCGCGCTCACCGTCTCGCCCAGGCCGGCCGTCAGCCAGTGATCCGGATCCAGCCGCGCCCGGAGCATGACGCCCAGGGTGCGGTCCGGCAGCTCCGTATCGGCCTGGATGGCCTTCTGATACTCCTGCTCGCTGGTCAGCAGCTTGCCCGGGACCCTGCCCTCCTTGGCCTCCGCAACCTCCGGCTTCTTGGGCGTGGGCTCGCGCGGGATTTCCTCCTGCTGCACCGCCAGCAACTTGAGTTTGGGATCCGCCAGGTAGGACACGGCCCCGCCTATGCCGATGAGCGTGCCTCCCGCCGAAACCCAGTTCCTCAGCCGTTCAAAGCCCCTGGCGCCTAGCACCTGCGCGTACCCCTCGCCCATGGCGTCCGGCAGGATGAGCACCTGGAAGCGGCTCAGATCCGTCGTCGCCAGCGAAGACGCGCGGACCGCGCTCACCGGATAGAGGAACTCGCGCTCCAGGACAAAGCGGGCCGAACCCGCCGAAGCCGATGAAGTAGGCCGGTCCCAGGCCAGGGCCACGGAAGGCTTCAAGAGCCGGAAAGAGTACCGGCTGCCGAAGTTGGCGCCTTCATCGACCCAGCCGCTGTCGGTGGCCTGTAGGTCGGCCCCGGTCGAGCGCGCCAGCTTCTCGAGCGTTTCCGGCAGGTCGGCGCGGTTGTCCTTCACCTTGAAGATGAGCGTGCCGGCCGGGTACTTCCGCCCGTCCTGGGTGAACGGCTTGTCGATCGAGAGCACGTTCAGATCCTGCCGCAGAGCCGCGGCCAGCAGCCGCCCGGCGGCCGCGGTGCCCCAGGGCGCCAGGTAGGCCACCCCGGCCCGGCCGCTCACCCGGCCCGGAGGTATGCGCGGCGGCCGCACGTCCTCGAACTTGCCCTGGGAAGCCTCCGCGGCCGCCACCGCCTCGACGTTGAAGGCCAGCGGCAGCGACCAGGCCGTCACGTCGTAGATCTCGTCCGGCAGTTTCTTGGCCCGCAGCCGCTCCTGCTCCTTCAGGAACTTCTCATCCATGGGCACGTCCGGGTCGAGCAGAACGCGGACCAGCCGCTTGGCCGGCTGCGCCAGAGGCACGACGTAGCTGCCGGCCGGATACTCCTTGCCCGCGTTCCGGAAAGCCTCGGCGGCGCGCTTGACCTCGACGCCCTGCTCGCCCAGCAGGGCCGCCAGCTTGTCCACCGCCGCAGTGTCGCCCCGGCGGGGCAGGATGTACTCCCGGACGCTCTCGCGCCCCCCTTCCTCGATGGCCGTCTTGCGGTAGCGGTAAAACTGTTCGAGCAGGCGCTGCCGGTGGCTCGCCGTCGTCTCCAGGCTGGAGAGCGAGGCCACGAAATGGTGCCGCACGGTGTCGCGGAAGTGCAGCATGGTCTCGTCGCTGCGGCGCACCAGGAGGCCCCGCGTGGAGGCTTGCTCGTAAGTCATCGCCACGGCCCCGTGATAGCAGGGCCAACTGGCTCCGTAGCCGGGGTAGAAGGCGTCGAAGACGTCGCGCGTGAAGTAGTCGAATCCGTAGCGGTCAAACCAGCGCGCGTTATTGCGTCCGAACCACTCCAGGGCGTCCTTCTGCTCGCGGGTCAGGTGCGGGTTGTAGGGATAGGCCTCGGGGGCGAAATAGTAGGTCGAGTCGGCCCCCATCTCGTGCAGGTCCACGTAGACCAGCGGGAACCACTCCAACAGGGCCTTCACCTGCCCGCGGATCTCCGGCTGGGTGAGCGCGAACCAGTCCCGGTTCAGGTCGAAGAGGTAGTGGTTGGAGCGCCCGCCGGGCCAGGGCTCGACGTGCTCGACGCCCGCCGGCTGGGGGTCCGGCTCGAGCCCTTCGGACTGCTCGAAATGGTGGACGAAGCGGTCGCGGCCGTCCGGGTTCTGCGTGGGCACCAGCAGGACCAGCGTCTGGGCCAGGATGTCGTCCACCATCTTGTCTTTGCGCGCGGCCAGCAGGTGGTAGGCCGTCAGCAGAGCCGCCTCGGGCGAGGAGATCTCGTTGCCGTGGACGCCGTAAGCCAGCCAGACCACTGCCGGAAGCGAGTTGATCAGCTTGCGGGCTTCGGCGTCCGAGGTGCGCCGGGGGTCGGCCAGGCGCTGCATGCCGGCGCGTATCTCTTCCAGGCGCTTGATGTTGGCCTCCGAGCCTACAGCCACGTAGACCAGCTTGCGGCCTTCCCAGCTCTTGGCGTACTCGAAAACCTTGATTTGGCGCGAGGACGCGGCCAGCGCTTCCAGGTACTTGAGGATGCCGGCGTGCCAGGTGATCCGCTCGCCGGCCTCGTAACCCAGAACCTGCCGGTAGGTCGGGATGCGGGGATCATAGGTGGCGCCGGGCCAGAACTCGAAGCGGGTCTGGGCGGCGAGCGAGCCGGCCAGCACCGCCAGCAGTGACAGCAGCAACAGCTTCTTGGGCATGGTGTTGTCTAGGATACCCCAAGGCAAGCGAGGGGCGGTTGGGAGAAACGGTGGCCCCAACTTGCGGGAACCGTTCCGGAACCATTTTTGGTACCATTGTGCTGTAGCCATGGCCAACCTCACCATCAAGGGTCTCCCCGATCCGGTGCACAAGGACCTGAAGAGAGTCGCGCGCTTCGAGGGGCAGAGTCTCAACAGCTATGTCATCTCCCTGCTCCAGATGAGCGTGGACGAGCGGCAGCGTCGGAAGCTCATGCGACAAGGCAGAGAGAGCTTCCGGGAATTCGTCGCCTCGCTGCCGCGGCTGGCAGACGGCACGCGGCTGCTGCGAAGCGATAGAGATCGCGGCCATTGATGAGCACTCCCACCCTGGTCGTCGATGCCAGCGTGGCGCTCAAGTGGATCCTGCCGGAGGAGGGCCACCAGGAAGCGCGCCGCATTCTGGAGAGCTACCAGGACGAACAACTCGACTTGGTCGCTCCTCATCTTCTTGTTTCCGAGGTTGGCAATGTGCTCTGGAAGCGGGTGCGGCGGGGGGATTTGGATCCCCCGCAAGCGCAGCGGTGCTTCGAGGAGTTGCTCCGGAATTGCCCCATCCTGCTGGACTCCGCCGCGGTCCATCGGTCCGCCGTCCAGCTCGCCATCGCTCACGGCCAGACGGTCTATGACTGCTTGTACCTGGCCTGGGCGCTGGAGCAGCGCTGCGATCTGGTCACCGCCGATGCCAAGTTCTCCCGCGCCCTGGGACCGGCGTTCCCCTGCATCCGCTTGCTGCATGACTTCGCGGGCTGGCCCGACTCCAGCGGGGGTGTCGCACCATCCCAACGCTAGAAGAACGCCTTCCCCTCCCGGCTCAGGCGCGCGCGTCGGCCCTTGAGGAAGGCGATCGGTATTCTCCCGTACCTGCCCGCAGCAAACGCCCGAATCGCGCGACCTCATAGCCGTCTTGTCGGACTGCTTGCCCTCCCCCAGTTTGAGCGCCGAACAGGTGGAATAGGCCTCCAGGCCTGTTGGGGGGCACACAGCAAACAGGCAAGAATAGCCCATGGCCTGCGGCCACAACGAAGGATGAAAATGGGCTAGAGCGGGCG
>CAYGVJ010000128.1:0-15122 GCA_964353255.1 uncultured Solibacteraceae bacterium | reverse complement strand
GGCCGGCTACAGCGACTACTTCTGCGACCTGACCACGGCGCTCCAGAACGAGATCGTCGCCCGGACGGAACAGACGGGTTTCTAGCCGCCCGGTTTTTTTCTGAATTTCCCCTTGACACGGAGTGTCTTCATAGTATACTGTGTATAGACACTATGCACAGCGGGCGGCAAAAGGTTCTGAGACTCCCGGAGGAGGCGACATGTTTATCGTGATTTCGCCCCAGAACCCGGACCCCCTGTACAAGCAGGTGATGGACCAGATCAAGGACGCCGTTGCCGGCGGGCTCCTGAAACCCGGCGACCGGCTGCCGTCCATTCGTGAAATGGCTAAAGAGTTGAATATCAGCGAGATAACGATCAAGCGCGCCTACATGGACCTGGAGGCCGAGGGCTTCATTTTCACCCGCGCCGGCCTGGGTTCCTTCGTGGCCGATTTCGACAAGGCGGCCCTGCGGGGGCAGAAGCTCCGGGAAACCCGGGAAGAGCTTAGGCGCATGCTGCTCACCGCCAGGAGGTTCGGCATCACGCGGGAAGAGCTGGTCTCGCTGCTTGAAGACTTACGAGAGGAATGATTATGGAAGCCGTTCTTGAGGTCAGAGACCTGAGCAAACAATACCCCGAGTTCACGCTCGACGCCGTTTCATTGTCCGTGCCGAAAGGGTGCATCAAGGGCCTCATCGGGCCCAACGGCGCCGGCAAGACCACCTCCATCAAGATCATCATGAACATGATCCGCGCCGATGCCGGCGAGGTTGAGGTCTTCGGACTGCGCTACCCCGGCGCCGAAAAGCAGATCAAGAGCCGCGTCGGCTACGTCGGCGAGGAGCAGTACTTCTACCTCAACAAGACCGTGGGCTGGACCGGCAGGTTCGTGGCCCAGTATTACGACCGCTGGGACGAGAACCGCTTCGACAAGCTGCTCATGGACTTCCGCATCAGCCGTTCGAAGAAGGTCCGCGAGCTCTCCAAGGGCATGAAGGTGAAGCTGGCCTTCGCCCTGGCGCTGGCCCACGACCCCGATCTGCTGATCCTGGACGAGCCGACCTCGGGGCTGGACCCGGTCATCCGCCGCGAACTGCTGGATCTGCTGAAGGCGGTCTGCCAGCAGGAGGGCAAGAGCCTGCTGATTTCCTCGCACATCACCGACGACCTGATGCGCATCGCCGACTACGTGACGTTCATGCACGAAGGCCGGATCATCCTCGAATCGGAAAAGGACGAGCTGCTGGCCAACTGGAAACGGATTCACTTCCGGACGGGCGCCCTGCCGCAGGACATCCTGGCGGGCCTGTCGCATGCCGAGCACCACATGTTCGGCAGCTCCGGGATCACCCGCAACTACCAGGACCTCAAGGACCGCCTGGCGGATGCCATCGCGCGTGAGGACGTCAAAGTCGAGAACGTCAACCTCGACGACATTCTGATCGCCTTCGTCAAGGAGCGCTGACATGCTCGGGATCATCCGAAAAGACGCGTGCTGTTTGCGCTTTACTCTGTGCCGCTCTTCGGCCTGCTGCTGACTTATCAGGTCGGCGAGGGCGTGCTGGACCCTTTCAAGGTTCTCGGCACGGGCTTCTTCATCATCCTGGTGACGTGGGGAGGCATCTCCACCAGCGAGCAGCGCGAGGTCCGTTCCGACGGATACGCGTTCCTGAGAACGCTGCCTGTCACCGACCGCCAGATCGTGGCGGCGAAGTTCGCACTCGTATTCGCGACGGCCTTCGCCTGTTTGGCAGCCGCGCAGGTGTTGCTCTACGTGCTCGACGTGCGCGGGATGCACAAGCCGCTGGCGAGCCTTTACCTCTTCTGCTGCGCGGTTGCGGCGCTGCTGCTGGGAGGACTGGGTTACGTGGCGATTTACGCCTGGGGCTTTCCCCGCGTGCTCAAGCTGGCGTGGCTGAGTTGCGCCGCCGTCGGCGGGTCTTGGATCCTCTTCGACGTGCTCTTCATCCGCAACCGGCGGCTCGATTTCCGCAATGTAGCCTGGCTGAGCCAAGGACGGTCGTGGGTGTTGTCGCTAACGGTGGTGAGCGCCGGCTTGGCCGCCTTCTACGGGCTTATGCGGCTGGCCGTCAGAATCAAAGCCCGCCGGGAGGACTGACATGTCCGGGCTGCTGAAGAAAGACTTCTTCTGGTTCGCGATGGCCTCGTTCGTCCTGCTGCCGCTTATGCTGATCTTCGAGCGCCTTTACACCCCCGCCCTCTCCCCGCTGCTCATCGGCTTCAACACCGGCCTGCTGGTGACGATCGTGTTCGGGCCGGTGGTCATTACCGAGCAGGAAGAGGAGAAGAGCAGCGGCTACGTCTTCCTCGGTAGCCTGCCCATCACGAAGCGCGAAATCGTGCGCGCCAAGTTCCTGTTGCCCTTGATGCCTCTGGTGACCTGGGTGGCGGGCAACCTGGCCCTGATTCGAAGCTGGTCGGGCTCGCCGGAAGCGATCGCCACCGGCCAATCCGCGATAGTTCTGACTGGCGCCATCTGCCTGGCGCTCTGCGGCTTGGTGTATGTCGGGATCTTGGGGCTGGGCTACACGCGCTTCTTCGTGGCCGCTATGTTTGTGGCCCTGCTCCTGAGCCTGCTGCCGCCCCTGGTGCTCCACAGCAAGCTGTTCAACCCGCGGGCCGTGGTGCAGTGGGTGGTGGGCTTCCTGCTTCACCTGAACCGCCCGCTGTCCATGCTGGCCGGTCTGGTTGCCTACGCCGGTTTGATGCTGCTGGCCTCGGCGGTCATCGGCTTCGAACCCAAGAAGAGATTCCTCGGCTGGTACTGAGGGGGCCCACCCCCGCCCTTGCATTCGCTTCCCAGTTGTGTTCTAGTGGAGACGAAAGGTTCCTACAGAGGCACATGAAGAGGAAGCGGACTGCCGCACCAGATTCCCTGGTCCCCCAGCAGCTCGTGGGTCAGTCCGCGGCACCGTTTCAGACCGGCCAGCGCCAGCGCCCCGGCAAGTGCGTGGTCTGCGGCGCGGATGTCTCTTCCACTTCCACTGAACAGCTCTGCTGGGTCTGCCGTCGCCTGAAGATCAGCGCCTGGGGCGACACCGAACAGCAGATGCCCGCCCAGGAATAACGGGCCCAGGCTCAGCTCCGGGCGGGATCTTTCTTCTCCGCGTCAATCCCCAGGTCGGAGAGTGCCTGCCGCGCCTTGCCCGGCTCCAGGCGCCCCTCGCGGGACAGCCGTGACAGCGCCGCGGCTGCGATGGCTTCGGCGTTCACTTCAAAATGCCTGCGGAGGTGTTCCCGGTTGTCGCTGCGGCCGAAGCCGTCGGTGCCCAGCGCCACCAGCCGCCCAGCCAGCCACGGGGCCACCTGGTCGGGGACGGCTTTCATGTAATCGGTGGTCGCGATGATCGGACCTTCGGCGCCCTCCAGCGCTTCCACCACGTAGGGGCGCCTTTCCGGCTCGCCGGGATGCAGGCGGTTCCACCGCTCCACTTCCAGCGCCTCCCGGCGCAACTGGTTGTAGCTGGTCACGCTCCAGACGTCGGCCGCTACGCCGTAGCGCTCCGCCAGCAGCTCCTGCGCCCGCAGCGCCTCCCGCAGGATGGGCCCGCTTCCGAAAAGCTGTACGTTCGCTCTGCCCTGCGCCGCGCTCCGCCACCGGTATATTCCTCGAAGAATGCCTTCCCGACAGCCCGCGGGCATCGGCGGCTGGGCGTAGTTCTCGTTATAGACGGTGAGGTAGTAGAAGAGATCCTCGCTCTCTTGGTACATGCGCTGTAGCCCGTCCTGAACGATCACCGCGAGCTCGTAGGCATACGCCGGATCGTATGCCGCGCACGTCGGCACCGCGCTCATCAGCAGGTGACTGTGCCCGTCCTGGTGCTGTAGGCCCTCCCCCGCCAGCGTGGTTCGCCCGGCCGTCGCGCCGACCAGGAAGCCCTTGCCGCGCGCGTCGGCGAAGGCCCACACCAGGTCGCCGGTGCGCTGGTAGCCGAACATCGAGTAGTAGATGAACAACGGCGCCAGCGGCACACCGCAGGTGGCGTACGCTGTGCCCGCCGCGGTGAAGGAGGCCATGGCGCCGGCTTCCGTGATGCCTTCTTCCAGGATCTGGCCGTCTTTGGATTCCTTGTAGTAGAGCAGCATCTCCTGGTCTACCGGCCGGTAGAGCTGGCCCCGGCTGGCGTAGATGCCGATCTGCCGGAACAGCGCCTCCATGCCGAAGGTGCGGGCCTCGTCCGGAACGATGGGCACCACGAACCGGCCCACCTGCGGGTGTCGCAGCAGCAGCGTCAGCAGGCGCACGAAGGCCATAGTGGTGGACACCTCGCGCCCCTGCGAGCCCGCGAGCATCTCGCCGAAGTATTCGAGCGGCGGCGTTTCGAGCCTCACCCGCGCCGGGCGCCGCTCCGGCAGGTAGCCGCCCAGTTCCCGGCGGCGCTCCTGGAGATACCTCATCTCCGGGCTGTCCTCCGGCGGCCGGTAGAAAGACACTGTGTGTACCGTCTCCGGCGGCAGCGGTATCTGGAACCGGTCTCGGAAGTGCTCCAGTTCGTCCTCGTTCAACTTCTTCTGCTGGTGCGTAACGTTGCGCCCCTCGCCCGCTTCGCCCAGCCCGTAGCCCTTGACGGTTTTGGCCAGAATCACGGAGGGCGCGCCGCGGTGCTCCACGGCGCGCTGGTAGGCGTTGTACACCTTCTGGGGGTCGTGCCCGCCCCGCCGCAGTCGCGTGAGCTCCTCATCGCTCAAATCGGCCACCAGCTCCAGCAGCTCCGGGTACTTGCCGAAGAACTCCCGCCGGATGTACGCTCCGTCCCTGGCGGCGAACGTCTGGTAATCCCCGTCCAGACATTCCTCCATTCGCCGGACCAGCAGCCCGCTCGAGTCCCGCTCCAGCAGCCGGTCCCACTCCTCCCCCCAGATCACTTTGATCACGTTCCAGCCCGCGCCCAGAAAGATCCCCTCCAGCTCCTGGATCACTTTTCCGTTGCCCCGCACCGGGCCGTCCAGCCGCTGTAGGTTGCAGTTCACCACGAAGATGAGGTTGTCGAGCTTCTCCAGCGCCGCGATCCGGATCGCGCCGGTCGATTCCGGCTCGTCCATCTCGCCATCGCCCAGGAACGCCCAGACCTTGCGTGGCACGGCCTTGAGCAGCCCGCGGTTCTCCAGGTACCGCATGAGGCGCGCCTGGTAGATGGCGTTGATCGGCGCCAGCCCCATCGACACCGTCGGGAACTGCCAGAACTCCGGCATCAGCCACGGATGCGGGTAGGAAGGCAAGCCCGCTTCCTCGCGCAACTCGTGCCGGAAGTTCGCCAACTGTTTCTCGGTCAGGCGGCCTTCCAGATAGGCGCGCGCATAAATGCCCGGCGAGGCGTGCCCCTGTAGGTAGAGAAAGTCGCCGGGCTCATCGCCGTACGCGGCGCGGAAGAAGTGGTTGAAACCCACCTCGACCAGCGTGGCCAGCGAGGCGTAGGTCGAGATGTGTCCGCCGATGCCCGGATCGTACTTATTGGCCCGCACTACCATGGCCATGGCGTTCCAGCGAATCAGGCTCTTGATGCGGCGCTCCAGCTCGCGGTCGCCAGGGTAGGGCGTCTCCTGCGTTCTGGGAATGGTGTTGAGGTACGGCGTGTTCACGGCGGGCACGCCGGCGGCGCCCAGGCGGCAGGCGTGCTGGCGCAACCGTTCCAGCAGATAGGCGGCCCGCGGCGAGCCTGCCTGGCGGACGACCTCCTCAAAGCCGTCCAGCCATTCGGCGGTTTCCTGCGGATTTGGATCGTCGGCTGACACAGCTCTGCCTCCAGGATAACGCGCCCCTGCTATCATGATTCTCAATATGCGGAAGGCCACGCGCTCGCGCCTGGCTTGGACCGGCCTGCTGCTGCTGATTTGCCTAGGTTTCTACTGGAAACTCGTTCTCACCGATCAGTACACGTATCTGGAGAACCCGGACCTGGTCTACCAGCAACTCCCGTGGTTCCAGTTTCAGGCGACCGAGTGGCGGCACCTGCGCCCGCCGCTCTGGGACCCGCATCAGTGGTGCGGCCAGCCGTTTCTCGGGCAGGTCCTCGGCGCCGCCTACCCGCTCAACTGGGTGCTTCCCCACCTGCCTTTCGAGCGAGGCAAGATCCGTTTCAGCGTGCTGCACTGGTACTTCGTCCTGATTCACTTTCAGGGCGCGCTGTTTGCCTACTGGCTGTGCCGGGACTTGAAGCGGAGCCGGGCGGCCTCGCTGCTGGCGGGCCTGGTCTTCACGCTGGGCGCGTTTCTCGGCAACACGGACTGGCCGCAGCACCTTAACGGCGCGGTCTGGGCCCCGGCGGCTTTTCTGTTCCTACTGCGCGCGCTCAGAGGCGAGCGTAGCTTTCCCAGCGCCGCCCTGTGCGGCGTCTGCCTCGGCGCGGCCTGGCTGAGCGGGCACCACGAGGTCCCCATCTACCTCACCACCGCAGTGGGCGGAGTCTGGTTGTTCTCGATCGCGCGCGGCCAGACCTCCCGCCGCAGATTGCTGGCCTTGGCCGCGGTCACAGCGGCATTCACGATCCTGACCAGCGGCCTGCAAACGCTGCCCGGCTACGAATACGGGCGGCTGGCCCTGCGCTGGGCCGGCGCCGGCGCGCAAGCCTGGAACGAAGCGGTGCCCTACTCCGTTCACCAGCTCTACTCGTTCACTCCCGCCTCCCTGCTGGGAATGGTGCTGCCAGGGCGGTTCCAGCACGTGAACCCGTTCATCGGTGTGACGGCGCTTGCCTTGGCCCTGCTGGGGCTGATGCTCGGCTGGAAGAATCATCCCGAGGCTCGCCTGTTCGGCGTAATTGCGCTGCTGGGGGTGCTGTTCTCCCTCGGCGGGGAGAACGTCTTTCACGGGCTCCTGTACTCCGTGGTCCCTCTGTTCGACAAGGCGCGGGCCCCGGCGCGCGCTCTGGTGATCTTCAATCTCGGAGTCGCCCCGCTGATCGCTTTCGGGTTGGATGCGCTACGGGACCAGCCGCGTTCGGTCTGGCTCCGCCGGATGATCTGGGGCCTGGCCGCGGTGGCGCTCGGGATCTTCGCGGTGTCGGGCGGCCTCTCCATCGCCGGGCGTCTGAGTCTGGAGGCGCCGGTGATGTTCACCGCGCTCGCCGCCGCGCTGCTGGCCGCGTTGCTGGCCGCCTGGAGCGCCCAGGCCATCAGCGGGCGGGCGTTCGCGGTCTCGCTCGTCCTGCTCAGCCTGTTCGAGCTGGGCAGGGTCGCTGACGCCCGGATGGCGGACCTGCGGGACGCCCGTCGGCCATCCTTGCTGGCTGGCCTGCGCGCCAACGACGACGTCGCCGCCTTCCTGCGCGGGCAGGCCAAGCCCTTGAGGGTGGATGTGGACGAGCAGGACATCCCGTCGAACTTCGGCGACTGGCACTCCCTCGACACACTGGGAGGCTATGTGCCGGGCGTGACCGTCAACATCTTTAGGCTCGCCACGCACGTGCCGCGGGTTCAGGATCTGCTGGCGGTCAACTACCGGGTCGCGCGGAAACCCAGCCGTAGGGACCAGCAGCTCGTGTTCCAGGGAGCCAGCGGCGTGAACGTCTACCGCAACCCGGCGGCGTTGCCTCGAGCCAGAGTGGTGCATGACGCCACGCCCGGGTTGGAGCGGTGCGACGGCGCCGAGGAGCCGGTGAGCTTCGCCGCCATGCAACCGTCGCGGGTCGCGCTCGACGCCACGCTCGGCTGCCGCGGCATGGTGGTGCTGGCGGATACCGCGTTTCCCGGGTGGAGGGCCGAAGTGGACGGCCGCCCGGCCCCCATCCACGAAATCTCCGGGGCCTTGCGCGGCGTCGTGGTCGAGCGCGGCAGCCACCGCATCGAGATGACCTACCGTCCCGCCTCAGTGACGTTGGGAGCCTTGATGACCCTCACCGGCCTCCTGGCCGCCGGCCTCCTACGTCGGCTGTCTTGACGCCCCGCGTTTCCCCCGCCGCCCGTTCTATACTCACTTCCATGCCCGATCCCCTCGACCGCCTCTTGCTGGGCTTTTGTACCGCCAAGCTGGCTCAGTTGGCTGCCCGCATCCAGGACTGCCTCGGCCGGCTCAGCGACGAGCAGATCTGGGCGCGCTCGGGCGACAATCAGAACGCCGTCGGCAACTTGGTGCTGCACCTGTGCGGCAACGTGCGGCAGTGGATCATCTCGGGCGTCGGCGGCGCGCCCGACGTGCGCCGGCGTGCCGAGGAATTCGCCGCGCGCGCCGGCCTCCCCGGCCCTGAGCTCGCCGAACGCCTTGACGCCACAGTCCGTGAAGCGGTCGCCATCATCCGAGCGCTCACGCCCGAGCGCCTGGCCGAGCGCGTCGTCATCCAAGGCTACGACGTCACCAAGCTCGAAGCCGTCCTTCACGTCCTCGAGCACTTCGCCCAGCACACCGGCCAGATCATCTTCGCCACCAAGCTGCTCACCGGCGCCGACTTGGGCTACTACCGCCACCTCGACCAGGCTGTGCCTCCGGTGGGACATGACTCCGGTCTTGTTCCGTAGTCCTCTCTACCCAAAGCCAGGATTTCGCGCCAAGCCCGCCAAGGTGCCGCCAAGCCCGCAAAGAATCTCGGTCTCGAGACCCACCCCATGAGCACTGCAGGGACGGTTATTGACTTGTGGGTTGAGCGGGAGGGTTCTCCCGGGCCAAAGCGTGGCGGGCGCGGGCTTCACAGCCCTTTCAAACTCCGGAGCGACGGCGAAAAGGCGGGCCGCGCCGGAGCGCGCGAGTCGTCAAGTGTCGATTCCAAAGTCCAGAGCAAACGCGAGAGCACGCTTGATTCTGGTCACCACTTCGTCCGGCAACCTGCCAAGCCTGCGCTCCAGTCGAACTTTTGGCAGAGAACCCACTCCCTGAACATTCGCCACAGAATCACGGTCGAGGAATGCGACCCTTGGCAGCGCCACTTCATACGGACTCTGTCTGTTTTGCGTGGTCAACGGTACGTACAGGATCAAAGCGCGAGGTGGGTCAGGATCATAGCGCGACACAACGACGACCGGGCGTGTCTTGGCGGCTAAACCGAGATCGGCCAACCAGACCTCACCGGGCTGCGGGTTCATCGAGCACGTCCAGGACCTCTTGCTCCACAGCGCGCGACCGCAGCAGGTCCAGAGCCTCCTGGTCAGCGAGGGCAATGATCTCGGCTACGCACTCCCGCACCTCCGCAGCCGTCTCGGGCTTCCATTCGCGCAGTTTGGCGTCCAACCTTGCCACTAGTGTGTCCATCGCGTGCCTCGATCAGTGAGAGCTACGGCCCATCAGCGTCCCATCTTCGCTGCCTCGAATGGATCTGGGTGCCCGGGACTTCATCTCGCGCTTGCCGTCTTCGCAACACTATCATACCAGGGCTCGCGGGGGGTCGGTCTTGAGGGTGAATGGCTGAGGCGGGACGGCCCTGCTGTCGCATCCGGCCTCGCTTGACCATGGCATCACCCGCACCTCGACCAAGTTGTGCCTCCGGTAGAACATGACTCCAGTCTTGTCCCCTAGTTCTCTCCAGCCGAACCAAGGATTTCACGCCAAGCCCGCCAAGGTCCCGCAAGGCCCGCAAAGAATCTCGATTGTGGGGCGGGTCCCCGACCCGCAGCCGGCTCTTAGCCGGCTTACGTTCGCACAGGATTTCGCGCCAAGCCCGCCAAGGTCCCGCAAAGCCCGCAAAGAATCTCCAAGCTCTTGGCGTCCTTGGCGAGATCTTTGCGCCCTTTGCGCGAAACGCCGGCCGCTGTTCGCGCCAAGCCCGCCAAGGTCCCGCAAAGCGCGCAAAGAACCTCCAAGCTCTTGGCGTCCTTGGCGTGGCCTTTGCGTCCTTTGCGCGAAACGACCTGTTTCACAAACCAAGCTCACGCCGCAGTTCCTCATGCGAAATCCCCTCCCCCCGCCGCAACGACTCACGCGCTTCCTCGACCGCCTGCCGCTCTTCTTCGGTCTCCGGCTCGTCGTCCAAGGGCGCGTTGGCCAGCGCGCGCAGCACGGGTTCGGCGCACAGATACTCCAGGAACCGCTCGGCGGCGTGGACCTCGCCTTCCGGCACTTGCTCGACCAGTTGGTGCAGGTGTTCGCGTGGGCTCACCGGGGCACTCCCTGTTCCAATTATATCCCCTCCGCCCCCGAATTCTCGCGAGCTACCTGCGATGCCCGTGGGGTGGGCATTCCTGCCTGCCGGCCGGCATGAGTGCCGGCCTGCAAAAAGGCCGGCTGGAAAGCCCGCCCAAAGGGCACCCGGCAGGTCTCCAGACCCACCCCACCGCAGGGCTGAGCACTCGTGGGACGCTCACTGACTTGTGGGTCAAGCAGGAGCATGACGACTGGTGTCCCGGCGGCGGAAACCTGTGATCCTCATGTGGGAGTTCATCGACATGTTCGTCCCTGTGTGAGTGGGTGGCGCGGCCTCTCAGGCTGCCGGGTCGAGACTTCCGCTTGCGGACCCGTACCGGGCATCTCGCCCCTTGTTTCTGGCACGTGTCGGCAGGAGTGCGGACACGGCAGGCCACGGGCCTGCGCCACGCCAGACCCTCAGTCACGACCCTGCCCGGCTTCTTTCTCCCGTTTTCCCAATCCCCTCCCGCGCTCCTCCGCTCTCTCCCCGCCCGCTGCCGGCTACCATCAGGCAGCACTACCATGCCTTGTGGATGCCAGCTCGACGCCCGCTCAGATGATTCTCGCCGCTCGTATCCGCTGTGTTATGAATGCGTTGGAAAAAAATTACGAAACGAACCCAAAACCCAATCTCGGACACCTGTTCCCGCTGCCCCGGCACGCCTGGCAGGCTCGCGCCAAGCCCGCAAAGAATCTCGAAGCTCTTGGCGTCCTTGGCGAGGTCTTTGCGTCCTTTGCGCGAAACCCCTCGCCCCAAAATCTCCCCTTCCGCCCCCTTGCCGTTCGCGTATAATGTGGAGCTTGCCACCCTCGAATCGGAAGCACCGCGCTCCCGGAGCGCCAAGGAGCACGTGAAACATGCAGCAGATATCTCATGACGTCTTGATCCTGGGAACCGGACTGGCCGGGCTGCGCGCCGCCGTCGAGCTCTCCATCAAGACGCGGGGCAGCGCCGACATCGGCATCATCTCCAAAGTGCAGGTCATGCGCTCGCATTCCGTCTGCGCCGAGGGAGGCACTGGCGCGGTCATGCGCCCCGAGGAAGGGGACAGCCTCGAGCTGCACGCTTGGGACACCGTGAAAGGCTCCGACTTTCTCGCGGACCAGGACACGGTCTTTCGCTTCGTCAACACCTCGCCGGACGAAATCCGCCTCTTGGAGCACTGGGGAGTCCCGTGGTCGCGGCGCGAGGACGGCCGGATCATGCAGCGGCCGTTCGGAGGACATTCTTTTCCGCGGGCCTGCATGGCGGCCGACAAGACCGGCTTCTTCGAGATGCAGGCCCTCTACGACACCCTGCTCAAGTACAACAACTTCAAGCGCTACGACGAATGTTTCGTCACTTCGCTACTGCTGGAAGACGGGCGCTTCGCCGGCCTCACGCTCTTCGACGCGCCGACCGGCGAGTTCTACGTCCTGCGCGGCAAGGCGCTCCTGATCGCCTCCGGAGGGCTCGGTAACCTCTACGGATTCACGACCTACTCTCAAACGGTCACGGGCGACGGGCAAGCCATCGCCTACCGCGCGGGTCTGGCCCTCGAGGATCCGGAGTTCCTCCAGTTTCACCCCACCGGGCTGGTCCCCTCAGGCATTCTGATGACGGAAGGCTGCCGCGGCGAAGGCGGCTACTTGCGCAACAACCGGGGCGAGCGGTTCATGGAGAAGTACGCGCCCAAGATGATGGAGCTGGCGCCGCGCGACATCGTTTCCCGTTCGGAGATGACGGAAATCCTGGAAGGCCGCGGCTTCGCGGGGCCGGACGGGCTCGATTACATCCAGCTCGACTTGACCCACCTGGGAGCCGAGCGGATCAACAAGCGCCTGCCGCTAATCCGGGAAGTGTGCATGAAGTTTCTGGGCATCGACCCGATCACGCAGGCCATCCCCATCCGGCCGGTGGCGCACTACTCGATGGGCGGCGTCGAGGCCGACATCGACGGCCGGACCAAGGTGGAGAATGTTTGGGCCGCCGGCGAGGTAGCCTGCCACTCCATGCACGGCGCCAACCGGCTGGGATGCAACTCGACCGCCGAATGCCTGGTGTGGGGCGGCATCACCGGCGGCGAGATCGCCAAGTACCTGGCGCAAGGCTCCAAGCTCAGCGGGATGCCGGAAGCGAAAGCCCGGGAGGAAGAGGAACGCATTTTCGGCGGCCTGCTCCAGCAGAGTGGAACCGAGAACCCGGCCCACATACGCCGGGAGCTTCGCACCCTGATGGATCGCCACGCGGGCGTCTACCGCACCGGCCCGTCCCTCGAGGAGGGCCTGGACAAAGTTCGCGAACTGAGGCAGCGCTTCCGCAGAATCGTCATCCAGGACAAGAGCCGCGTCTACAACACCAACCTGATCCAGGCGCTCGAGACCGACAACATGCTCGAACTGGCCGAGGTGCTGCTCTTCGCGGGTCTGGCGCGCCAGGAATCCCGCGGGGGGCATTCCCGGACGGATTTTCCGAATCGCGACGACGAAAGGTTCTTGGCCCACTCCATGGTGTACTACACCGGCGGCACGCCCAGGCTGGAGTACAAGCCCGTGACGATTACCGCCTGGAAGCCGGTGGAGCGCAAATACTAACATGCGGAGCGTGTAACTGGAGGCATTCAATTATGGCCGAACTCAAGCGGCACGATAACCGGCTCGGGCTGTGGGGATGGCTCGGCGGCGGGCGCTGGGGCGTCGAGCGCTACGCCTACATACTGCATCGCCTTACTGGCCTGGGCATTCTGGCTTACTTCTTGATGCACATCTTTGTTACCAGCCTGCGCGCCACCGGCAGATACGTGTGGCTCAAAGGCGAATTTTTCGACCGGCCCATTTTCAAAATGGGGGAGTTTCTGGTCTTCGCGGCTTTCGCCTACCACGCCCTCAACGGCATCCGCCTGGTGCTGGTGGAACTGGGATTCGCGGTCGGCAAGCCCATCGAGCCGGTCTACCCCTACAAGACGTCATTGAACGTGCAGCGGCCCTTGCTCGTCGCCATGATGATCCTGGCGCTGATTCTGGTGGCGGCGGGCGGCTATGAGTTCCTGGGATTGGCGAAGTAGGAGGAGCGATGCGCGAAACCAAATACTGGACCTGGCACATGGCGGCGGGAGTGGTGATCCTCTTCCTGCTCGGCCTCCATATGCTCATCATGCACACGGGTGGCATCACGCACTGGTTCGCCCCTCACGGCGGCGAGGCGATCTCGAAGGAGAACAGCCTGGCTCGGGATGGCATGCTGTTCTTCACCGTGACTTACGTCCTCCTTCTCTTGGTGGCTCTCTACCACGGCCTCTACGGGCTGCGGACCATCCTGTTCGAGCTGACGCTGAAGCCGGCGCTCGAGAAAGCTGTTTCCGTCGTCCTGGTAGTCGTGGGATTGGGACTCCTCGGCCTGGGCACCTGGGCGGCCATCGCGGCGCATTCCATCGCCATTGCGGGAGCAAGGGGGTAGTCATGCCGGACATCAACTTCCACGTCACGCGATACAATCCCGAAAGCGATTCCAAGCCTTACGTGAAGACTTACACCATTCCCGTGCGCGAAGGCATGACCGTGCTGGACGGCCTGCACTACATCAAGGACAACGTGGATCCTTCGCTCGCCTGGCGGTATTCGTGCCGCATGGGCGTCTGCGGCTCCTGCGGCATGCTGCTGAACGGGCAGCCGACTCTGGCCTGCAACACCCAGATCCTGCATATCGCCGACAGGGATCTCGCCGTGGGGCCTCTGCCCAATTTCGACATCATCCGCGACCTGGTCCCGGATCTGGTCACCATGTTCGAGAAACAACGCTCGCTGAAGCCTTACGTGGTGCGGGCGGATGAAGCCGAGGTCGATGACCCGGCGGGGGAGTTCTACCAGTCTCCGGAGGAACTCGAAGCCTATCTCCAGTTCGCCTTTTGCATCAAGTGCGGCTGCTGCATGGCGGCCTGCCCGACGTTGGCCACGGACGCACGCTACTTGGGGCCTATGCCCTTGACGGCAGCGCAGCGGTACAACCAGGACACTCGCGACGACGGGCGGCGCGACCGCAACCTGATGACGGGCAGCGCGCACGGCGCTTTCCGCTGCCACTACGCCGGGGAGTGCTCGCGCGTTTGCCCCAAGGGCGTGGATCCGGCCAAGGCCATCCAGCATCTCAAACGCCGGTTGGTGCTCGACTATCTCCACCTGGCTCGCCGCAAGAAGCCCTGCCAGAAGCTGCACGGCCCGGGCCACGGCACGCCGCTCGCCAACCTCCCCGCCGCCCCGGCAAGGACGGTGTGAACAGCGGCATGCCGCGTTCCCGCGTTGACATTACCGAGCTGGCCGGGCGGGCGGCAGCCTTTGCCGAGAAGTTCAAGGAGCTTCGCCAGAGCCTGGGCCCCGTGGATTTCGAGTGGTACCCGTACGACACCTTTGGCGCCTTCGAGCATCTGTCCGAGCTGCTGACGGGCCCCAGGCGCTTCCTGCTGGACCTGATCGGCGACCAGCCGGTGCTGGACGTGGGATGCGGGGACGGGGGCGTGTCGTTCTTCCTGGAGTCGTTGGGATGCAAAGTGCACGCCATCGACTACGGGCCCACCAACTACAACGACTTGCAGGGCGTCAAGACCCTCAAAGCCGCGCTGAACTCGTCGGTGGAGATCCTGGAGCAGGACCTCGACTGCGGCCTGGAGCTGCCCACGCAGCGTTATGAGCTGGTGTTCTTGCTGGGTCTGCTGTACCACCTCAAGAACCCGTTTCTGTTGCTGGAGACGCTGGCTCGACGGGCGCGGTACTGCATCTTGAGTACCCGGGTGGCGCGCTACTCCCCTGACAAGAAGACCCGGCTGGCCGATCTGCCGGTGGCCTACCTGCTGGCCGGCGAAGCCAACCAGGATCCGACGAACTACTGGATTCTCTCCGAGGCGGGTCTGCGGCGCCTGATGGAGCGTTCGGGCTGGAAGATCCGGGACTACTCGAGCTTCGGCAACACGGTGGACTCGGATCCGGCCACCTGGGAGGGCAACGAAAGAGCGTACTGCTTCGCCGAGAGCACGGTGGGCGCGCTTACCTCGGGGCAGCTCGTGAAGGGCTGGCACTTCGAGCCTGGCGCCCGTGGCTG
>CAYGVJ010000127.1:0-15374 GCA_964353255.1 uncultured Solibacteraceae bacterium | reverse complement strand
GCCTATCCGCTCGATTTCATCGACAACTACTGGCCGCCCAAGATGGCCGGCCACCCGCGCAACGTGATCTTCCTGACCTGCGACGCCCAGGGCGTGATGCCGCCCATCGCCCGGCTCACGCCGGACCAGGCCATCTACCACTTCATCTCCGGCTACACGAGCAAGATCGCCGGCACCGAGATCGGCCTGGGCATCGAGCCGGAGATCACGTTCTCGACCTGCTTCGGCGGGCCGTTCATGGTGCACCACCCCTACGCCTACGCCGAGATGCTCAAGGCGCGGGTGCTCAAGCAGGGGGCGCAGTGCTGGCTGGTCAACACCGGCTGGACGGGCGGACCATTCGGCGTAGGCAAGCGCATCAGCATCCGCCACACGCGCACCCTGCTGAACGACGCGCTCAGCGGCAAGCTCCAGCAGGTCGAGTACCGCCAGGACCCCGTCTTCGGCTTCGAGGTGCCCAAGTACTGCGAGGGCGTGCCGACCGAGGTCCTGGAGCCGGCCAACACCTGGGGCAACCGCCAGGAGTACTTCCGCAAGTACGACGCCCTGGCGGCCCGTTTCATCGAGAACTTCAAGCTGATGCTGGACGGCTGCCCGGCCCAGGTGGTCGAGTTCGGGCCGAAACGATTAAGGTGAAGGAGCGGTGGTTACGCTCCGCTCCAGTTGCTGCGCTCCAGGATGGTGCGGGGCTCGTAGGTGCGCCCGCGGGCCAGGCGCTTTTCCTCGCGCCGCGTGGTCCACAGAAGCACCGGCCCCAGCAGGCTTCCGGCCAGATGGCTCAGCAGACCGAATTCCGCTTCAATCTCCCGCCGCAGCGCGCGGATCCGCTCACTGATGGCTAGGTCGGTCTTCCGCAGCCGGCGCTCCATAGCCCAGAGCGCGGCGTTGTAAGCGTCCTTGAGTTGCCGCGCTTCCCACCGGAAGCGCTCGCGGATGCGCAGGTCGGGGTGGTCCTTGTACCGCTTCCAGCCCTCCAGCGTGGTGCGGCAGATGCGGAACAGGCTCGGGCCGTTGCGCTCGAAATCGCGCCGAAAGGCCCAGTCCAGAAACCGCTGCGAGTCATCGCGCGAAATAGCGGCGTGCTTGAAATTGAACTTGTACTGGCCGTGCATGTCCGCCACGTCCATATCGGTCAGCAGGCGGCCTTGCTCGGCCATTTCGGCGTACAACGGCGTGCCCGGCCCCGGGGTGTAGAGCATGAACTGGTGGAAATCGGTCTCATGCGCCACGGCGTGCTCGATCTCCTCGTGGATGTTCTCCGGGGTGTGGTGCTCCAGGCCCACGATGGTAGAGCCCAGCAGCTTGATGCCGTGCCGGCGGAGCTCTCGGGCCAGCTCCAGGGTGTCGGCGCCGCTCAGCTTGGCGTAGGTTGAGCGCGGCGATTCCAGTCCCAGCCAGACCCAGGAAACGCCCAGCCTGACCAGCTCCTCGATGGTGTACTTGCGGAGGGCGTTGGCCGAGGAGAAAACGTAGAGCACCCAGCTCTTGCCATGCTCCTCCAGGCGCGCCAGCAGCTCCATGGCGCGCTCCCGCTGGAGGAGGAAGTTCTCGTCCATGATGAAAAACGAGCGCACCTTCATGGCGGATTCCATCTCGCTCATCACCTCGAACAGCTCGTTTCCTGAGTTGTAGAAGTTGACAAACTTCCCCTTGCCCCCGAAAAAGGACGAGGTGTTGCAGAAGTTGCAGCCCATCGGGCAGCCCACCGAAGGAATGACGGTGGCCGCGGTCGAGCCGGGGCGCTGTGGCAGCCGCACGCCCATGACCCGGCCGTCGAAGCCCGAGATGATGTGCGGGTGGCGGATGGGCGCGCCTTCCTCCTCTCCCAGGTAGCGGCGCATCCACGAGATCCCGTCGCCGCACACGATGTGGTCCGCATCAATCACATGCTCAAGGTCCGGGATGGCCGCCACGTGCCCGCCCACCACGATGACCGCACCCGGCGAGAGCCGCCGGATGATGCGGCACATCTCGCGCACCTTCCCGACGTTGGGAGAGATGGAAGAAATACCCACCACGTCGTAATGCCCGGCGGTCAGCTCTCGCGCGAACGCTTCACGGGTGGGGAAATCCAGCACGGTGCAGGGGGCCGAAATGTTGGCCTGGATCATCATGATGCCCCAAGAGCGATGGAACATGCGCAGAGAAAAGGCGCCCTGGGCGCGCGTCACCTGGTTCTGGTACAGCTCCATGGGGTTGATGGCGCGGCTCCCGAATTCGTCGTCCTGCGCGTACGGCCCGAAAACGGATGCCAGCAGTATGCGGGCGCGCGTGCCCTTGGGATGCGGGTTCATGACTAAGTCGGGGGAGTCGCCTTTCTAGAGTAGAGAGCCCCTCCCTTCACTGTAGCAAGACGCCCCGCGTGATGCTCCCCATG
Organism: uncultured Solibacteraceae bacterium; assembly: GCA_964353255.1. GTDB lineage: Bacteria > Acidobacteriota > Terriglobia > Bryobacterales > Bryobacteraceae > VFZS01. Next base: position 12,997 of record CAYGVJ010000127.1, on the reverse strand, counting down.
GGCGAAACACACGAGGTGATCGAGGACCTCTCGAACCAGCGCGCCAATCGTCAACGCGTGGCTTGAATGCGGAATGTTCCGCTGAGCGGCGTCTCCCGTGAGGAGGCGCCCACGAACACCTTGTACTCGCCGGGCACAAGCTCCCAGTCGTCCTTGTCCACGTTGAAGATGGACAGGTACAGCGGATCGAGCGTCAGGTTGACGCTCTTGGTTTCACCGGGAGCAAGCTGGACCTTCTCCCACGCCACCAGGCGCTTCGGCGGTTCACCCGCGGCCGCCGGCAACCCGACGTAGACCTGCGCAATCTCCGCGCCGGCACGCTTCCCCGTGTTCCCGACGCTGAAGCTCACCTTCACGTCTTTGCCGGACGCGGTCACCTTCAGCGCGTTGTACGCATAAGTGGTGTAAGAGAGCCCGAACCCGAACGGGAACAGCGGTTGCTTGCCCTCGGCGTCATACCACTTGTAGCCGACCTTCAGCCCTTCGGGGTAGGGGATGTCGAAGGGGGTCATCGGCATTCGGAAGCCGCCGGGCCCGGCCCCCGGCGCACCTGGAGCAGGTGCGGCTCCCGGCGCGGGCGGCGGCGTCGGGGGCGGCCCCGCGATCTTGGGATGGGGCAGATCAGCGTCGCTCTTGGCAAAGGTTACCGGCAGCTTCGCCGACGGGTTCACGTCACCGAAAAGAATGTTCGCGATGGCCTCGGCGCCGCGAATGCCCGGATACCAGGCCGCCAGCGCCGCGCTCACGCTGTCAATCCACGGCATGGTCACGGGGCCGCCGGTCTCCAGCACGACGATCGTGCGCGGATTAGCCGCGGCCACCGCACTGACCAGTTGGTCCTGGTTGTCGGGCAGCGACAGGCTCGCCACGTCGCGCCCTTCACTGGTCGGCTGGTTGACGAACACGATGGCGATGTCAGACGCCTTGGCCAGATTGGCGGCGGCGGCAGGGTCGGTCCCGGCATCGTATTCCACTTTGGCCTTCGGCGCCTTGGCGCGGATCGCATTCAGCGGCGAAGAGGGATACCACACCGGGCCGCGGCCAAACATCATGCCGGCGCCCGGGCGCTGAGCCGTCCCAGGGGGCGGCGGAGGGGGCGGAACGGCGTTCCCGCCCGGCGGATCAACCTGGGCTGAGCCGCCTCCGGAGAGCACGCCCACGTCAGCGTGCGATCCAATGACGGCGATCGACTTGAGGCTGGAGGCGCTCAGGGGCAACTGGCCGCCGGCGTTCTTCAGCAGAACGGTGCCCTGTTCCGCAACACGCTGGGCGAACTCGAGGCCGGCAAAGACATCCACTACCTTGGGCGCCGGCGGGTTGTCAAAAAGCCCGACCGCGAACTCCGTCCGCAGGATCCGGTGGACCATGTCATTGAGGCGCGCCATCGGGACCTCGCCGCTCTCCACCGCCTTCTTGAGCGCCTCTCCGAAGTAGGTGCTGCCAGGCATCTCCTGGTCGAGTCCGGCCAGCACCGCCTTCACGGTGCTGTGCGTGCCCCCCCAGTCCGACACCACCCAGCCTTTGAAGCCCCAGGCTTTCTTCAGGAGATCGTTGAGCAGGTAGCTGTTCTCGCAGCACCAGTCGCCGCCGACTTTGTTGTAGGCGCACATCACCGCCCCGATGTCCCCTTCCCGAATGGCGATCTCGAACGCCAGCAGGTCGGTCTCCCGCGCGGACCGCTTGTCGAGAACCACGTTGCCGATGTTGCGGCCCGTCTCCTGGTCGTTGAGCGCATAGTGCTTGGTATGGTTGACGACGCCCTGCGCCTGGAGGCCCTTCATTTGCCGGGCCACCAGCTTCCCGGCCAGAATCGGGTCCTCGCCGTGATACTCGAAGTTCCGGCCGTTGCGAGGCTCGCGGGTGAGGTTCACGCCTCCGCCGAGCGACATCGTGAAGCCATGGTCGCGGAGTTCCCTGCCGATCAGCGCTCCATACTCGTGCGCCAGATTCAGATCCCAGCTTGACGCCAGGGAAACGGTAGACGGCAGCGCCGTCGCGTACCGGCTGCGGGCGCCACCCCGGGTGACGCCGGCTGACGCATCGGCCATCTGGATATCGGGGATTCCCAGCCGAGGGATTCCCGGGATAAACCCGGCGCCGCCGAGCGACCTGGTAGGCGCTGGTGGAGGTCCGCCCGGAGCAGCTCCCGGCCCGCCTCCGAATCCCATCATGCCGGCTCCATGGACGAGACCGATTTTCTCGTCCAGCGTCATCTGCTCGATGACCAGCTCGGCCCGCCGGTCTGGCGACAAGCTTTTGTCCATCCACGGGCCTTTCGGCGCGGCCTGGGCCGCCTGGCCCGGCGCCTGGGCGAAGACTGCTGAGAGGGCAATAGCTAGGACTCCAGCCGCGATCGCAAGGATCTTCGGCCAGTTCAACAGCGTGCGCGTGCGCATCAAGACCCCCGTTCTAGATCCCCCAAAGAAACCGACTGTACACCCATCGCCCGCCGGTCGCAACCCCGGAGCGGGGATTTCGGGCCGGACACTGCGCTGCGCCGCCCGGCGCGCCTTATAATGCTCGACATGGGCGAAACACGCGAGCTGATTGAGGACCTGCTGAGGCAGAAGCGCATCGCCGTCGTCGGCGTGTCGCGCAATCCGCGGCACTTCAGCAGCGGGCTGCTTCGGGAGTTACGCCAGCGCGGCTACGAGGCTGTGCCGGTCAACCCCAACGTCGCCGAGATAGACGGCCTGCGCTGCTTCGCCCGCGCACAGGACATCACACCGCCTGTGGAAGGCGCCTTCCTCCTTGCGCCCCCGCAGGTGAGTGAACAGGTGCTGCGCGACTGCGCCGAAGCCGGCATCCGCCTGGTTTGGATGCTCCGGGCCAGCCCGGCCGCAATGGACTTCTGCCGGAGCAAAGGAATCCGAGCGGTCGCCGGCTACTGCCCCTATCTGTTCCTGCCCGGGGCAGCCTGGTTCCATCGCCTGCACGGCTTCTTCATGAAGATCGGCGGCCGCTACCCGCAGTGAGATTAGACCCTAGAGCCGGCCCATCCCGCCCAGCAGCCGGGCCGGAAGGGTCACGACTGCCCACAGCAGCGCTAGCACGCCACCCACGGCGATTCCCAGCAGGCGGAATGGAAGCAGGAACAGCCACACCAGCGGGTACAGCACCAACGCCAGCAACGCCAGCGGCCAGCAAAGCACCAGCAAGACCAGCCAGAGCACAAAGGTCAGCACGCGTTCACCCTCTCTGATGAACTACGCAGCCGCGCGGCGGAAGGTTCCTATCAGTTCTTCTTCACGCTCACTTCGCGGAAGTAGACCACCGACCGCGCGTCGTGGTTCTGGAGCCCGATGTAGCCCGCGTCCGGCCGCGGGCCGCGCACAGGCTCGTACCACATCTTGCGCGGAGGGACCGGCTGGCTGCCTTCGAACTCGTTGACCTTCTCCCCGTTCAGGAGAACGATGGTCTTCTGGCCGTCCAGCACGATGTCCATGGTGTTCCACTCGCCCTGCGGTTTCTGAGTGCGCTTCGACACCTTGCTCAGGGAGTACAGCGCGCCGGTGCAGTGCCAGTCGTCACCGGCGGCGTCGATCTGCACCTCGTAGCCGTTGTGCACGCCGTACCAGGGGTCGGGCGGCGGCTCCGGCAGCCGGATGAACACCCCCGAGTTGCCCCGCGCCGAGGCAGTCCTGTAAACCACCCGCAGAGTGGCGTTGCCGAACTTCCCCCGGGACCAGTACAGCAGGCCCATGCCGCCCTCGGTTTTCATCAGGCCGTCCTCGATTACGAAGCGGCCAGGGCCGACCATCACCCAGCCGGTCAGGTCCTTGCCGTTGAACAGCGGCTTGAAGTCCGCCGCCAGGCAGGCCCCGGCGACCAACAGGAGCCAGATCGCTCTCATGGAACCTCCGAACTAGCCAGTGTTTTCCCGGGGCTTCGGTGGTTCACCCTCTCAAAGGGCCACTCTCCCTGCCGGCGCGCCGCCAGCAGGTATACGCCCACCCCGATCAGCAGCGTCAGCATCCCGAAGAGGATGAACCGCAACCCCAGAGACGCGAAAACGTACAGATACCCCGCCAGCGAGACCAGCGGCGGCAGAGGATATAGCCACGTCTTGAACGGGCGCCGGATGTCCGGCCGCTTGGCCCGGATCAGGAACAGCGCGATCACCTGCGCGTTGAATTGAATCACGATGCGGGCCGCCATCAGCGCCAGGATAACGTCTTGGAGGGTGAAGAAGCTGGCGATGATCGCCAAGGCGCCCACCAGCAGCAGCGCCCGGTGCGGAAACTCCTTCTTCCGGTGCAGCTCGCCGAACCAGCGCAGGAACACCCCGTCCTGCGCCGCGGCGTAGGGCACCCGCGAGTAGCCCAGCAGCAGCGCGAAGATCGAAGCGAAGGCCGTCACCACGATCATCCCCGCCAGCAACTGCCCCGCCCAGGCCCCGTAAACCCGCTCCATCAGCAACGCCCCGATGTTCTCCGACCTCATCGCCTGCTGCCACGGCACCACGCCGATGAAGCCCAGCGAAATCGCCACGTCGATCACGGTCACGCCGAGGATCGAATACACCACCGCCCGCGGTATGGTCCGCCCCGGATCCCGCACCTCCGCGCCCAGGTAGCAGACCTGGTAGTAGCCCAGAAAGAGGTACAGCACGTTGGCCGTCCCTTGCCCCAGGCCCTGCCAGAAGGCGGGGTTCAGCCGCCAGGCATCCGGCGGCAACTCGAACGCCAATGCCGGGTTGAACTTGGCAATCCCGGTCACGATCACCCAGCCCGTAGTCGCGATCATGATGATCCACAACCCCAGCATGATCCTGGCGATATCGGTGATCTTCCGGTACAGCGTGAAGATCAGAAACACCCCGATCCCCGCCGCCGCGAGCTTCATCTGGAAGGGGGACATCGACGGCCAGAACACCTTAAGATACTGCACCAGCCCGATGTTCCCGCTGGCGATCTCCAGCGGCCCGGCGACCAGCAACTGCCACACGAACAGGAAGGCCAGCAGCCGCCCCCAGGTCCGCGGGCCGAAGCCTTCGCGGAGGAACACGTACGTGCCTCCCGCCGCCGGGAGCGCCGCGCCCAGCTCGGCCACCACCAGCCCGTCGCACAAGGCGATGAGAACGCCCACCAGCCAGGCCAGGTACGAATGGGGGCCTCCCAGGGTCGCCAGAATCAGCGGCACAGCGATGAAGGGGCCGATGCCGACCATGTTCGACATGTTGATCGAGGTCGCATTCAGGACGCCCAGCCGCCGATGCAGAGCCGGTTCTGCTGCTTCCGCCATAACAGGAGCAGCCTATCATATCTGTGGCTCGACATGAATTCCCCGACTGTGCCATGATGCGGACCAGGAATGCAGGCGCGGAGGCAGGTGTGGGCGTGGGTGCGGAAACGCTTCCAGCGTTTCCGGGTCACGCGGGGCGGGTGGCTGTTCCTGGCGGCGGCAGCGCTGGTGGGCGCCTCGGCGGTGGTGACCGCCAACAACCTGCTGTTTCTGATCCTGGCCGCCCTGCTGGCCGCGTTGCTGGTCTCCAACTTCGTCAACCGCCTTTCGCTGGCCGGGCTGGAGCTGGATTTCCTGCTGCCCGAGCACGTCTCGGCGCGGCAGCCGGTGACGGCGCGGGTCTGGGTGCGGAATACCAAGAGGTGGGTGCCGGCTTTCTCGGTGCAGTTGGCCGGGGCGGCGGCCAGCGTGCTCGAACCGCTGTACTTTCCGGTCATCCCGGGGGGCGCAGTGCTGGAGGAGGCGGTCGAGGTCTGCTTCCTCCGCCGTGGCGTGCATAGCGAGAGCAGCTTCCGGTTCGCGACCAGCTTCCCGTTCGGCTTTCTGGAACGGCACGCCGAGGTTGCGCTCCAGCGCCAGGCGCTCGTGTATCCGTCGATCGCGCCGCAGCCGGGTTTCGAGGAGCTGCTGGCGTCGATACGCGGCGACATCGACGTTGATCAACGCGGCCGGGGTCACGACTTCTACCGCATACGCCCCTACGAGCCATTCGAGAGCGCGCGGCACGTGGATTGGAAGGCCACCGCGCACACCGGCCAGCTTCAGGTCCGGGAGTTCGCGCGGGAAAAAGAGCGCCTGCTGGAGATATTCCTGGACGCGGACGTGCCGCCAGGTGCGGCGGGCTGGTTCGAGCAGGCCGTCGAGTGCTGCGCGTTCCTGGCCTGGCAAGTGGCGGAACGTGGCGGCCGGCTGCGGCTGCGCTCGCAGGAATTCGAGGTGGCCATGCCGGAGACGGGCGACGTCTACGAAGTTCTGCGGCGCCTGGCTCTGGTGGAGCCGGCCTCGGGCCAGCCGCCGCTTGGCCCGGCGGAGCCCGACAGCTATCAGCTCGTCTTCAGCGCCCGCCCCGAGCGACCCCTGCTGGAAGCCGGCTGGACGGAGGCGCGCATTCTGGGGCCGGAGGCGCTGCCGGTTGCCGGGATGACCCGATAGGGTCATAATAGGTCATATGCCCACCGAGGTCACGGTCGCGCATCTGAAGGCCCGCTTGAGTCACTACCTGCGCGCGGCCCAGCAGGGGGAAGAGGTCCTCATTAAGAACCGGCAGATCCCGGTGGCTCGCTTGCTGCCGGTCGAGAAGCCCCCCGCCAGGCGGCTGCTCACCATCCCTCCAGCCGGCTCGCTAAAGGAACTCGACCGCCTCGCAGTGAGACGGCCCAGAAAACTCAAACCCGGTGCCGTGGACCGGGCGCTGGCGTGGGTCCGGCGCGAACGTCTGTTGGACCGCGAATCGTGAAGGCGTACCTGGACAGCTCGGTGGTGGTCCACTGGATCCTTGGCCAGCCCGATGCCGTGGAAGAATGGGGTCGCTGGGAGGCGGGCGTGGTCTCCGAGCTGGTGGAAGTGGAAGTCCGCCGGTGCCTCGACCGTCTGCGGGTGCTGAGGCAGCTCACGCCCGCCGAGATCCCGCACCGGCTGGAGTTGTTGCGGCGTGTGCTGCGAGACTCTGAGGTCTGTCTTCTCCAGCGCAGCGTGCTGGAACGCGCCGCGGGTCCGTTTCCCACCGTGGTAGGCGCCCTTGACGCCATCCACCTGGCCACCGCCCTGCTCTGGGCAGAAGACAATGGCGAGCCGCTCATCTTCTTAACCCACGACCGCCAGTTGGCCACAGTGGCTCGGACCTGCGGCATCGAGGTCCAACCCTGATCCGCGCCGCGTGCTAGGATGAATATGCTTTCAGCAATGAGCGCCGATCTTCCCGACATCCTGACCCAGATCGTGGCTTACAAGCGGAGCCAGCTCGCCGGGGCCGTGATTCCCCGCCACGAGCTGGAACTACTCGGCGAGGAGACGCGGCCCCACCGCCGCGATTTCCGCGCGGCCTTGCTGGATCTGGAGCCGGCGATCATCGCCGAAATCAAGCACGCCTCCCCGAGCAAGGGCGCCCTGGCCGCTCGCTCCGACCCCGCGGCCCTGGCCAGGGCCTACGAGGACGGCGGCGCCGCCGCGCTCTCGGTGCTCACCGACGAGAAGTTCTTCCACGGCAGCCTGGATGATCTGTGCGTGGCCCGCGGCGCGGTGGGCCTGGCGGTGCTGCGCAAGGACTTCACGATCGACGAGTACCACGTGGCCGAAGCGGCGGCCCATTCCGCCGACGCCGTCCTGCTGATCGCCGCGATCCTCCCCGAGAAGCGGCTCCGGCAGTTGCGCGAATACGCCTGGCGGTTCCGCATGGCGGCCTTGGTCGAGGTGCACAGCCAAAAGGAGCTGGACGTGGCGCTGGCCTCCGGAGCCGAACTCATCGGCGTCAACAACCGCAATCTCCGCACTTTCAAGGACGACCTGGCGACTTCGCTGCGGCTGGCGGAGAAGATTCCGGCCGGGCTGATCAAGGTCAGCGAGAGCGGCATCCGCACCGCCCAGGACGTGCACCAGCTGCGCCAGGCCGGCTACGACGCCTTCCTGGTGGGCGAGCACCTAATGAGGTCGCACGACCCGGCACAGGCGTTGCGGGAACTGCTGCGGTGATCGTGAAGATCTGCGGGATCACCAGTCGCCAGGATGCCCTGGCCGCCGCCCAGGCCGGCGCCTCCGCGCTGGGCTTCAACTTCTATCCTGGCAGCCCTCGCTACCTAACGCCTGCGGCCGCTGCCGCCATCATCCCGGATCTCCCGGCGGGCGTCTGGAAGGTGGGCGTGTTCGTCAACGAACCGGCCGAGAGCGTCGCCGCGCTCGCCTCCGCCTTGGCTCTGGACGTTGTCCAACTGCATGGGGAGGCGGCTCCGCCCGCCGGCCTGCGCATCTGGAAAGCAGTCCCGGTCGGCCCCGGCTTCCGGCCCGAGCAACTGGAAACCTGCCCGGAGGCCGAGGCGCTCTTGCTGGACACCGCCTCGGTGAAGGCTCACGGAGGAACGGGAGAGACTTTCGACTGGGCGGTGGCACGCAGCGCGACTCGAAGAGTGATCCTGGCGGGAGGACTCGATCCGAGCAACGTGCGGCAGGCCATCCGCACGGCCCGGCCCTGGGCTGTGGACGGCTGCTCGCGCCTGGAGATCGCCCCGGGCCGCAAAGATCATCGCCTCGTGGCGGAGTTCGTTCAGGCAGCCTTGTCGGAAGACCTGGCATGACCTCACAACCGGACGCAGGCGGACATTTCGGACCTTACGGCGGGCGCTACGTCCCCGAGACGTTGATGTCGCCGCTCGAGGAACTCGAGAGGGCCTACCTGGAAGCGCGGCAGGATCCCGGCTTCCGGGCCGAACTCGAAGACCTGCTCGACCGCTACGCCGGCCGCCCAACGCCCCTATACCCGGCCCGGCGGCTGAGCCCTCCGGGTGAGGGCGCCCGCATCTACCTTAAGCGCGAGGACCTGCTGCACACCGGAGCGCATAAGATCAACAACTGCCTCGGCCAAGTCCTGCTGGCGCGGCGCATGGGCAAACGGCGGGTGATCGCGGAAACCGGCGCCGGCCAGCATGGGGTGGCCACGGCGACCGTTTGCGCCCTGTTCGGGCTGGAGTGCGTGGTCTACATGGGCGAGCAGGACATGGAGCGCCAGCGCCTGAACGTCTTCCGCATGCGGTTGCTGGGAGCGCGGGTGGTGGCGGTGGCGGCAGGGAGCCGCACGCTGAAAGACGCCATCAGCGAAGCCATGCGTGACTGGGTGACCAACGTGGCCGACACCCACTACTTGCTGGGCTCGGCGCTCGGCGCCCACCCTTACCCGTTGATGGTCCGGGATTTCCAGAGCGTCATCGGAGAGGAAGCCCGGCGACAGATCCTGGAGGCCGAAGGCCGCCTCCCCGACGTAGTCATCGCTTGCGTGGGAGGCGGCAGCAACGCCATAGGCATCTTCCACCCCTTCATCCAGGACGAAGGGGTGCGGCTGGTGGGCGTGGAGGCCGGCGGCAGAGGCCCGGCGCTGGGGCAGCACGCCGCGCGGTTCGCCGGGGGCGCGCCCGGGGTGCTCCACGGCGCCTACAGTTACCTGCTCCAGGACGCCGACGGGCAGGTCGCGCTGACCCACTCCGTTTCAGCCGGCCTGGACTACGCCCTGGTCGGTCCCGAACATGCCTGGCTCCACGACCAGGGCCGCGCCGAGTATCTGGCGGTCAGCGACCAGGAGGCGCTGGAGGCTGCGCGAACATTGAGCCGGCTGGAGGGCATCATCCCGGCGCTGGAGCCCGCGCACGCGGTCGCCGAAGCCCTCCGCCGCGCGCCTCAAGCTCGGGATGAGATATTCCTCGTGAATCTGTCAGGGCGCGGGGACAAGGACACCGACATCTACCGGCAGGCCTTCCCCGAACTGGACCGGGAATGACGCCCCGCACCCGCATCAGCCGGCTCTTCGACGGCCTACGCCAGGCCGGTCGTCGGGGCCTGATCGGTTACCTCACCGCCGGCGATCCCACGCTCGAGCGGACCCCGTCGCTGGTGGCGGCGCTGGAGCGCGGCGGAGTGGACCTGATCGAGCTGGGTGTGCCCTTCTCCGACCCGGTTGCCGACGGGCCGGTCATCCAGCGGGCTTCCGAGCGGGCGCTCGCCTCCGGGGCCACGCTGCGACGGATCCTGGAGGTGGCAGCGGAGCTCCGGCGGCGCTCCGAGACCCCGCTGTTGCTGTTCACCTATCTGAATCCCGTGCTGCGCTATGGCCTGGAGGCGCTGGCGCGGGACGCAGCCGCGGCTGGGGTGGACGGCCTGCTGCTCACCGACCTCAGCGTCGAGGAAGCCGGGCAGTACGTCGAGGTGGCCAGAGCGCATGGCTTGGACACTGTCTTCCTGGCCGCGCCGACCAGCCGCCCGGAGCGCTTACAGCGCATAGCCAGCTACTCCCGCGGCTTCGTATACTTGGTTTCACGGACCGGTGTGACGGGTGAGCGCGCCTCGCTGGCCCGCTCGGCAGCCGAGCTGGTCCGGGCGATGCGCCGCATGACGGAGCTGCCCCTGGCAGTAGGATTCGGAATCTCGCGCGCCGAGCACGTGGCTGAGCTGGCGCCGCTGGCCGACGCGGTGGTGGTGGGCAGCGCTTTCGTCCGCCTGATAGGAGAACACGGCGCGAGCGCGTCGCTGGAGGGGGAGTTGGAGGCATTGGCGCGCGAACTTAAGCGCGGCTTTGACTTGAAATAACGATGTCCCGGGAATCCGCCTGGAAGGCCCTGACCGAGTGCCGCGATCGCATCGACGTGCTGGACCGCCAGATCCTGGCGCTGCTCAATGCGCGCACCCGCATCGTCGAGGAGATCGGGCGCATCAAGCAGGAGCTCGATCTGCCCATCTACGAGCCCAAGCGCGAGGACGAGGTCTTTGAGAACGTGACTGCGCATAACACCGGACCGCTGACCGGCGAGGGCGCGCGCCGGGTCTTCGAGCGCATCATCGACGAGATGCGCAACATCCAGCGTTTGCGGATGCTGGAGCGGGACGGGACAGAGAAGTAAGGGAGAGCTTTCCCATGCTGGTGGTAATGCAGGAAGGAGCGAGCGAGGCCCAGATTCAGGCGGTCATCGACCGCATGGTGGCGCTGGGCTTCACGGTGCACCGCTCGACCGGGGTGGTACACACTTTGCTGGGCGGCGTCGGGCCTGCCGAGCGGGTCGAGCCGGCTGACTTCGAGGTGCTGGAGGGCGTCAAGGAAGCCCGGCGCATCATGTCGCCCTTCAAGCTGGCCAGCCGGCACTTCCGGCCGGCGGGCACGGTGGTGAAGGCAGGGGACGTGGAGATCGGCGGCAGCCGGGTGGTGGTCATGGCCGGCCCGTGCAGCGTGGAGAGCCGGGAGCAGGTCATGCGCATCGCCGAGCGGGTGGCGCGCGCGGGCGCCCGGGTGATTCGGGGCGGGGCGTTCAAGCCGCGCACCTCCCCGTACACTTTCCAGGGCCTGGGCGAAGAGGGCCTTCGTTGGCTGCGCGAGGCCGCCGACCAGCACGGCCTGCTGGTGGTCAGCGAAGTCATGGACCAGACCCAGATCCCGCTGGTGGCCGCCTACGCCGACATCCTACAGGTGGGGGCGCGCAACATGCAGAACTTCAACCTGTTGCGGGAGGTGGGCCGGCAGGCCAAGCCGGTGCTGCTCAAGCGCGGCATTTCGGCCACGATTGAGGAGTTGCTGCTCTCGGCCGAGTACATTCTGGTGGAGGGCAACTACGACGTTATTCTCTGCGAACGTGGCATCCGCACCTTCGAGACCTACACCCGCAACACCATGGACCTGGCCGCCATCCCCGTGGTCAAGAAGCTCTCCCACCTGCCGATCATCGCCGATCCGTCGCACGGGACCGGCAAGCGCGACAAGGTGCTCCCCATGGCGCGCGCGGCGGTGGCCGCGGGCGCCGACGGCCTGCTGATCGAGGTCCATCACGACCCCGACCACGCCTTGAGCGATGGGGCGCAGTCGCTGTGGCCCGAGCAGTTCGAGGAACTGATGGGACAGTTGCGCATCATCGCCCAGGCGGTGGGGCGCAGCACCTAGGTGCTCGCTGATGGAAACCGTCGCCATCGTCGGGGTCGGGCTGATTGGCAGCTCCTTCGGCCTGGCGCTGAAGAAAGCCGGCTTCACGGGACGCATCCTGGGCGTCAGTTCTCCGGGGGCCGTCCGGCAGGCGCTGGCCTGCGGCGCCATTGACGAGGCCTGGCCGCTGGAGGAGGCGGTCCGGCGCGCGGACGTGGTCTTCCTGTCTCAGCCCATCCGGCGGATCCTGGAGACGCTGGGGGCGCTGGATGAGTGGCTGAGGCCGGGCAGCCTGGTGACGGACGCCGGCAGCACCAAGGCGCAGATCGTCGCGCGCGGGCGGCAGGTCATTCGCCGGGGACAGTTCCTGGGCGGCCACCCTATGGCCGGCAAAGAGAAGCGGGGCGCTTCCGAGGCCGACGCGGACCTTTTCGCCGGGCGCACCTGGGTGCTGACGCCGGTTGATCCCGCGGAACTGGAGACGGCTATTGCGCGCGAGTTCCTGGGGTGGATCAGGGCCATCGGCGCCGCGCCCGTGTGCCTGTCGCCCGAGGAGCACGACCGCGTAGCGGCTTTCACTTCGCACCTGCCGCAGGTGCTCTCCACCGCCCTGGCGGCCACCTTGGCTGCGCAGTTGCCAGCGCCGGAGCAGCTTCAGGTGGCCGGGCCGGGGTTGGCCGATATGACCCGGCTGGCGGCGAGCCCTTACGAAGTGTGGGAGGATATCCTCACGACCAACGCTGGGGCCATCCAGAACGCGTTGGGGGCTTACATTTCCCGGCTCGCCGACCTACGCGCCAACCTGGGCAGCGCCCGCGCCGGCCAGGAGTTCCGGATCGCCAACCAGTTCGCCGAGCGGCTGAAGAGGCAGAGCCGGGGCTAAACTCCTGAGGCGGTCACGCCGATAGAACGAAAGCGGGGATTTCGCTCAGGAGCCACGCCCATGGCGGCCCGCGTAGATCCGGTTACCGGCGACTCCGGCTGGCACTCCGAAAAGCCTTCGGAGCACAAGGGCTCCCGAAAGGGCAAGAAGCCACCCGACCGCCCATCCGAGTCCGAGGAATCCGTCCCACCGGCCGACGACTACTATACGCCCTCCGAGCCGGGCGAAGAAGGCTGATTGAGCCGCTAATCCGTACGTGAGTATCT
>CAYGVJ010000126.1:0-15420 GCA_964353255.1 uncultured Solibacteraceae bacterium | reverse complement strand
CCCCGTCCGCGTCCGGCCCCCTGGCCGGACAGATTCTTACGTACGGATTACGGTCCCGTCTGATCGCGAGCGCTGGCCGCGCCGCGGCTTGTCGAAGCGGCGATAATGGGAAATAGGATGAGCAGACAGCAGGAGGCCATCGAGGAGATTACGCGCCGGTTGGTGGACTATTTCAAGCCGGACCGGATCTACCTGTTCGGCTCAGCGGCGCGGGAGGAGTCGAGCCCGGACAGTGATCTGGATTTCCTGGTGGTGTTGCGGGATGAGGCCCCGGCCGAGCTCCTGCGTGCGGCCGGCGTTTACGACCGATTGCGCGGCGTGGGCTGCCCCGTCGATGTTGTCCCTTGGCGCCGAAGCGACTTTGACGGGCGGGCTGCCCATGTCAGAGCATCGTTGCCGGCGACGGTCGTCCGGGAGGGGAGACTGCTTTATGACGCCGGAAGAGTTTCTGCTTGACGAGACCAGTCAGTGGTAAGACGGCGACAGAGGTTTACGAGCAGATTCTGAAGCGCCTGCCTGCAAGCGCACGCCCCTGAGAGGTTTGGCCCGGCTGGAAAGCCGGGCCGCTCAGCCCCGCCGCACATCGCGCAGCACCGCCGCCCAGCCGGGCAGGCCCCGGCGGGCGGCATAGTCGTCCTGCTCGAAACCGAGGGCGGCGTCCACTAGCGCCCCGGGCGCCAGCTCGCCGAGCCGCTCCGCGAAATCGAAGGCCTTCACGCTCAGCAGGCGCCCCTGCTGCTGTAGGTTCACTCGCAGATGCCGCTCCTTGAACACTCCTGGCGGGCCGGCCACCTCCGCGCCGTAGACGGCGAACACCGGTGCGGGATTCCCGAAACCGAACGGCGCCAGCGACAGCACCTCGGCCACGAAAGCGTCGGTGATTTCCGGAAAGTCCACCTCGGCGTCCACTTCAAGTTGGGGCACGAAGTCCTCGGGCTTAAGACGGCGCGCGGCGTGCGCGCTTAACCGCTCGCGGAACTCCTCTACCCGCTCTGAACGCAGGCTAACTCCGGCGGCCTGCCGGTGCCCGCCGAACCGGGTGAACAGGTCCCCCATGGACTCCAGCGCGCCCAGCAGATCGAAAGCCGGGGTGCTGCGCCCAGAGCCCTGCGCCAGGCCGGTTTCGGTGTCCTCGCTCAACACGAAGACGGGCCGATGAAAGCGTTCCACCAGGCGGTTCGCCACGATGCCGACTACCCCGCGGTGCCAGCCCTGGCCGAGGAACACCAGCGCGGCCTGGCGCTCGGTGACCGGCGTGCGCAGGCACTCCTCCAAGATGGCGCGGACAATCTGGTTTTCGGTTTGCTGCCGCTCGGCGTTCAGCGCATCGAGCTCGGTGGCGATGCGGCGGGCCTCGGCCTCATCCCTGGTGAGCAGCAGACGGATGGCCTGGCTGGCGTCCGCCATGCGTCCGGCGGCGTTGAGCCGGGGCGCGATCCGGAAAGCCACCCGCGCGGCGGAAGGGGCGTCGCCCTCGGCCAGGCCGGCCACCTCGAACAGGGCCCGCAGGCCGGGGCTGCGGACCGCGCGCAGCTCCTCCAGGCCGTGTTTGACCAGGACGCGGTTCTCGCCGGTCAGCGGCACCACATCCGCCACCGTCCCGATGGCCACCAGCTTCAAAAAGGAGCGGATCATGCGCTGGAGCTTCTCGGCGGGCCAGCCCAACTCGCCAAGCAACGCCTGCACCAGCTTGAAGGCGACGCCCGCCCCGCAGAGGTTTTTCTCCGGGTAGGCGCAGCCCGGCTGCTTCGGGTTGAGCACCGCCAGGGCGGGCGGCAGCTCGGCGTCCGGTATGTGGTGGTCGGTGACGATCACGTCTATGCCGAGCTGGGCGGCGTGGCGCACTACTTCGGCGGCGCGGATGCCGGTATCGACGCTCACCAGCAGAGTGACTCCCTCGGCCGCGGCCCGCTCGATGACGTCGGCCTGCATCCCGTAGCCGTCTTTCAAGCGGTGCGGCACGTGGAAGCCGCACTGTCCCCCCGCCAACTCGATGGCCGACTTCAGGATGACGATTGCCGTGACGCCGTCCACGTCGTAGTCGCCGTAAAGCAGGATCTTCTCCCGCTGCGCCACGGCGCGCTGGAGCCGTTCCAGGGCCGCCGGCAAACCCCGCAGCAGGCGGGGATCCGGCAGGTCGTCCAGGGAGGGTCGCAGGAATTTCCGCGCCGCTTGCGCATCCTGATAGCCGCGGCGGACCAGCACCTGGGCCGTGGGCAGCGACACCCCGAGGGCACTCGCCAGGCTCGAGGCTTGCCGCCGGTCAGTTTGCGGGAGCAGCCAGCGGGCCCCGGTCACAGTCGGCGGCCTTCAGTTGCTGGAGTAGTAACCGCTCATCGAGTCGCCTTCTTCGGCTTCCGCCTCGCTGGCGCCGTCGATCTCGTCAGCCAGGTCCAGGTAGTCTTCATACCACTCCGCGCTGATGCGGAACAGGTAAACCCGGCCCTGGTAATCGAAGGACAGCTCGACTCCGGCGGTGAAGCCCTCGTAAGGGCGAAACTCGCGCAGGCGCCGCTCCAGACTGCGCCGCTCCTCGCCGGTCAGGTTGGCGGCCGCCAGGCGCTCCGCCGTGTCTTCGAGCATCGGGGCGGAGAAGACCCGCTCATTGTAGACCACCAGCTTA
This sequence comes from uncultured Solibacteraceae bacterium, assembly GCA_964353255.1. GTDB lineage: Bacteria > Acidobacteriota > Terriglobia > Bryobacterales > Bryobacteraceae > VFZS01. The sequence continues at coordinate 12,797 of CAYGVJ010000126.1, read as the reverse complement.
ACCTCGGCCTGCTTGGCGGCCTCCAGGAACATCCGGTAGTCCGGCTGGCGCTCGATGTCCCAGGCCACAAACGAGTCGCTGTCCGCCAGCCTTGAGTACCCGTGGAAAACCACGAAACCCTCGCCGGCGAGGCGACTGAGGATCTCGCTCTTCAAGGTGTCCAGATTGACGGTCATTTGCGCTCCGCCAGCACGAGGATGTCGTAGCGGTCGGCCAGTTCCCGGGCGGCCGGGGTGACGATGGTCTTGGGCCCGATGTAGATCTTGTGCGACTGCTCGAGGGCGGCCCGAACGTCATTCTCGCAAACAAAATCGACTATGGTGATCTGAGGCTTGGGGGGTTCGATCGGGGCGGCCGGACGGGCCTCCGGCGGGCAGACGCCTGCGGGCGGCCGGACGGCTCGGCGCGCTTCCAGAAAACGGCCCACCACCTGCGCGGCGGCCTCCGCAGGGGGGCTTGCCGGCGCGGCAGCGGCCCCTGGCGACGCCAGCCCCCGCTCGGCCAGGTACTTCTCCACTGCGGCCGCGACCGCGGAGCGCTCGACAGGAACCGCAACCGGCACGGCCTCGCCCAGCGGCGGGACCTTCAGCACATCCTCGGCCTTGCGCACGCCGTAGGCGATCCGCTTGATGTTGATCAGGTGCAGCGGGCCGACGTTGTCGCCGGTCACGTTGCCGGCCATGGCGCCACAGCCCAGCGTCATCGAGGGCGGCAGGTTGGTGGTCACCCCGGTCGAGCCTTGCGGCGCCGACGTGTTCACCAGCACCCGCATGGCCGGCATGCGCAGCGCGAACTCGCGGATGCGGGCCTCGTCCTGGGAGAAGATCACGCAGGTGTGGCCGTAGCCCCCGAACCGCATGATGGCCTCGCAGGTGTCCATGGCGGCGGCGAAATCCTTCACAAAGTACAGTGCCAGCACGGGCGAAAGCTTCTCCACCGACAGGGGATGCTGCTTGCCCACGCCTTCCAGCTCGGCCAGCAGGATCGAAGTGTCCGCCGGAACCTGGAAGCCGGCCATCTCGGCCAGCCGCGTGGGTGACTGGCCCACGCACTCCGGGTTGATGCGGTAGTTTTCCTTGATGAGGAGCCTGGCCAGCGCCTGCTTCTGCGCTTCATCGCACAGGAACGCCCGGCGCGCCCGGAACTCGGCCAGGACCTTCTCCCGCAGCGCGGCTTCGCAAACCAGGGCCTGCTCGCTGGTGCACACCGTGCCGTAGTCGAAGGCTTTCCCCTCGATCACCAGGGCGATGGCCTCGCCGATCTCGGCGCTCGAGTCCAGCAGCACCGGGGTGTTGCCCGGGCCGACGCCGAAGGCGGGCTTGCCGCTCGAGTACGCCGCCCGCACCATGGCCTGACCGCCCGTGGCCAGAATCACTGCCGTGCGCTCGTGCCGCATGAGCGCCTGGATGGCTTCCGTGGTAGGGTTCTCCAGCCACTGGACGATGTCTTCGGGCGCCCCGGCCTCCCGCGCCGCGCGGTACATCACCTCCGCCGTCTCGCAGGTGGAGCGCACGGCGCGCGGATGGGGGCTCATCACCACGGCGTTGCCCGCCTTGAGCGAGATGAGGCTCTTGAAGATGACCGTCGAGGTGGGGTTGGTGGTGGGAATCAGCGCCGCCACCACGCCCACCGGGACGCCGATCTCGACAATCTTCTGCTCCGGGATCTCGCGTAGCACACCCACGGTCTTGATGCCGCGCAGGTAACGCGGCAGCAGGTCGGCGTTGAGCAGGTTCTTGCCGATCTTGTCGCGGACGTTGCCGTACTTGGTCTCCTCGACGGCCAGCCGGGCCAGGCGCTCGGCGTTGGCGCGCCCGGCGGCGGCCATGGCTTCGACCACGGCGTCCACCTGCTCCTGGGTGAAGGTGCGGTACTTCTGAAACGCCGCCCAGGCCTTCTCGACCTTGTGGCGCGCCTCCTGCACGGAGACCAGATCGCGATCACGAAGCATGGCTCAGGCTCCTGCCGGGAGCAGGCTAGGGCTAGCCGTGAGGTTTCTAGCCTTTCTTGGGCCCGGGCAGGATTTTCTCCACCTCTTCGTGGGGACGTGGGATCACGTGGACCGAGATCAACTCGCCCACGCGGCGGGCGGCGGCGGCGCCGGCGTCGGTAGCGGCCTTGACCGCGCCCACGTCGCCGCGGACCGTGACCGTCACGTAGCCCGCCCCGATGTACTCCTTGCCCACCAGCACCACGTTGGCAGCCTTCACCATGGCGTCGGCGGCTTCGATCGCCCCGACCAGGCCTTTGGTCTCAATCAATCCCAGCGCTTCCATCGACATAACTCGAACGAGGCTCCTTGTGATCCTACACGGTAGCACAATGGCCCGGCGGGTACAATTGAGGCCGGCAAGCTGGTCTGCATGCACCGTGGCGACAGCCGAGCGGAGGGCGTTACATTCGTCCATATTCGCCGGAGAGAGTGGAATGAGATTCGCCGTGCTGTCGGACGCGCACGGGAACCTGCTCGCGCTGGAAGCCGTGCTGGCTGATCTGCGCGGGCACGCGCCGGACTTGGCGCTGAATCTTGGCGATCACGTGTCCGGCCCGCTACAGGCCGCCGCGACTGCGGACCTGCTCATGTCACAGCGCGATTGGGTGCACGTGCGCGGCAACCACGACCGTCAGATGATCGAATAGGAGCCGCAAGCGATGGGTCTTTCCGACCGGGCCGCCCACGCGCAGCTCGCAGACGAGCATAGGACGTGGCTGCGCTCGCTCCCCTCGACGACCGTGGTTACCGGGGATGTCCTGCTCTGCCACGGCACGCCGGAACGGGATTTCGATTACCTGCTGGAAGACGTCTCAGCGTCCGGCGTGAGCCTGGGATCCTGCGACCAGATCCGCTCCCGTGCCGGCCTGACGGCGGACGCCATCCTTTGCGGCCACTCGCACTTTCCGCGCTGGGTGCGGCTGGAGAATGGCACGGTAGTGCTGAACCCGGGCAGTGTCGGCCTGCAAGCCTACTACGACTCCGAGCACCGTTTCCCGCACGTCATCGAGACCGGCAGCCCGCATGCCCGCTACGTGCTGCTCGACCGCGTTGGCCGCCACTGGCGCGCGACCTTTCGCGCCATCGACTATGACTGGGATACTGCCGCGCGACTGGCCCGCAGAGGCAAGCGCCCCGACTGGGCCCACGCTCTGTTGACGGGCTACGCACTACGCTGACTCATCCGCAAAGACAACCGCCTCTGACCAGCCCTCCAGCACCGCTTTGAGCTTGCCCATGAACTGGTCGGCCAGGGCGCCGTCCAGCAGCCGGTGGTCGAAAAGGCTGCCGAAGCTGCCGAGCGAGGTCAACGTCGAAGGGCCTCAGCTTGTCAGCGGAGTTCCGCTTGCGGGTGTGTGGCCTGGATGGCGTTGCGAACGCCTGTCAAGTACTGTCCGGCGGTTTCCAGGGCCTGCTGGGCCTCGTATCTGGAGATGAAGCCAGTCACTTCACAGCACGGCACAGCCGCGGCCAAACCTGTGGGGCGGCTCCCCGGAGCCGCAGGTCGACCCCCAGGTCGGCCTGACACCGGCCTGGGGGCCGGTGCGCGGGCGTGAGCGCCCGCCCCACGGTCATTGCACTTCTTGCGACCAGCCCTCCAGCGCCGCTTTGAGCTTGCCCATGAACTGGTCAGCCAGGGCGCCGTCCAGCAGGCGGTGGTCGAAGGTCAGGCCCATCAGGCAGACGGAGCGAATGGCGATGGCGTCGTCCTCGATCACTACCGGGGCCTTTTCCACCACTCCCACGCCCAGGATGGCCACCTGGGGCTGGTTGATGATGGGCGTGCCGAAAAGGCTGCCGAAGCTGCCGAAGTTGGTGATGGAGAAGGTGCCGCCCTGCACCTCTTCGGGCTTGAGCTGCTTGGTGCGGGCGCGGGAGGCCAGATCGACGATGGCGCGCTGTAGATCGAGCACGCCCATACGGTCGGCGTTACGGATGACGGGCACAATCAGGCCGCCTTCCAGCGCCACGGCTATCCCGATGTTAATCTCGCCGTGGTAGACGATGTTGTTGCCGTCGATGGAAGCATTGACCAGCGGATAGGCGCGCAGGGCCTCGGCGGCGGCGTGGGTCACGAAGGGCAGGTAGGTGAGTTGGAAGCCGTAGCGGGCCTGGACGCCGGCCTTGGAGCGCTCCCGGATGCGGGCCACGCGGGTCATATCCACCTTGTGCACGGTGGTGACGTGCGGCGAGACCCGCGTGCTCATGACCATGTGCTCGGCGATGCGGAGGCGCATGTGGCTCATGGGCTCGAGGCGGGTCGCGGGCGCGGCGGGGGCAGGGGAAGGGGCTGGCAGGCCCTGGGCCTGTCCTGCTTGCGCCAGGTACGCTTCGAGGTCCTGCTTCGTGATGCGGCCGCCGGCGCCGGTGCCTTTCACCAGGCGGAGGTCGATCGAGTGCTCGCGGGCCATCTTGCGAACCAGGGGCGACAAGGCCCCGGCAACCTCGGTCGCCACCTCTGCCGGCGCAGCCGCGGCTGGCGGCGGCGGTTCGGGCGCGGCAGCAGGCGGGGCGGCGGGAGTTGGCAGGCCATGGGCCTGCCCCACTGAGGTCTCGTCAATGCGGGCCACCACCGTGTTGATGCCCACGGTGCGGCCTTCCTCGACCAGGACCTCGGCCAGCGTGCCGGCGGCGGGAGCCGGGATCTCGGTGTCCACTTTGTCGGTGGAGATCTCGAACAGCGCCTCGTCGCGCTCGACCCGGTCGCCGGGTTTCTTCAGCCACTTGGTCAGCGTTCCTTCCACAATGCTCTCGCCCATCTGGGGCATGACGACGTCGGTCATAAGCTCTCCTGGCGCGCGCCCACTGGTTCCACCATACGATATCCGAAAATGCCGGCAAAGTGGCGGGCGATGGCGGTGACGACCTCGGCGCGGCTGGCGGTGCAACCGAGCGCGCGCATGGAGGTCACCGGGGCGGTGAGCCCGCAAGGGACAATGTACCGAAAGTAACTCAAGTCCGTCGAGTGGTTCAGCGCGAAGCCGTGGGAGGTGATCCAGCGGCGAATATGCACGCCGATGGCGGCGATCTTGCCGGCCTCCGTCCACACCCCGGTGCGGCCGGGGACGAGCTCTGCGGCCAGCGAGAACTCGGCGAGCGCGCCAATGAGCGTCTGCTCGAGAGCGCGCACGTAGGCGACTACGTCCCGCTTCCACTCCCGCAAATCCAGAATCGGGTAGCCGACCAGTTGGCCGGGGCCGTGATAAGTGATGTCCCCGCCGCGATCCGTGGGGTAGAAGGCGACGCCGGCGCGGCGGAGCGCTTCTTCATCCGCCAAAAGGTGGCTCAGGCGCCCCGTGCGGCCCAGGGTGATGACGTGCGGATGCTCGACGATGAGCAGCAGGTCCGGGATCAGCCCCTGCCTGCGCTGCTCGACCAGCTCGCGCTGGAGCTCGAGCGCCGCGCCGTACTCGAGGACGCCCAGATCGCGCAGCTCACAGTCACGCATTGATCGCCAGACCGTAGACCGCGTTGAAGGCCTCACCCAAAGCTTCGCTCAGGGTGGGGTGGGCGTGGATGGTGTTCATCATTGTCTCCACGGTGGCCTCGGCGGCCATGGCGGCCACCGCCTCGCCGATGAATTCCCAGACCAGCGGGCCGATGATATGCACGCCCAGGATCTCGCCATAGGCCTCGTCGGTGACCACCTTGGCGAAACCGTCGTGGCGGCCGAGGATGGTGGCCATGCTGTTGGGGAAGAAGGCGAACTTGCCGATCTTGACCTGGCGGCCCTCGGCGCGCGCCTGCGCTTCGGTAAGGCCGGCGCTGGCGATGCCCGGCTCGGTGTAGGTGCAGCTCGGTATGAGCCGGGGATTGAGCGGCGCGGCCGGCTTTCCGGCGATGTGCCCCACGGCGACGAGGCCCTCCCGCGCGGCCACGTGCGCCAGCTGCGGCGTTCCGGCCACCACGTCGCCGATGGCGTAGAGGCCCGGCTCGGCGGTGCGCTGATACTGATCCACCTGAATGAAGCCGCGGTCGGTGGCGACGCGCGTGGTCTCCAGACCAAGGTTGTCCGTCACCGGCCTGCGCCCCACGGCGAGAAGGACGCGCTCGGCCTCCAGCCGCTCGGTGTTGCCGCGGGCCAGCGTGGCGGTGACCGCGACGCCCGTCTCGGTGCGGCGCACGTCCTCGACGCGGGCGCCCGCCTCGACCCGGATGCCCGCCTTGCGAAAGAGGCGTTCGAGTTCCCTGGACACCTCCTCGTCTTCGAGCGGAACGATGCGGGGCAGCATCTCCAGCAGCGTCACCCGCGAGCCGAAACGCTGGAACATCGAGGCAAACTCGACGCCCACGGCGCCCGCCCCGATCACGAGTAGCGACTTGGGGACGGTGCGCAGCTCCAGGATCTCGATGTTAGTGAGAACGCGCTCCGGGTCCGGCTCCAGCCCGGGGAGCAGGCGCGCCTCCGAGCCGGTGGCGAGGATGATGTTGCGCGCTTCCAGCAGCCGGGCGCCCTCGGGAGTCCGCACCTCGACCCGACCCGGGCCTTTCAGGACAGCCACGCCCTGGATGCGCTCGACCTGGTTCTTCTTCATGAGGAACTCGACGCCCTTGGCGTGCTTGGCGACGATCTGGTTCTTGCGGTCGATGACGCGAGCCAGGTCCAGGCGCGGGTTGTCGCAGTCGATGCCCTGGGCGGAGGCGTCTTTGAGGCTGCTCCAGAGTTCGGCGGCATGCAGGAGGGCCTTGGTGGGGACGCAGCCCACCAGCAGGCAGGTTCCTCCGAGCCTCGGGTTCTTCTCGACGATGGCGGTTTTGAGACCGTACTGGCCGGCGCGCACGGCCGCCGAGTAGCCGCCCGGCCCGCTGCCGATGATGAGCAGATCGTAGGGCATTGGCTTAATTCTAGCAACCCGGGAATCAGAGACCCGCCTGGCGTGCGGCGGCCAGCATGTAGTCAAGCAGCTCAGCCAGGTGAGGGCACTTCTGGTAAGCCACAGCGGGATCGAGCCGGTCCAGTAGGTTTCGCCCGTAAGTCCGCTTCTTGTACGACCTGCCTCGCTGCTGAGTCCGATACAGTCGCTGGAGCAGTTGAGCGGGCGGTTCGTCGAAGTCTATGGATTCGGGCTGGCTTGCCGTGGAGGGCAGCATCCTCCTCACGGAGTCCGGCAGCAACTCGGGTTGACTGAGAATCCACGCCTCGACCTCGTGGACAGCAAAAAACATGCGGAATTTCGGATGAGCGACTCTTCCCTCGATCTCCTGTACAGCCCAGGCATAACGTTGTTCCGTGGAGCTTAGGTGTTCCGGATAGAAGCCCGGGATGTACAAGTCCAGTAGCCCGATGCCCCCGATAATGTCGCTGCGCTGCGGCCCTTCCAGGTGCATGCGGGCGCGAGCGGAAATGTCACCCAGGAAATGCGAGCATCCGTTGAACCGGACGATTCGTATCCCCGCCCGGCCAGACAGCATGGGGTCGAGCCAGCGCTTGATGAACTGCCCTATCGCTTCCCGCTCGGTGTATCCTTCTACGAAGAGAATGAACCTCACTCTCTGGCCTCCAGTTCACCGGAGCGGTACATTTCGCCAAGGGTGTAGCGCTGAAGCCAGTGTTCCAATTCCGCGCCGGAAACCACGCGCAATTCCGTCTTCCCGTTGACCCAATCAACCACGCTTATGGTCGGTTGCGGGCGTATATCTTTGAAGGCATCCAGCAATGCGGGGGAATGTGTGGTCAGCACGACCTGCGCCCGCTCCGAGGCGTCGGAACAATACTCTGCGACGATCGGCAGCATGGAAGGATGGAGACCGGTTTCGGGTTCATCGATCGCAACGAGAGGTGGTGGATCTGGGTTCGCCAGCACAGCCAACAAGAACAGGAAACGCAGCGTGCCATCGGAGAGGTTCGCCGCCGACTGCTCGCGCCGCAGGGATTTCCATCTGACTCCGAACTGGATTCTCTGTTCAGCAGCGGGAGGAAAGATCAGTTCTTCGAACTCCTCGCCGAAAGCCGCTTTCATGGCCTGGTTCACTTCGTGCTTGAATTCCCGATCGGTCTGGTAAAGAGTGTGCAGTACCGAGACCAGGTTCTGTCCATCCGGGTCCACCCGCGTTTCGGTTCGGGCGACCGCGGACTGCCGGATGGCAGCGTCCCGATTCGTGTGGAGGTCCTGATAGATACCCCAGGAGGCAAGGTCCCGCTGATATGTCGGGATTTGGCGATTCGCCGTAAACGGCCCTGCGGCCATCGACAGGAAGGTCTCCTCTTCGGTGATGGACTCCTCCGGGGCCTCCAGCATGCGATTGTGTTCGTCGAACACCACTGCTCGCTGTCCCTGGCGCTCGACCAATTTGAAGGGCTCCCTGGCCTGACCTTGCGTCACCTTGAAGAAGTCGGCAAGCCGTTCTTCGTCCACCCGGTACCTGCTCGTCTTGCCCAGCCTGGCAAGTCTGAGTTCGTATGTCCACTTGGACATCTGGTGGGTGGGTGGGGGCTGGAACACCAACTGGAGGTCAATGCCATCTGCCGTCCCATCCCAAACCAGAGGTTCCATGCCCCCTTCCGCCTGGATGTACTTGCCCAATCCTCCCCGCGCAGAGACCGAGAGCAACTCGAGAATCCGGAGCAGGTTGGACTTGCCACTGGCATTCGGGCCGATCACGATGTTCAGATCGCCGGGAGTCCACGTGACGTCGTAGAAGGACCGGAAGCCCTTCACCGTGAGACTTTGAATCTTCATAACAACTCTCGTCGCAGCTGGCTTGTTACGCTTCCTAATTCTATCAACTGAACGCAGGGCGCGTAGAATTGAAGTATGCCGTGGGTGTTGATGCTCTTGCTGTTGTGCGCTGCCGCGGGGGTGGCCCAGAAGCAACCGCCCGCCTGGCCCGTAGAGAGCTTGGCGGTGACCGGCAACCAGCACTACTCGACGCAGCAGATACTGGCGGTGGCGGAACTGAAGGTGGGGCAGCGCGCGCTGCCCAAGGACTTCGAGGCGGCGCGGGATCGCCTGGCGGCCACCGGAGTTTTCGAGCGCATCGACTTCCGGTTCGGCCCGGCGCTGAGCGGCAAGGGCTACGCCGTCTCATTCGAGGTTTTCGAAGCCGGCCCGTGGTTCCCGGTGGCCTTCGAGGACCTGCCGGCGCCGGCTGAGCAGCTCAAAGAGGCGCTCCGCCGCTCGGATCCTCTGTTCGGGGACCAGATCCCCGCCACCGAGCAAATCCTCCAGCGCTACGCCCGGACCATCGAAGAACATCTGGCCAGCCTGGGCCGCAAGGAAAAGGTAGCGGGCCGGCTGCTGCCAGGGGACACCGGCGAGCTGGCGGTGGTCTTCCAGCCCGCGGCAACGCCGCCGGTTGTCGCGCTGGTGAAGTTCACCGGCAACCAGGTGATACCCACGGCCGCGCTGGCCAAAGCGATCAGCGGCGTGGCGGTAGGTATGCCATACAAGGAAGCGCGCTTCCGGCAGTTCCTGGAGATCAATGTCCGGCCACTATACGAAGCGCGAGGGCGCGTCCGCGTGGCGTTCCCGGAGATTCAGACGGAGAAGGCCAAAGATGTCAACGGGCTGGTGGTGACGGTCAAGGTGGAGGAGGGCGCCAGCTACAACATCGGCGAGGTCCGCCTGGAAGGGCCGGGGATCGCGGCCGAAGAGCTGAAGAAGATCGCAGACCTGAACGCGGACGATGTGGCCAACTTCGACGAGGTCCGCGCGGCGTTGGGCCGCCTGGAGCGGCGCTACCAGCGTGAGGGGTACATGCGCGCCGCGGCCCGCCTGGAGCGGACGATCAACGACGCGCGGAAGACGGTGGACCTGGCGATCCGTGTCGAGGCGGGGCCGCAGTATGTCTTCGGGAAGCTGGTGATCGAAGGGCTGGACATCCATGGCGAAGACGCGGTGCGGAAACTGTGGGGACTCAAGGAAGGCCAGCGCTTCAACGCCGACTATCCCGGCTACTTCCTGGAGCGGATCCGGGAAGAGGCCCTGTTCGACAACCTGGGGAAGACGCGGGCGGTGCTCGAACAGGACGACGAAAACCACACCGTCAATGTGAAGCTGATGTTTGCGGCGCCAGGGAAGCCGGAAAAACCGAAGACGCCCTAGCCTGCATGCGGTCTGGAAGAAGACGCTGATCGCCTCTGGTAACATGGGGCCGTGGAGGTTATGAGCGCCTCTTCCGATTTCCTGACGACGCGCCTGGGTGCGACAGGCCGGCCGGTGTTCCGTCTGGGGCTGGCGGCTTCATACCGGCCCGGGGAGCGGGCCGTGCGGTGTGGGCTGGACCAGGGCGTGAACTATCTCTTCTGTTACGGAATCGACACGCAGATGACGCGGGTGGTTCGGGAGATGAACGCCGACCGCCGGGAGCGCGTTCTCATCGCCACCGGCGGTTACAACTGGATCCTCTGGCACACTTCGTTGAAGAAGTCCTTGGAAAACGCCTTGCGACGCCTGAGGACGGATTACCTCGACGTTTTCCATTATTTGGGGGTGGTCAAACCGAAGCATTTCGGGCCGCGCGTGCGAGACGAGCTGGCCGCGTTACGGGCGGATCCGCGGGTCAGGGCGGTGGCGATCTCATGCCACCACCGCAAACTGGCCGGGGAGCTGGCGGCACAGGGCGTCCTGGACGTGTTGATGATTCGCTACAACGCCGCGCATCCCGGCGCGGAGAGCGACATATTCCCATACGTCGCCGCCCACAATACCGGGATTGTCAGCTACACGGCGACTCGCTGGGGCCGGCTGCTGGTTCGCCCCAAGGGATGGCCGGCCGGCGAGCCGGTGGCAACTGCGGGCCAGTGTTACCGGTTCGTGCTCTCCAATCCGCACGTGCACGTCGTTTTGACGGCCCCTCGGAAGGAGAAGGAGCTGCTGGAGAATCTCCGCGAAGTCGGCCGCGGCCCTCTACCGGACGACGAGATGGATTTCATGCGCCGCTTCGGCGCTTGCGTACACGCCCATGCGGGATGGTTCATGGGCGGGTGAGCAGGATAAGACTCCAGACACGTGTGGCGCGGCCTTCAGGCTGCCGGGTCCACACTCGTGTGGACCCAGTTTGAGCTCGCATGAGAGGGGCTTTACAGCCGGATCAGCGCCCGGAGCTTCGCCCCCGCTTCGACGCGGACGGCCGGCTCCAGCACGCCCAGGAACCGCACGACGCTCGTGGTGTGGATCGTCGCCAGCTTGTGCAGGCGGAGGACCGAGACGGTCTTCAAGTTGGTGGAACGATGCTCGGGTTGGGCTGGATCGAGCAGGATGTCCGATGGAAGCAACGCGGGCGGCACGACGGACGAAACATAGGCCACCAGGACCTCGGGGATCGGACCCACGGGGCCGGTGAGCAGGAGCACAGGGCGGAGTTTCATCCCGGGCGCATCCCCGAACGGGAAGCTGGCCAGGTAGATTTCACCGGGGCGCATCGAGGGGTTGCCCGTCCTCGAGGGTGTAGATGTCCTGGCGAGGGTCGGAGAGTTCTTCCGCCCATTCGCGGCTCACTCCGCTGGCCCAGGCCGGGCCGGCATCGTCTTCTTCCGGGACCAAGAGGAGCACACGCACCTGCCCGGCCGGAAGCTCCTCGGGCACGCGGGCGTGAAGATGGTGCTGTTCGTCCACGTCGCCGATCAGTTCGATGGCCTTCATGCCTGCCCTCATTGTAGCGTGGCAGAGCTGGGGCGTTACAAATTCACCGCTAGGGTCTCCTCGAAGATTGAGGCGGGTAACCGGATGCCGCTGACCCTGAGCTGCTCCATCACCCGCGGAGTGACGCCAGCGCCGCGGAAGCGGCCCTGCACTTTGCCCGCGTCGGTGACGCCCACGCGGTCGAAGACAAAGACGTCCTGCATGTGGATGCGCTCGTCCTTGACCCCCAGCACCTCGGCGATGCTCACGATCTTGCGCGTGCCGTCCTGAAGGCGCGAAAGCTGCACCACCAGCTTGATGGCGCTGGCCAACTGCTGGATGATGACGCGGACGGGCATCTCCAGGTCGGCCATCAGCACCATAGCCTCGAGGCGGGAGAAGGCGTCGCGGGGCGAGTTGGCGTGCACGGTGCTCATCGAGCCTTCGACGCCGGTGTTCATGGCTTGCAGCATGTCCAGGGCTTCGGAGCCGCGGCACTCGCCGACGATGATGCGGTCCGGGCGCATGCGCAACGCCGTGCGCACAAGCTGCCGCTGGGTGATGGCGCCCTCCTTGTTGAGGTTGGGGGGGCGGGTCTCCATCTTCACCACGTGCCGCTGCTGGAGCTGAAGCTCGGCCGTATCCTCGATGGTGATGATGCGCTCCTCTTCGGGGATGAAGCGGGAGAGCGCGTTGAGCATGGTGGTCTTGCCCGAGCCGGTGCCGCCGGAGATCAGGACAGTGATGCGGGCCTCGACGCAGGCCGCCAGGAACTGGAGGATGCCCGGCATCAGGGTGCGGTTGGCCAGCATCTCCTCGGAGGTGATGACGTAGCGGCCGAAGCGGCGGATCGAGAGGGCGGGGCCGTCCAGGGCCAGCGGCGGGATGATGGCGTTGACGCGCGAGCCGTCCGGCAGGCGCGCGTCCACGACGGGCTGCGCCTCGTCGATGCGCCGGCCCACCTGGGAGACGATCTTCTCGATGATGTGCAGCAAGTGGGCGTTGTCCCGGAAGCGCACCTGGGTGAGGGCCAGCTTGCCGTTCCGCTCGATGTAGACTTTTCCGTAACCGTTGACCAGGATGTCGGAGATGGAGGGCTCCTTGAGCAGCGGCTCCAGCGGTCCCAGGCCCAGGACCTCGTCGAGCACTTCCTCGACGATCCGGTTCTGCTCGGCGGTGGTCATGGGCACGCGCTCGTCCTCGAGCAGCCGCTCGACCACGCGCCCGATCTCGGCGCGCAC
>CAYGVJ010000125.1:0-15445 GCA_964353255.1 uncultured Solibacteraceae bacterium | reverse complement strand
CGCGAGCGGACGCCGGCTTCCCTGGTAGTGCTTCAATGGGGCCGCGATGGCTCGATCGCGGAAATGCAGGAAAAGATCAACAAGGCAAAGGAGAAGAAGTGGCTTCAATGGGGCCGCGATCGCTCGATCGCGGAAATATCCGGTCGGGCTACGGAGACGACCAGGACCTTAAGGCTTCAATGGGGCCGCGATCGCTCGATCGCGGAAATCCCCGTATGCGCTGAGGTTAATCCAGTCTCCGTATGCTTCAATGGGGCCGCGATCGCTCGATCGCGGAAATTTCGACCCAGAGTTGCACCTTGAACGAGGTGCTAGCGCTTCAATGGGGCCGCGATCGCTCGATCGCGGAAATGCGCGTCTAAGGCGTGGAATCGCGGACGCGGAAGGGCTTCAATGGGGCCGCGATCGCTCGATCGCGGAAATTCGGCCACGGCCGCGACGGCAGGGGGGTCCGTCACGCTTCAATGGGGCCGCGATCGCTCGATCGCGGAAATGTAAACTCGTAAGCCGAGCGCGTTAAACACGGAGAAGCTTCAATGGGGCCGCGATCGCTCGATCGCGGAAATGCGGCAGGCGCAACCCGCCGGGGACGACATTGCAGGGCTTCAATGGGGCCGCGATCGCTCGATCGCGGAAATATCCTGGCCGATGATCGCTACGCCCTGATCGAAGAGATGCTTCAATGGGGCCGCGATCGCTCGATCGCGGAAATTCGGTGCGCGTTCGGGAGCCGGAGCGGGGTAATCCACGCTTCAATGGGGCCGCGATCGCTCGATCGCGGAAATCCCGTTCGTTCGCTGTCTCTAGTTGCTTTTCTAAGCTTCAATGGGGCCGCGATCGCTCGATCGCGGAAATCCCATTTGAGGGGGTCGGCCAGGCCTGGACGGTAAGGCTTCAATGGGGCCGCGATCGCTCGATCGCGGAAATCTGCGGTCACATGGCGGCGATGGGGGACCGGAAGATGCTTCAATGGGGCCGCGATCGCTCGATCGCGGAAATCACCGCCGCATAGGTTCCCGTGAACGCGATCGGCTGGCTTCAATGGGGCCGCGATCGCTCGATCGCGGAAATGCCAGCGCCAGAATGGCATTTCGCAGTGTAATCTGGCTTCAATGGGGCCGCGATCGCTCGATCGCGGAAATGACCCGCAGACCGAGAAGCCTGGCGAAATATCCTTGCTTCAATGGGGCCGCGATCGCTCGATCGCGGAAATCTTCTTGAGCGCGTTCGGTGGCCGGGACTAGTTCTTGCTTCAATGGGGCCGCGATCGCTCGATCGCGGAAATCACCCGCCCTGCTGATACAAGTCGCCGTGCTTCTGGCTTCAATGGGGCCGCGATCGCTCGATCGCGGAAATCCCGTGAGGAGGTGACAGCGGGTCTTCGTGACGACGCTTCAATGGGGCCGCGATCGCTCGATCGCGGAAATGCCTGGTCAGGCTGGCGGCCAGGGTGCGACGGGCAAGCTTCAATGGGGCCGCGATCGCTCGATCGCGGAAATCTCGCGTGCGTCGCGGTCTCCCCCGCCTGGTTCTTGCTTCAATGGGGCCGCGATCGCTCGATCGCGGAAATACCACGTCCCCCACCGCCAGCCCCTGCGCCGTCGTGCTTCAATGGGGCCGCGATCGCTCGATCGCGGAAATCCGGATGGCCAGCAACGGCCTGCTGCCGGAACTTGCGCTTCAATGGGGCCGCGATCGCTCGATCGCGGAAATGCCACCACGCATTCCCAGGCTTTCGCGTGTACCTCCGCGCTTCAATGGGGCCGCGATCGCTCGATCGCGGAAATCTAATGTTCGTCCACAACGGCCAGCGGGTAATTGGGGCTTCAATGGGGCCGCGATCGCTCGATCGCGGAAATCCGGCGACCTTGGCGCTCAGGGCGCGCCCTAAACGGCTTCAATGGGGCCGCGATCGCTCGATCGCGGAAATGGCAGTCGCCTGAAACGGGCGGAGCCAGGGCTTGAGCTTCAATGGGGCCGCGATCGCTCGATCGCGGAAATAGCTGCTCGCTGAACTATTCAGTTTTCAAGAACCTGCGGCCAGTCCAGCGAGCACCCCCCGGGGCCGGCCCGCCGCTGGCGCCTGGATGCTTGCCAAGCTCTGTCAACCTGTTCATTTTCAACCACTAAGAACCCGCGAGCGGCCCCCGCCTCCGGCGGGCCGCCCCGCTGCTCGCAACTGGGCTCAACGTGTCACGAACACCGGGTACTCTCCGATCTCCCCCTCCAACACCCTAGCCAGCAGACGGGCCTGAATCTCCAGCAGCCGCCGGTAGCTGACCCGGTAATC
Source organism: uncultured Solibacteraceae bacterium (assembly GCA_964353255.1). Lineage (GTDB taxonomy): Bacteria > Acidobacteriota > Terriglobia > Bryobacterales > Bryobacteraceae > VFZS01. The sequence goes on along the minus strand of CAYGVJ010000125.1, from coordinate 13,155 downwards.
GAACAGCGGATGCGTAACCATTGTATCCATTCGCAGCTCATAGGCGCGATAGAAACCTTTGCGTCCGGAGGGAGTCAGCGAAACCGCTTCCCCGGTGCTGATGAAATCCTTGGGCGTGACCATGCGCATGTTGACGGCGCTCAGCACGGCCGAATCGGCCACCAGCGGCCGGAACGGCTCCATGAGGTCGAGGGCCAGGGCCGGCCGGCCGAAACGCGGCTGGTGGTAGAAACCGAGGAACGGATCGAAGCCCACCGCGTAGCAGGCGATGGTGAGATCCTTGGTCAGCAGGCTGTAGGCCAGCGACAGCAGCGCGTTGACCGGATCGCGCGGCGGCCGGCGGTTGCGCTTCTCGAAGTCGAAGCGGAACTGCGCCGGCTCCGGTTCCTCCTCGGCCTTGAGCATGCCGCCGAACTCCCCAAAGTAGAGCCGGGCGGCGTAGCCCTCCAGCCCCAACAGCTCCTCGGCGCCCCTGGCCTGTTCGGCCCGCTCGGCGGTCTCCTTGAGCTGGCGCAGAACCTCGGGCTTCGGCTCGACGTGGTTCCGTTGCAGCATGGTCCGCTGGTTGCGAATCTTGCCGGAAATCAGCCGCCGCGCGAGCGCCAGCGCGAACCATTCCTCCTCAGCCAGCCGGAACTGGGCCTTGCGGAGGAACACGTTCTTCTGGTTCAGGCCGCGCGTAATGCCGTAGAACCAGCCGCCCTGCGAGAAGTAGCAGACCGGAACATCCTCCTCGCACAGGGTCTGAATGGCCTGGGTGGTGAGTTGGATGTTGCCCATCAGGTTCAACTGGCAAATCTCGCCGATGCGCACCTGCTGGCGGAGCGCATCTTTCTCCTTGACCTCCAACACCTCCCCCGACTTGCCTACCCGGAGCCCCTGCGTGTTCAGGTAGAGAGGCCGGAGGTCGTCGCGGGGCGTCACTAGACGCCGCACCTCGACAGCCGGCTCCTTGCGCGGGAGGCCCTCCTCCTCTGGTGCGAACAGGGACAGTTGAACGGCCTCGGGGGCACCGCGCCCGGCGCGGAGGAGCGTGGTCTCATCCGGCAAGCAGATTCCCACCAGGGAGCAGCCGGGGCACTTCGGCGAATCCGCGAGGGGCGGGGGAATCCTGCCGGAGAGGGCCGTGGCGCGAGCCTGCGCGATGGCACCGAGGGTCTGGCTGATCAGCTCTTCATCGAAGGCCACCCGCACCCGCTGCTTGGTTTTGGCGTAGTAGACGATGCCCTCTTCGCAGCGGTACCCATTGGCGTGCAGCACCAGGCACTGGACGGCCAACTGGACGCGGTCGGCGGGCCACAACTCGAGGCCGGCGTCGGTCTCGCGGGGCTCGCCGCGCTTGTAGTCTACCGGGGTCACGAGGCCTTCGGCGGCCTCGACCAGATCGATGCGGGCGATGACGCCGTACTGGTCGCTCGAGAGGGTGACCGAATTGGAATGGATGCGCTCTTCGCCGAGGTCCCCGGCTGCGGGCAGGGCGGTGGCCTTTTTATCGACGCGGCGGTGGACCTGCTTGCCTGCCAGCGTGTCGGCGCTCTCGCGGAAGACGCCCTCGACCCACTCGTAGTAGAACAGCCGGGGGCAGTAGACGAACTCGTTGACCATGCGCGCCGGAAGATAGTCCGGGAGGCTCTCCTGTTTCGGAAGAACCGGTTGCGCCAGAGCAGCCATAGATCACACCACGATGCAGGGAGCGTCAAGCTGGGTGTAGGGTTTGCCCAAAGCGGTGATGACGCGCTCGCCGCGCCCCTCCGCCGGGCCGAGGCTGACGAAGAGGACCTGGTCCTCGGTGTGGTGGATGATGTCGCCGAGCTCGGCCCGGCAGCGCACCACATCCGAGGGGGTCAACTGGCACTCGAAGACCGAGTACTGGAGATGATCTCCGTAGTTGCGCATAATCTTAAACACCCTCCGCAGGCGCTTGTCATCGGCGATGTCGTAGCAGACCAGGTAGGAGGTGCGCATGGGTTAGCTCTCCGGTCGCGCGGCAAAGATGCCGATGCCGTAGTGCCGCCCGATGCCGGCGAGCACGGGACCTTGGATCGGCTCCTTGAATTCTGCGCGGACATGGAGGAGCGGCCACTGCACGAGGTGGCGCGGCACGCGGATGGCGGTCGCCGCTTCGCAACCGGGCCAGTAGGGGGCGCGCTGAAAAGTGATTTCCTGGATGAGCGGCTCCGGGAAGCCGGCGGCGTCGAAGGCTTGGCGCAAGAGTCGGTCCGTCTTGAGAATCGAGATGCGGCGTCGCGCGGTGTTGTGGCCGTGGAGGACCATGGGCGTCACAGTCTCCCAGACACGCGCCGTGCGGGTATAGAACGGCAGAACCTTGCTCGGATCGCCAGGCGGAATCAGGACCGCGCGCGGCCTCTTTTCTTCGTCAGTGAGCATCGAGCCAGAAAGCTTGACCCGCAGCAGCCGGAGGGCCTCCTCATCGGGCGCGGAGACCGAGGGCGGTTCCACAACCAACACGCGGCGGATGCCGCCGTCGGAGTGTTGATGTCCGATGGACGGCAACGGGACGAAGGAGAGACGCTGGCCAAGGTCGTCTGGCGCGGTGTGGCCCAGGACGAAAGAGCTGACCCAGGACTCGTCAAGTTCCTCCTGAAGCAGGGCCTCGGCCGCGGAATGGCGCAGCCAAGCCGCGACCGTCTGTGCCTGGTCCCATCGGGCGGCGAACGGGTGCCCGTCGAGCGTCTGCATTTCGAATGCGATCCAGTGGCGCGGCTGCCAGGCATCGGCGCGGCGGTAGCGCGCCTGCCCGAAGCGCGTAGGATGGGTGTAGGGATCAACCCCTTCTCCGGAGATGCGGCGCTTGAACGCCCCGTGGCAGTCGTCGAGGTGCTGGAGCAAGCCCCCGGTTGGAACGCGCAAGGAGAGTCCGGCGCGAGCCCCCGGCGTGAAAACCTCCAGTCCGTCAGGTGCCGGAAGATCCTCGTCAAGGCCGACGATGGCAGCCGCGAAGTCGATGCCCCAGCCGAGCGCGCGAAGGCGCGCGGCGACCTGGTCGAGCGCCAGCAGATGAACGCGGGCGGCGTCCCCGTCCGGCACATGCCACCGATAGATCACATCCGGATCGCCGGGTGATTGGTTCATGAGAATCGTGGGGGCAACCTGCTTCGGCGCTTTCGTACTCAGCCCATCCTTCAGTTTCTTCGGGTCCAGACTGTTGTTGGGCACGTAGATGGTGTAGCGATGGCCGTCGTGTTTCGACCGCGCAAGGATGTCCGGCGCGCCCAGCCCCTCCAGCCATTCCAGCGCGCCCTGGTGAGCGGCGCTCCAGTCGCGCACGGCGGCGCCAGTCTTCGCCCCGGCGACCAACGCCTGGAACAGGCGCGCGGGTGACGGTGGCCAGTCGCTTCCGTGGTAGCGGTCGCCAAGGAAGCGGACGGTGAGATGAAGATGGAGCGCCATCAGGCCTCCTCTTTGGCCTTGGCCGCCTCCTTCACCAGCTCCTTGGCGGCCTTGGGGTCGAAGCTGACCAAACGGCCCGGATCCACGCCGAAGGCTTCCGCGGCCGCCTTGGCAAACGGCTCGATTTCCTCCATGGCCGCAGAGAAGTCCTCACGCCGCCCGTCGCGGTAGACGACCTTGCTTTCAGGCGGTTTCTGGCGGGCGCGAACCAGCAGGCACCCCTGCCGCAGGCAGAAGTCCATGGGTGCAAGAGCGGCAATGAGCGCGAGGCCGAGGATGTAGCGGCGCAGCGCCGTCCGCTCTTCCACGGTCGGCGCGCCGAGAGCGCGCAACGCGGTGAGATTGACGATGGTGGTGCGGACGATTTCGCCCTCCACGATGACGCCCCCGTGCGTCCGGCCGGAAGGCGCGTCCAGGAATCCCGCCTTGCTGAGCGCTTTTCTCTGTTTCTGCGTGTCGGTTTCCAGCAGTTCTTCGACCTCGTCCTTTTCGAGGGCGGAAAAGTACTGCGCGGAGCGGGTCAGCTTCCTGACGCCGAAAGCGCGGATGGTCGAATCCACCAGGCGCGGCACCTTCACCTGTGAGGCCCGCGAGTCCCAGGCGCCGAAGACCAGGCTGGTCGGCGCGATCTTCGCCAGGGGCGCCGCATTGCCTGTCTCGCACTCGCGGAACGCCTCTTCCAGATCTCCCGCCAGCGCCGTGGACCGCACTAGCGCGTCCGCGGCGCGGTGTCCCACCTCCAGCAGGTTCACCACGCGGTCCTTCACCCGGATCTCGATTTGCGGAACTAGGTCCCGATACCCGGCCATCTTGAACACCGGCTCCAGGCGATTGGCCTGCGATCCGACGGAATCGAGTAGGCACACCGTCTTGTCGCCGTCGCCATCGATGACGTACCCGGCAGCGGCGGCTCTGTCGTCCTCCGGCGGAGCGAACGTGGGGGGAAAGATCACGTCGCCGGCACCGGCGGCGGGTTCGAGATACTCCTTCATGACCAACGCGCTTGGACCGCCTTCGGTGATCCAAGCGTCGAAACGAGCGAGTTGTTCAGACATGATCGGCTCCTTCTCCGAATAGAAACGTTTTGTAGCCTTGGCCCCGCCCCGCGATCTCAAAGCGGAACGATTGCCGCGGCAAGCCGGGCCAGGGCGCCGCGCACGCCGCACGGGCCGCCGCAAGGCTGAGCGGGGTGAGCCACACCGAGTAACGATGGCGGGAGCGGCTTTCCCCGGCGGGACGGAAGCCTTGCAGCCCGGCGACCGCCAGAACCTCTACCCAGGGAAATGTGCGGGCCTGCTCGCCCTCATCATTCGGCGAATACCCGAAGTCGATGGCATCCCAAGCCGAGCGCGCGTCAACGCCGAACCGGGTGCTCGTAAAGGCGGAAGCCTCTAGAAGCCTCGCGGGCGGGACAGCGGAATCGAGCAACCGTAGCAGCTCGTTCAACATACGGCGCGGCGTCTGCTGCCCGCCCCAGGTCTTGAGAGAACTCTTATTGGTGAGCGTCTCGTTGAGCCACCAGTTGAGGGCGAGCGGGCGCTGCCCGATCTCGAGCACCAGTGGTTCGAGCCCCGGCTCGGCTGTCTCTTGCTCACCCGCGCGTGGCGCCAGCCGCAGCTCCCGCGGGGGTACTGGTGCGGCCGTGGAAATCACGAACTGCCCACCCCCGTCTGTGAACCAGGCCTCCCCGCCCGGTGCGGCCAACTCCGACAGCTCGAACAGGCCGCAGCAGGCGAAGAACTGCCCCGGGTTGCGCGGGTCCAGCCTCAGGCGGTGCTCAGGCATTGGCAGGCATCTCCGGGGCGTTCACCGATGCGATGGCGTCGGCTGAGCGGAACACGGCTTCCAGATATGCCAGAACCCAGGCGCCCAACCTCTGCTGAAGGCGCCCGAAGCGGCGCGCGGAAGCGATCGCCGCGCGCTCACTGCGGCGATAAGCGTCTTTGTCGAACGCACGATCCGGGAAGTGGGGTCGCGCCCAGCCATGATGCGCGGCCACCAGGTGCAGGGCGAGGTCGCGCTCCCACGGGGTGAAGTCCTCGGGAAGCTGTGACTCGGCATCCAGCAGCGAGCCGAGTTCGTGGCGGTAGCCGGCGAGCCGGCGCCCGCTCAAACGCTCGCTCTTAGCTAGCGGTGGCCCGTCCTGGTTTCCCGCCGCACCCTGCCAGATACCACGGTCCTTGCCGGCGTCGTGCCATTGCCCTGTCCAATCGAAGACCCGGACCATGCGCTCATCGAAGCCGAGGCGGCACGCAAGCTCGGCAGCGACGCTTGCCACGCGCTCCTGGTGATCGGCGAGCAACTCCGGCAGGAACTTGGCAGCCTTCTCGCGTTTGCCGACGAAGTACACCCAGCGCGGCCCTTCTTCGTTTTCGTCGTCGGGGGCAAGCTCGACAGTGTAGCGCCGACGCAAGCCGGTTTCCGGCTCCGCTTCACCAGGAGCGAGCCGCACGCGAGTTCTGGTGTCCGTGGCGGACTTGTCGTAGCGGGCGAGATCCTCTGGCGAAAGCCTATCTGTGGGTTTCGACCAGTCCACCATTCCGTTGCGGTCGAGATGACCGACGCCCGGGGGCAGCAACAACGTCGCGTAACGAAACAGACCACGGTCTTCGACCAGTTCAGCGAGCGTTCCGGAGCGGATTTCCCCGTCGGAGGCAATAAGAATCGCCCGCGTGCGGAGATAGCCCGACTTCCTGAGGGCGTCGCGCAGATAGTGAGTGTACTGCTTGAGCCGCTCTTGCGCGAGCACGGGATAGCAGTCGAAGACCTCCTCGTGGTCGCGCGGCGAGACGCTGGGATTCGCCAGATCATCGATATCCTCACGCCAGGCGACGTACGTCTCGGGCGGCGCGCTAGCCTCATCCTCCCCGCGCAGCCAGTACTCGACAGCCGGGCGTGACGGCCACTCCCCAGCGGGGATCGATGTCATGGACCAGACGTCGATATGCCAGGGGAGCAGCGGGGCAAAGTGGGGATCCTCCGGTAGAGCCGTGGCGGGTGGCGGCTGCATCCAGAGCGTTTCCGGCGAGACGCCGGACAACGTCTTAAGGTAGTCCAGGGTCGCTTTGAGGAGCGGCGCATTGCCCTTGTCGCCGGTGATCTGCTTTGGCGAATAAACCACGTGGACCTCCCCCTCGGTCTCGCCAAAACGGTTCAAGCGCCCGAAGCGTTGCAGCAGATGGTCGGCGGTATCGAGGTCGGTGATCAGGCGGTCAGCCGAGAGGTCGATACCGACCTCACCGGCCGAGGTAGCCACCAGCCAGCAGGGTTCCGCGTCCGCCGGTGGCGTCTCCTTCGCAAGGAAACGCTGTACGACAGGGTCCTGGAGCAACCGATCGCGCTCCCAGCCGCGCTGCATCCCCGTGAGCAGCGGAACGCTGACGCCTTTGTGCCTGCTCTCGATCGCGGCTGCGAGCCTTCGAGCGTCCTCCGGCGACCGCACAAAGACAATCGTGCGGCGGTTAGGCTCACCAGCCAGCCTCTGCATCTCCCTCTTCGGGTCGTCATGCTCGCACAGGTGCAGCCGCTTGACGGCACGGCACCGCTTTTGGAATACCTCGTTCGCCAGATCGGCCTCAAGATTCTCTGGGAACGCGGCCTGTGTGTTGCCGCGCGGCGTCGCCGAAAGCAGCATCATCCGCAGGGGACGTTCGCCCCGGGCGAACTCGCGGACGCTGGCGAGCAACCCGGCAAAGGCAGGGGTCAGGTGGGCCTCGTCGTTGACAATCAGCGCGTCCTGGCCAAGCAGCGCCGCGTGCAACGGGCGGCGGCGCCGGCTGTCGCCGTAGCCGGAAAACAGCAGGCGGCTGCCGGTCATGTCCACCGTGCCGACGATGATGGCCGGCCGCGATGGATCGAGGCTCCAAGCACGATTGTCGGCACGCTCGCCGCGCAAGGTGCTCACGGCGAGAACTGCGTCCGGGTCGCCGGTGATGGAGAGACTCCGAAGCGCGTTGCGCAGTTCATCAGCGCCGTGCGCTTCTTCCAGGTTATTGGCCAGGAGTTCGGCTTCCGTCGTTGCTTGATCGACGACCACACGCCGGTCCACGACCCAAACCAGCCTTCGAGGAAGCCGAACATTCTCAGCCCCCAGTCTGGCCTGCCAGCCCAGCGCGATCAGCCAGGCCGCCATGACCGAGGTCTTGCCCAACCCGGTAGGTAGGTTCAGCCGTCGTGGAATGTCGTCGTCGCAGAGCCGCCGGAAGAGCTCACCTTGCCAGCGAAAGCTCCGGTTATGTCCCGTCAGCGCCACAAAGCAGGCTTCGAAAAAACTGTCAGCATCGTCCGACATGCGCACCGAAACCAGTACCTACGGGATCAAGATAACTCCAGATTCCCGATGTAGCCGTCCTTTGACAAGCAACATATCACAAAACGTGCTCGGGCGGGGCGGGGGCCGGGCGTGGGAGTGAGCCTGGGCATCGCCATCGCCTACTGGGCTTTGGGGCAGCTTTTCGAGCAGGTGGGCAACATCAACCTGCTGCCGGCGGCCCTGGCCGCCTGGTCGCCGGACGCCGTGTTCGCGCTGGCTGGGGTGTACCTGATGGCGCGGATGCGGACGTAGGCCGCCCGGCAGTCCGAGGGATGCCCCACGCGAGGGCGGCGGTGAGGTATATTGCTCATGGCTCAGCGGTCTCGACAATGGAACTGAGTGGCGAACAACGGAAGGTACTCAAATACCTCCGGGACCTCCTGGTGGAGGCGGGCATGGACAAGATGCTGGCTGCCCTTCGCACCGGGGAAGACAGCCTCGATCCCTCACTCATTTCGGAACCCCTCCAAACCATCGTACGTCTCTTCTGCTTCGGAGAGGCCGTCGAGAGCGCTCGGGTCGAGAGCCACGCGCCACGAGATCTGATCTCGATTCTGGACGCGTTCGGGCTCATTCGGCGAAACGGGGACCTGATCGCCGCTGGCGGATTCCGGCTCGTGGACCACATGGGCCTGTTTCTCTTCTGTGAGACGGTTTCATCCTCGGCCAGGCTGTATTACGGCCAGGACTCGCTCGTGCTCAGCCGCCAACTGTTCCCGGCAGAAGGGCGGGTGCTCGACCTTTGTGCCGGTGTAGGTGCTCAGGCGCTGGTGTGTGCCCAGACCGCCACGTCAGTGACGGCTGTGGAGATGGAACCGCTCGCCGAAGGAGTGTTTTGGATCAACGCCGAACTCAACGGACTCAGCCATAGAGTCGAATACCTGATCGGTGACCTGTTCGAACCCATAGCGGGCCGCCGGTTCGACCTCATTTGCTGCAATCCGCCCTTCATGCCCGTGCCCCCGGGCGTGCGTTTTCCGCGGTTCGCCGATGGCGGACCCGACGGGCTCGCGATCGTGCGGCGGCTGCTGACGGGGCTGCCGGAAGTCCTCGCGCCGCATGGCCGATGCCACGTGGTCGGCGCGCTCCTCGGAGACAGTGAGGGGCCGGAGGCTACCTGCTTTCAGCGGCTGGCTGCCGAGGCGCATCTGGGAATTACGATCTCCTGCCTCTACTCGGAGGAATTGGATGTCGCCATGCTAACCTCGTGCACCGCAACCGCGGTGGCCAGCGACGGACGCAAAGATGCAACCGAGGTGTTCCGCGATCATTTCGCCCGCCTCGGCGCGACCCGCCTGTACTATTTTCTATTGACGGCGACTCATACGGCTCAGCCAAGCGTATACTTGGCGCACGACAACGTGCAGCGCGTGAGCGTCGGGCCCGTGTAGGGCGGCGTACTCCCGCATGGCGCGGCTCTGCAAAGTCAGAAGTGCATCAGAAATCGTGGGCCAAGACACTCCCATTTCCCCCGCCGACTGGGCGCTCGGGCAGCTTTTCGAGCAGGTGGGCAACATCAACCTGCTGCCGGCGGCCCTGGCCGCCTGGTCGCCCGACGCGGTGTTCGCGCTGGCCGGGGTGTACCTGATGGCAAGGATGAGGACGTAGGGACGTGTCCTGCTACACTGAAGAAGAGGCCGTATGAACGTCGCAATCGACATTCCCGACGAGGTGGCGCAGCAGCTCCAGGCGCACTCCGGTGAGGTCACACGAGCCGTGCTAGAGGCAGTGGCTATCCAAGCTTACCGGGATGGCCTGATCACCCCCGCGCAGGTGCAGCAAATGCTGGGATTGGAGTCGCGGTGGGAGACCGAGGCCCTGCTGCGCCGCGCGGAGGCCTACCATGACTACACCATGGACGATCTGGAACGCGACCTCGCCGCCATGCGCGCCGCCTCCCGTCAATGATCGCCGTCGCTGACGCCTCCCCCATCTGCTACCTGATCCTGATCGGCGAGGTTGAGCTTGTCCCCAAGCTCTTCGGCCGTGTGTTCGTCCCTCAGGCTGTCGTGGCGGGGGTGTTGGCCGCGGGCGCGCCGGCCAGCGTGCGGGAATGGGCCAAGCGCCCGCCACCCTGGGTGGCGGTAGTCTCGGTGGGCACCGCTCCGGCTGCCGGCCTGGAGGCCTTACAGACCGGGGAGCGTGAGGCGATCTGCCTGGCCGAGGGCATCCAGGCGGACCTCGTGCTGTTGGACGAGAGGTCCGCCCGCAGGGTGGCTTCCAGCCGCGGCCTGAAGGTGACGGGGGTGTTGGGCATTCTGGCAGAGGCCGCCTCACGCGGGATCGTCAACCTTCCGGAGGCATTCGACCGGCTGACCCGGACCAGCTTTCGGTACACTCCCGCGCTGCTCAAGGAGCTTCTGGACAGGTTCCAGGAGCGCAGTGGCGGCTGAAGTCTCCAAGCCCCTGACCGCCTGGTCGCCGGACGCGGTGTTCGCGCTGGCCGGGGTGTACCTGATGGCGCGGATGCGGACGTAAACGTCTGTTCCGCTGTGGGCAACACTGGCCTCAGGGCAAGCGCGCCCTACAGCCTGTCGCCGGGACTGACGATCCCATCATGGGAGTCCCTTGGTGCAAAGCGCGGCCCAACAGTTGACCCTGTTTCCTGAAGCACGACAGATGCGCCCGGCAGAGGTAGAATGTAGTGGTGTGAGCGACAACACCGGTTCCACTCAGCACCAGGGGAGCCCGAAGTCTCTCGGCGTCTACTATACCGATTCTCAGGTTGCGGATTTCCTGGTTTGGTGGGCCGTTCGGAACGCAACGGACAGGGTGCTCGATCCAAGTTTCGGCGGCGGTGTCTTCCTTCGGTCGGCCTGCAAACGCCTGCGTGAACTCACGGGGAACGTGACGACACAAGTGTTCGGCGTTGAGCTTGACGCCCAAGTCCACAGCCGCATCGCCGAGAAACTGCACGACGAGTTTGGCGTGGCAAAGGGCAACCTGGTCCAATCGGATTTCTTCGAGGTCGGCCCGGATCGCCTCCCCCCAGCCGACGTCGCAGTGGGGAACCCGCCGTTCATCAGATATCAGCGATTCACGGGCGAAGTTCGCAGGCGCGCTCTCACTCGCGCGGCCGAGCAGGGCTTGAAGCTCAGTGAGTTGTCGAGCTCCTGGCTGCCATTCCTGATCCATAGCATCCGATTGCTGCGTCCAGGCGGACGCCTGGCGATGGTCATCCCCTTCGAGATCGGCCACGCAGCATACGCCTTGCCAGTTCTGCGGCACCTCAGCCGAGTCTTTCGGAGCGTCACATTTCTCACGTTCCGGAAAAAACTGTTTCCGGACCTGAGCGAAGACACACTCCTGCTGCTGGCAGAGGGGAAGGACCCGGCGACCGGCGGCCAGTTCTACCTGCGCGACCTTCCACATGCCGGCGTGCTCGCGGACATTCAGACGGCGGACCGCTGGCCGCTGGCCGGGCTTCGGCGGCTCGATCGCGAACGGCTGGCCAGCGGGCAGCAGCGAATCATCCAATACCTGCTTCCCCGAAAGGCACGCGAGCTTTATCGCGAGTTGCGCGACCAGGACGATACAGCGCCCCTTGGCGCTCTTGCTGATGTCGGGATCGGCTACGTGACAGGCGCCAATGAGTTCTTCCATCTTGACCCGCAGGCGGCCGCCGAGTGGGGAATCCCCAGTAGGTTCCTGCGCGCCTGCGTGCGCCGGGGGCGCGCTCTAGCCGGCTTGAGATTCACGCGAGAGGATTGGCGGGCGGCACTTGCACACGGCCAGGCTGGTTATCTTCTGGAATTGCCTGCCGATGGCGGTCTGCCAGACAGCATCCTGCGCTACCTGGCATACGGCCAGAAGCTGGGGGTGCATCGGACGTTCAAGTGCCGCACGCGCACTCCCTGGTACCGGGTGCCCCACGTCTATCATCCCGACGCGTTCCTGACTTACATGAGCGGCGACGTGTCGAGACTGGTGGCGAACGATGCGGGGGTGGTTGCGCCCAACAGCCTTCACATCCTGCGCCTGCGTCCGGACGCGCCGGTCAGCCGAGACGGGATCACCGCGTTGTGGCAGACCTCTCTGGCTCGCCTGAGCGCCGAGGTCGAGGGCCACGCCCTGGGTGGCGGCATGCTCAAACTCGAACCGGGGGAGGCCGCGCAGGTGATCCTCCCATTGCCGGGCAACCGCAATCAGCTCGACAGTCTCGCGAGAGAGCTTGACGAGACGGCTCGCAAGCAAGGCGACACAGCATGTGCGCAGATCGCGGATCGGCAATTGCTCCAGAAAAGCCTGGGCCTTTCAGTTGCCGATTGCAGCCTATTGCGAGATGCCGCTGAAACGCTCCGAACCCGCAGAATGGCGCGGGGGTAATAGCTCAGAGCCTGGCACTCCAGCCAAAGGCCAACGCAACGTCAAACGGACCTGTTGCCTCAAACTTGGTTAGGGTCCAGGTTTTCCGTGCTGCCTGCCCCTGGGGAAAAGGGTAAGAGAAGCGCAAATCGTAGAGCTGGTACAAGCGCTCGAAGAACCTGGAGTAGTGGACCGGGCTGCTCGGAGCCGGGTAGTGCGGATAAACCCGAGTCTTCCGCTCCTTGCATTCGTAGACGATCAGCCCCACGGATTCATACCGCATCGCAGGGTCGGTGATCGTTGCCCGGCCTGAAAGGGAGACCAGGACGTCGTGGTAGCGGAGTAGGTGGGGAAGCGGGTTCCCGGCGGCGTCGAACGTGGCGTCGGCCCGCTCGATATCGCAGGTCGAGGCGAACTTTATGAAATGGAGAAAGCCAAAGACGAATCCCGGGTACATCATGTGAATATTGGCGCAGTCCCCAAGGGCCTCCTCCATGCGGTTGGTCAGGTTTCGGAACGCATTCCCGGTGCTCTTGGCCGAGATCCCTAGTACGGGTCCGATAGTCGGGTGGAGCACGGTCACGTCGAGGTTCTTTGCTTTGATGCCGCCGAGGATCCTCACTTCCGATGCACCCGGCTGCTCAGTGACGCACTCGAGTTGGTGTTCAAAGTTCGTCTTGTGCTTGGCCTTGTACGGAGGCCTTGGGTGCACCCACTCTGGCGGAAAACCGCCCTCGACAACGAGCCGATGGCTCAAGTGATTGTGAACGGGCTTTATGTGGGCCTGCGACTGCGTGCTTGCAGTGCCACAAAGCGCCTGGATTGCCCTGTCCAGTGTCTCTACCGGACTCGGGGCAGTTGACGGGCCGACTCGCTTCATGGGCTAGTAAGACCAGGAGTGTACCAGAAATCGTCAGCCGAGGCACTCCCATGTCGCCCGCCTACTGGGCCTTGGGCCAGCTCTTCGAGCAGGTCGGCAACATCAACCTGCTGCCGGCGACCCTGGCCGCCTGGTCGCCCGACGCGGTGTTCGCGCTGGCCGGGGTGTACCTGATGGCGCGGATGCGGACGTAAACCGGGACAGTACACTGAGCCTCTTGCAGAAATCGGCGCAAGGTGAGGCTCTC
>CAYGVJ010000124.1:0-15829 GCA_964353255.1 uncultured Solibacteraceae bacterium | reverse complement strand
TTGCCTTCGGCGGGCTGAACGCGGTGGTGGCTCTCCGGCGCTGGGGAAGCTGAGCGGGCGAGCTCTGAAAGAATCGGCGGACAGGCGAAACCGCCTGTCCCACGGTTGGCTAAGTGCTCTGATTGCAGCGTGGGACAGGCAGTTTTGCCTGTCTCCTCGCGCTGTGACCCGATTTTTTCGCCGCTTTCGCGGCGTTACACCCGGCGTACAATAAATCGGAGGGCACCGCAGATGACTCCTCGAGAACGGGTGCTGGCGGCGCTCGAGCACCGCCAGCCAGATCGTGCCCCGATGGATGTGGGGACCACGCGGTTCACCGGAATCGTCAAAGGCGCCTACGACAAGCTGCGCGCGCACCTCGGATTCGGCGGGGCCGGGGTGCTCATAGACCGCATGCAGCAGGTTGTGGAGCCGGACAAGCGGGTGCTGGAACACCTGGGCGTGGATGCGCGGGGGTTCTCCCAGGGGACGCCCGACCGCGGCGGGGACATCGAGCTGGGCGATCATCGCTACCAGGATGAGTGGGGCGTAGTGCGGCGCCAGCCGCCCGGCTGCCCGTACTACGAGCTGGAGCGCAGCCCGCTGGTGGGCGAGATCACCGCCCAGACCGTGGCCCGCTACCCGTGGCCCGACCCGACGGATCCGGGCATAGTGCGCGGCTTGCGCGAGGCGGCGCAGCGCTTGCGCCAGTCGGGCTACGCCGTGATCTACAACGGGCGCTTCAACCTGGTGCACACCACCCAGTACTTGCGCGGCTTCGAAGACTGGTTCATGGATATGGGCCAGAACCACGCGCTGTTCCGGGGCCTCATGCAGGCGGTCTGGGAAGTGCTTCGGGAGATGAACCGCCGCACTCTGCGCGAGGTGGGCGACCTGATCGACATCGTGGCTTTCGGCGACGACATCGGCCAGCAGGACCGCCCGGTTTGCGCGCCGGCGCTCTACCGCCAGCTCCTCCGGCCATTCCAGGAGCAGGTTGTGGAGACCATTCGCGCGCACACGCGGGCCAAGATCCTTTACCACACCTGCGGCTCGGTGTACCGCTACGTGGAGGATTTCATCGCCATCGGCATAGACGTGCTCAATCCTATCCAGGTAAGCGCCAAGGACATGGAACCGGGCCGCCTGAAGCGGGAGTTCGGCGATCGCATCAACTTCTGGGGCGGCATAGACACGCAGCGCATCCTGCCGCGCGGCTCGGCCGGCGAGGTGCGCTCCGAGGTGCGGCGCATCTTCGAGCTGATGGGGAGCGGCGGCGGCTGGGTGCTCGGGGCGGTTCACAACATCCAGCCAGACGTGCCCCCGGAGAACATCTGCGCCCTGTTCGAGGCCGGGCGCGAGTGCATCTACGAGCAGGAAGGAGGATCGAGATGAACACGACTGTCTCACGGCGCGCCTTTGTGGTCACAGCCGCCTCGGCCGCTCGCGTGCTGGGCGCCGCGGACCGCATTCGCCTGGGCATCATCGGCACGGGCAGCCGCGGCTCGTACCTGATGAACGTGGCCAACAAGCTGGGCGGCATCGAGTGGGTGGCGGTCTGCGACGCCTGGGACGAGCGGCGCCATCGCGCGGCCCAGATCGCCGGCCTGCCGGTGGCCGACTACGGCGACTACCGCCGCCTGCTCGAGCGCCAGGACATCGACGGCGTGATCGTGGCCCCCTGGGACCATATGCACGCCCAGATCACCGTGGATGCGTGCCGGGCCGGCAAGGACGTTTTCGTCGAGAAGCCCATGACCTCGCTGCCCATGCAAGGGCGCGGGGTGGTCCGCGCCGTCCGCGAGACCGGCCGCATCGTGCAGGTGGGCACGCAGCAGCGCAGTATGGCCAACTTCATCGAGGCCAAGCAGCGGTTCATCGACAGCGGCCAGATCGGGCAGGTCAACATGGTGCGCACCGTCTGGAACGCCAACAGCGGGTACCTGGAAAAGGCGCCGCCCGGCATGGAGCAGAAACCGCCGGGGTTGGACTGGAACGCCTGCCTGGGCTGGCTGCCCAGGATCCCCTGGGACCCGAAGCGCTACTTCAACCGTTTCGCCTACTGGGATTTCTCGACCGGCGGGCAGACCGGGGGTTTGTTCGTGCACCTGGTGGACGTGGTGCACTGGTACTTGGGAGTCGAGCGCCCGCTCTCGGCCGTGGCGCTGGGAGGCATCTACCGCTACGACGACGGACGGGACACGCCGGACAACATCAACGCCATCGTGGAATACCCCAGCAAGCTGAACGTGACCTTCGAGGCCACGATCACCGACCTCAACCCCAAGGAGTCAGCCGCGATTGTCTTCCTGGGTTCGGGCGGGCGCCTGTCGATCTTCCGCGGCGGCTATCGCTTCATTCCGGCCGAGAAGGGCGCCCTGGAGATTACCGCCGGCGGGGCGCCTGAAGCCGACCACATGGCCAATTGGCTGGAGTGCGTCCGCACACGCAAGCCGCCCAACTGCGACGTGGTAGCCGGGCACTATTCCTCCGTGGCCTGCCACCTGGTCAACATTGCCTACAGGAAGAAGAGCCGTGCGCTGTGGCAGAAGGAGTGGGAGGTATGAGGCGGCCCGCCGCTTTTGTCTTGTTGCTGCTGGCCGCCGGCTGGGCCGCGCCCCTCGAAAAGCCTGTGCGCGTGCAGGTGGTGACCGGCGGACACGATCACGAGGCGTCCTTCTATTCGCTGTTCGAAGGCGACGAGCGGCTCCAGGTCACCGTCAACCCGCACCCTGGGGCCTACACCCGGGACCTGCGCCCGCGCGTAGACGTACTGGTGCTTTACGACATGGTGCCGGACCTTCCCGAGACCCAGAAGAAGAACCTTCGGGAATTTCTGGAGAGCGGCAAAGGACTGGTGGCCCTGCACCACGTCATCGCCGGCTTTGCCGCGTGGCCCTGGTGGTACGAGGAAGTAGTCGGCGGCAGGTACCTGGAGAAGCCGGACGGTAGCCGGCCCGCCTCGACCTACCGGCACGACGAGAAGGTGACGGTCCGGACCGTTCTGGAGCATCCGATCACGGCCGGTCTCGGTACCCTGCGCTTGCGCGACGAGACCTACAAGGGCATGTGGATCTCGCCGCGGGTCAAGGTTCTGCTCACCACCGACAATCCCACCAGCGACGGTCCGGTGGCCTGGATCAGCCCGTATGAGAAGTCGCGAGTGGTCTATATCCAGCTCGGCCACGACCATTACGCTCACCAGCACCCCGGCTACCGCGCCCTGGTGAGGCAGGCCATCCTGTGGGCGGCGGGGAGAAGCGAGCGGTAGGGCGCGTGGGGTGGGCATTCTTGCCTGCCGGCCGGCATTCGTGCCGGCCTGAAAAAGCCGACTGGAAAGCCGGCTGGCAAGTCCGGAGACTCACCCCACTCCTCCGGACGCTCCGGGACAAACCACCTGCCGCCCGCCCTACTCCGCCACCGCCGCGCGGCGGTGGTGCTTCGGCCGGCGCATCAACAGCAGCAGCGGCATCAAGACCAGGGAAACGATGCCGAGCACGCGAAAGGTTTCCAGGAACGACAGCATAGCCGCCTGGCGCTGAACCATGCCGAACATCGCCCGGTAAGCCTGCTGGGTGGCGGTGGAGGCGTCCGAGCCCCGGCCCATCAGGCCCTTTCTGATGCTCTCGAAGAGCAGGCGCGTCTTCGGGTCGTAGGCGCTGACGTTCGCGCCAAGCACGTTGACGTGCAGTTGCGTGCGGCGCTCCAGGTAGGTGGTGACGGCCGCGATGCCCATGCTGCCCCCGATATTGCGCGTCACATTGAAGATGCTCGTCGCGTTGCCCATATCCTCTTTAGGGATCGGGTCCATCGTAACGGTGGTCAGCGGCACGAACAGGCATCCCAGTGCCAGGCCTTGAAAAAACTGGGGCCAAAAGATGTCCCAGTACCCGGTGTTCAGGTTTAGCCAGGAAAGCTGGAACATAGTGAATGCGGTGCCGAGCAGCCCCACTACCAGCAGCTTTCGCGGGTCGAACCGCATCATCAGCATTCCGACGATCGGCATCGCCAGGAACGAGCCGAGACCGCGCGGCGCCATGGCAATTCCGGCCTGCAACGCCGGGTAGCCCAGCAGCGTCTGGACCAGGATCGGCAGCAGCACCATGCTGCCGAAAAGCACGAATCCCACCACCGTCATCAACAATGTGCCGGCGCTGTAGGTCCACACCTTGAGGACCCGCAGGTCAACCACCGGATGCCGGGTGCGCAGCTCATGAGATACCAGCGTCACCAGCGTTACGGCCGCGGTGATCGCCAGCGCCTTGATCCAGCGCGAAGCGAACCAGTCCTCTTCCTGGCCCTGGTCCAGAGCGATTTGCAGCGCGCCAATGCCGAGGGTCAGCATCCCGATCCCCCAGTAGTCCACCCGCGAGGTTCTTCTGCGGATGTAGGGCGGGTCGAAGATGAACAGCATGATCATGATGACGGACACGATGCCGACCGGGAGGTTGATGTAAAAAACCCAGCGCCAGCCCAGGTTATCCGTGAGCCAGCCGCCCAACACGGGACCGAGCATCGGCGCCACCACGATTCCCAGCCCCCAAAAGGCCATGGCCTGGCCGCGCTCGCGCGGCGGAAAAGCCTCCAGCATCACGGCCTGCGAGAGGGGTTGAAGCGTGCCTCCGCTCAGCCCCTGGAGGATGCGGAACAGGACCAGCAGCGGCAGACTCGGCGCCAGGCCGCAGAGGACCGACGCGCCGGTGAAGCCGACGACGGCGCCTATCAGGAGCGCCTTCCGGCCGAAGTAGTTCGCCAGCCAGCCGGTCATCGGCAGGATGACGGCATTGGCCGCCAGGTACGAAGTCAGCACCCAGGTGGCTTCGTCTACGCTGGCCGAAAGGCCGCCGGCGATATGTGACAGCGAGACGTTCACCACCGTCGTGTCCAACACCACCATGAAGGTGGCGGACAACACGGCGATGGAGCTGATCCAGGGGCTGATGGCCCCGGCGACGGCCGGGGCGCGGTCGCTGGCGAGTCCGGTCATTTGGTGATGACCGTCGCCACAACCGACATGCCGGGCCGGAAAAGTTGCCGCAAATCCTGGCCGTGCTCCAGCACAATCTTCACCGGCACTCTCTGGACGACCTTGACGAAATTCCCCGTGGCATTCTCCGGAGGCAGCACACTGAACTTTGCGCCGGTCGCGGCGGCGATGCTGTCCACGCGCCCC
Source organism: uncultured Solibacteraceae bacterium (assembly GCA_964353255.1). Lineage (GTDB taxonomy): Bacteria > Acidobacteriota > Terriglobia > Bryobacterales > Bryobacteraceae > VFZS01. The sequence continues at coordinate 10,677 of CAYGVJ010000124.1, read as the reverse complement.
TGGAACTGGCTCCCGCCGTAGGCATCCACGGAAATGATGGCCGGCTGGCCCGGCCGCATGTGGTGGAGTTGGGTCTCCTTGAAATTGGCCGTCACCCAGATGTGCTCCAGGGGCACGATCGCCATGAGCGGCTGGCCGGGCTGAATCACCTGCCCAACCTCGACCGTCTTCTTGCTGACGACGCCACTGACCGGGGCCGTGATCCTGGTGTATTGCAGGTTGAGCTCGGCTTGGGCAAGGCTCGCCTCCGCCTGGCGAATCCGGGCCTGGGCGGAACCGGACTCGGCCTGGCTGACCGCCACCCGTTGCGGTCCGGTCCGCGCCGCGGCTACGTCCGCCTCCATCCTCGCCACGACCGCCCGCGCCTGCGCGACGTGGCTCTCGGCGACTGGAACGCCCTGCTCGGCCTGGGCCACCACCGCCTGCGCGGAATCGACGGCGGCGCGAGCCGCGTCCGCCGCCGCCACGGCGGAATCGTATTGCTGCCGTGAAATCTCGTCCCGGGCCACCAGTTGCTTCATGCGGGCCAGGTCTTGTTGCGCCAGGGTGCTGCGCGCCTCCGCCTCCCGCCAGCGCGCCTGGGTGGAGCGCAACTGGGCCCGCGCGGCCTCGACCTCTTTCTGCGCGGCGGCCAGGCCCGCGCCGGCGGCCTGGACGTCGGCCTCGGCCCGGCTGAGCTGGCTGGCGGTGGTGGTCGAGGTGATCGGGACCGCGGTCTCGGCTGCGCGCGCGCTGGCCCGCTGGACCTCCAGGTCGGCCCGCGCGCGGTCGAGCCCCACGCGGTAATCGCGGGAGTCGATCTCGACCAACACCGTGCCGGCCTGCGCCAACTGGTTATCGTCCACGTTCACCGCCGTCACCGTGCCGGCGACTTTCGCGCTGATCGGATTGATGTGGGCGTCGATTTGCGCATCGTCGGTGGTCTCGCGGGTCGAGTAATAGCGCCACGCGAAGTACGCCGCTACAACCACCGCGCACACCAGCGCCAGCAGAATCCACTTGGCCGGCAGGCGCCGGCGGGAATCGGTGCTCCGCTGCTCTCTCTCCGGGGGTCCGGGTTGCCGGCCCTCCTGCGGTTCGAATCCGCTGGTATCCGCCATCCAGGTCGCTCCTCTCAGCGCGCCGCCAGACCCAAGAACTGTAGCGAGGACTTCTCCGCTCCGCCCGCCGCGCGGGCCAGGGTGGCCTTGGCGAGATTGTAAGCATACAGGCTGGAGATGTGATTCTCATTGGCCGTGGCGACGGCCCCCTGCGCCTGCAGCACGTCGATTCCCGCCACCACGCCGCCGTTCTTCATGTTTACCGCCCGCTGGTAGAGCGCCTGGGCGGTGTTCAGTTGCGCGCGCACGGCGTCGATCCGCGCGCGGCCGGCGAGCGCCTGGAGATACAGGCTCACCACGGCCAGCACCACGACGTCGCGGGCGTCCTGGTAGGAGTACTGCGCCGCCTTGAGGTTGTCGGCGCTGGCCCGAAGGTTGCGCATGGCGGCCAGATCGAGGATGGGCTGCGTGGCCAGAACGCGGGCATCGAGAATGTTGAACGGGCCCACGATGGGCTGGATGCCGGGAAAGCCCGAGAATCCAAAGGCCTTCAGGTTGCTCTGCTGGCCCACCTCCGCGATGCGCGTGGTGACCTCCGGCAACAGCCTGCTGAGGCTGCGGTAGCGCGCCGCCTCCGCCGAACGGGTCCCTTGCTCGCCGATCAGCAAGCCGAGGTTGTGCTTCAACCCGCGGTTGACGGCGTCGGAGAGGCTGAGCGGCAGGGTTTCGGAAGTCGCTTTCCCGGAGGGCACGCCGCGCAGAAACAGGCTCTCCCCAGCGCCGGGCGTTGCCGTCGCCGGCATCGGCACCGGCGGGCTGGTCTGGCGAGGAACTTGCGGCTCTGGGGTCTGGGCGGCGGCCACGCCGCAAAGACACATGCCGAGCACTGCGAGCGAAGGCGTGTATCTCATGGGGTGTAAGTTCCTTTGAACTCAGTCAGGATTTGGGACCGGCACTCTTCGGTCTCCCGAGCCTCTACAATTATCCGCCTTCGGCGCGGCGGCGCGCTCCGGGTCAGCGCTGGCGTGCGCGGCTGGAAGGATGCGCTCGCGGGCGCGGGGCGGCTTCGCTCCGGGAGCGCTCGGAAATGCCACTTATGTGATACACTATAAGTGCATGGCCCAGATCACCATCTACCTTGACCCCGAGACCGAAGCGCTCGTCAACACCGCGGTCCGGGAATCCGGCTCATCCAAGAGCAAGTGGATCGCGGAGGCCATCCGGGCGCGTGCGCGCTCGGAATGGCCGGCCTCCGTCGTGGCGCTGGAAGGGGCCTGGACGGATTTCCCGAGCTTGGAGGAGATCCGGAAGGCCGAAGGACGGGACCGCAGGCGGGAGCGGCTTTGATGTTCGCGTTGGACACCAACACACTGATCTACTTCTTCAAGGGCATGGGCTTGGTGGGGCAACGATTGCTGGGGACGCCCCCATCGGCCATCGGCGTGCCGTCGGTGGTCCTCTACGAGCTGGCATTCGGGCTGCGGCGTTCCACCCAGCCGGAGAAGCGGCGAGGGCAACTGGAGGAGTTCATGCGCACCGTGACCATTCTGCCCTTTGAGGAGAAAGCGGCCAGAGCGGCGGCGCAGATCCGGTTCGAGTTGGAGAGGGCGGGGGTGCCGATTGGGCCGGTGGATACGCTGATCGCCGGTACGGCGGCCGCCTGGGGCGCCACCTTGGTGACCAGGAACACGCGAGAATTCGGCCGGATTCGGGGTCTGCGGACGGTAGATTGGTACGCGTGAGGGTGGCAGCCCTCCGACAGCCTCCTCGCCGGCGAGGTCGGCGATGGTGCGAGCAACCTTGAGAGCGGCGAGTGGGCGCGGGCCGAGAGGCCCAAACGGCGCACCGCCAGCTCGAGGGTCCGCTCGCCGGCCTCGTCCAGCCGGCAAAACTTGCGCAGCAGTTGCACCGGGATGCGGGCGTTGTAGAAGCCGCGGGCCTGCTGGAGGGCGCGCGCCCGCTCGACGCGCGCGCTGCTGCGAAGGGCAAGACTAGCCCTTCTGAATCAGTGAGTTAGGCGGCCCACTCGCTTGAGTCCACCACTGGGACTCGCCGCGCCACAGGGGTGGACCCCCGCCCTTCACGCGTTTGCCAAGCGATGGTTGTGGTTTCTTGCGCCACGCGGCAGATGAGCGCCAGGACGGCAGCGGTGGTTTTCGGGCTGCCGCCGCCCGGTCGCGATCGCCGACGCCAGCAGAGCCGGACTCCCGCCCGGTGCCACCCGACGACGATCTCGGGCTTCACGATGTGGAGAACCTCTGCCCACGGGGGCCAGGCGCATCGAAGCGTCTTTCAGAACAACCGGTCGAGGCCGTTCAATTTCGGGCGAGAACGTTTCAGCTCTGCTGGGCGACCTGCTGCGGCAAGGCGAGGACTTCCAGGGCGGTGTTGCCCCGACTGCGGAAGAAGACTCGCAGTGCGGCCGGGAGCGCAAGGATGAATTCGGCCATGAACTCACGGTGGTACCATGCCGTAACGTCGCTTCGGCAGGCCCACGGCTTCAAACCGCAAGTCGCTGATTCCAGAACATCATGGAGTTTCGGCAACACACCGGAGCCTCTACGGAGCCGCGGCTGGACAGGCTCCCCCGCTTGAACCCGGCCGCATCCTTCTGGGTATCATAAGTCAAGTCATGCTGCTTCACGATATCCGGTATGCGCTTCGCGGCTTCCGCAAGGACCCCGCCTTCACGGCCGTGGTGGCGGTTTCGATCGCGCTCGGCATCGCGGCCAACACGACCGTCTTCAGCATGGTGAACGGCATGCTGCTGGGCGCCCTGCGGGTGCGCGACCCGGGCGGGCTGTACGCTTTTTCGGGCGGGCGCACGTTCCCGTATCCCGACTACCGGGACTTCCGTGAGCAGTGCGGAGCGGTGTTCGAGGGCCTGGCGGGGCACTTCCCGCTGGCGCCGGCCAGCCTGGCGGGCGGGGGCTCGGCCGAGCGGGTGTGGGGGCAACTCGTGTCCGGCAACTACTTCCAGGTGACGGGCGCGCCCATCGTGCTGGGCCGCGGCATCACTCCCGAGGAGGATGCGGTTCCGGGGCGCAATCCGGTGGTGGTGTTGGGGAGCGCGCTGTGGCAGCGCCGGTTCGGGGCCGAGCCGTCGGTGCTGGGCAGGACCGTCCTCTTCAACGGCCGGCGGTACACCGTGGTGGGGGTGGCGGCGCCCGGGTTTTACGGCACCGACCGGGGCATCGTCTCGGAGTTCTGGGCGCCGCTGGCTATGACCTCGGACTTCACGCCCGAAATCATGAAGGACAAAGAGAGCCGCAACGCCCACTGGATCGTGATCAACGGCAGGCTGCGGAGGGGAGTGAGCCGCCAGGAGGCGGTGGCCTCGATGAACGTGGTGCACGCGCGGATCCACGAGAGCTACCACAAGGGCCGGCGACGCGAGCCCGTCACCCTGACCGCCGCCGGCGGGATTGTGGGCGGGGAGCAGTACGTCGCCGGCTTCATGACCTTGCTGATGGTGGTGGTCGGCCTGGTGCTCCTGGTGGCGTGCGCGAACGTGGCGAACCTGCTGTTGGCCAGGGCGGTCAGCCGCCAGCAGGAGATCGGCATCCGCCTCGCGATCGGCGCGGGCCGCGGCCACCTGATCCGGCAATTGCTGACAGAGAGCGTGCTGCTGGCGGGCCTGGGCGCGGCGGGCGGCTTCGTGGTGGCGTTCTTCGCGGCGCGAGCGATTTCCAGCTTCCGGCTCCCCATTCCGATTCCGATCGCATTCGACCTGACCCCGGACCACCGCGTGCTCGCCTTCACCGCCGCGCTGGCCGTCTTCACCGGCATCCTGTTCGGGTTGGCGCCGGCGCTCGCCGCCAGCCGCCCCGATCTGGTCTCGATCCTGAAGAACGCCGGCCCGGGCTTCGGCCGGTTCCGCCGCTTTGGGTTGCGGAACCTGCTGGTGGGCGTGCAGGTGACGCTGTCGGCGGTGCTGTTGATCGGCGCGGGCCTGTTTCTGCGCAGCCTGCAAAGCGCGGCCTCGATGGATCTGGGCATCCGCCCGGAGAACGTGCTCATGATGGCCGTGGACCCCAAGACCAACGGCTACTCCGAAGAGCGCGTGCGCGAGTTCCTGCGGCAGCTCGAAACGCGTGTCACGGCCTTGCCCGGTGCGCGCTCGATGGCGGCAGTAAACATCCTCCCGCTGAGCCTGGCGCAAAACGGCGACGACTTCCGCGATGCGTCCGCCAACCGCGCCAAAGGCGTCCCCGCCAACGTGTTCTCGGTCACGGCGCGCTACTTCGAGACCATCGGGACGCCGCTGCTCGGCGGCCGTGATTTCAGGCCCGAGCGCGACCTCAACAACCCAGTCGTGGTGGTCGACCAGACGCTGGCACGGCGGCTGTTCGGCGACCAGGCTCCCATCGGACGGCGCATCGTGTCAGGGGGCGGAAAGAGCTACGAGATCATCGGCATCGCCGGGAACTCGAAGTCGGTCACGCTGGGAGAGGAAACCACGGCCTGCGTGTACCGGTTCTTGCCGCGGGAGCCGAGCGAAGTCCTGAGCCTGCTGGGACTGACGTTGCTGGTGAAGACCTCGGGCGATCCGGGGCGGATGATCCGTGCGGTGCGGGAGCAGATCGAGGCGCTGGACCCGCACCTGGCGGTGTTCAACGTGGACACGATGACCCACCACGTGGCGAAAGCGTTTCTGCTCCCACGAATCTGCGCCCTGCTGTTCGGAGTCTTCGGCCTGCTCGGCCTGACGCTGGCCAGCGTGGGCTTGTACGGCGTGGTGAGCTATTCGGTGCGCAGCCGCACGCGCGAGATCGGCATCCGCATGGCGCTGGGCGCGCGCCCGGCGGGCATCGTGCGGCTGGTGGTGCAGCAGGGCCTGGCGATCGTCAGCGCCAGCCTCGTCCTCGGACTGGGGCTCGCGTTCGGCCTCAGCCGGTTCACGGCCAGCCTGCTGTACGGGATCAGCGCGACCGACGCCGCGACGTTCGTGGGCGTGCCGGTGGTTCTGCTGGCCGCGGCGCTGCTGGCGGTGCTGGGGCCGGCGCGGCGCGCCGCGTCGCTTGAGCCGATGAGCGCGCTGCGGTTCGAGTAAGCGCGCTGTCTGTAGGCAAAACCGGATTCGCGGCGCGGTGGAAGGCCATGTGACAGCGAGAGGTTGCCGTGTGCGGCGCATTGGAGCTTGCCGAGCCAACACATTTTGCCGAGGATGACCGACCCAATAGCCTGCGAAACCGGTGCGGAGCCTCCGCTGACCTTGGATCTTCGGGGCTGCGGCCTTTCCGGACAGACCAGTAACCCGACGAGCGATGCTCCCAACGCTGGTGCCGACGATGGCAGACGACAGAGAAAAGATCCAGCCTATGCGAACGCCCTACGCCACTTGCAGCCAGCAGTAGCGGTGATGCTGACCACCCAGGCGCGCACTGGAAATCACACCCTTTTAACATGGCGTAACGTCGTTGCGTCAGACAGGTCATCGCTCGCTCGCTTGGTCACTGCTTCCGGACCATTGGCCCAGTGCTTATCGCCCTCTGTCAGCTTGTCTTCCTCTTCACTCGATCCCGTCGCGTGCTGGCGGCCGGGAATCTGTTCCTCCGAAAGCAGTTGGCGTTGTTCCAGGAGCGCAAGCTCAAACCGCATCGCGCGGACGATTCCACCCGATGGCTGATGGCCGTCCTGAGCCGGCTGTTCGATTGGCGTACTGCGCTCGTAATTGTCAAGCCAGACACGCTCATCCGATGGCATCGAAGGGGTTCCGCCTGTTTTGGCGCTGGAAGTCGAGGCCGGTTGGAAGGCCGCGGTTGCCGAAGGTTCTCCAGGAGTTGATCCGGAAGATGGCCGCCGAGAATCCGACTTGGGGAGAGGAGCGCATCGCCAACGAGTTGAGGCTGAAGCCGGGTATCCGATAAGGCCAGGTGACAGGCGGTGACGGCTTCCTCGCCGGCGAAGTCGGCGATGGTGCGGGCGACTTTGAGGATGCGCAAATACGTGCCAGCCCACAGGCCCGTTGCGGGCAAATCGCGGGGCGTCAGGCGGTCTTCTGGTATTCGACTGGCAGGACCTGCTCGAGCCGGAGCCGCTTCGAAGCGTCCAGGATTTCGATCCCGACGATGCGGTCGCCCTCGGCTAGATCGAGGACGATGTCGTCGCCCATACGCCTGTTGATTACCTGCGGCGGATTCTCATCGAAGCTGATGTAGAGCAGGTCGGCTTTCTGATGGTAGGTGATCTTCATACTCAGCTCCAATACTCCCTGTCCAAGCTCCGGTACTGGACGGCCTCAGCCAGATGCTTGGCGCTGACGGCTTCCTCGCCGGCGAGGTCGGCGATGGTGCGAGCAACCTTGAGAACTCGGTCGTGGGCGCGAGCCGAGAGGCCCAGGCGGCGCACGGCCAGCTCGAGGGTCCGCTCGCCGGCCTCGTCCAGCCGGCAAAACCTGCGCAGCAGTTGCACCGGAATGCGGGCGTTGTAAAAGCCGCGGGCCTGCTGGAGGGCGCGCGCCCGCTCGACGCGCCCGCGGATCTCCGCCGAGGAAACGCCGCCCTCCGCCGCCCGCATCTCCTTGAACGCCACGGCCGGCACCTCGATGTGCAGATCGATGCGGTCCAGCAGCGGCCCCGAGATCTTGGCCAGGTAGCGCTGGATGATGGCCGGCGTGCAGCGGCACTCGCGCGTCGAATCGCCGTGAAAGCCGCACGGGCAGGGATTCATGGCCGCCACCAGCATGAAGCTGGCGGGAAAGGACAGGGTCATGTTGGCCCGCGCGATGGTCACCGAGCAATCCTCGAGCGGCTGCCGCAACAGTTCGAGCACGTTGCGGGGGAACTCCGGGAACTCATCCAGGAAGAGCAGGCCGTGGTGGGCCAGGCTCACCTCACCCGGCCGCGCGATGCCTGTGCCGCCGCCGATCAGCCCGGCGTCCGAGATGGTGTGGTGCGGCGCGCGGAAGGGCCGCTGGATGAGCAGACCCGCGCCCGGCGGCAGCGCCCCAGCCACGCTGTGAACCTGCGTGGTCTCGATGGCCTCGGGAAACGTCAGGGGCGGCAGGATCCCGGCCAGGCGCTTGGCGAGCATCGTCTTGCCCGACCCCGGCGGGCCGATCATGAGCACGTTGTGGCCCCCGGCGGCGGCCACCTCGAGGGCTCGCTTGGCGCTGGTCTGACCGCGCACGTCGCGGAAGTCGGCAGCCTGCGGTTCCGCCAAGGCAGGAACCTGCGCCTCCGGAAGAACCGGCGAGAAGCGCTCCGGCTCGTTCACCAGGGCGACCACTTCGGACAGGTGCCGCACGCCGAAAGCACTGATGCCTTCGACTACAGCGGCTTCGGCGGCGTTCTCGGCGGGCACCACCAGGTTGGGGATGCCTTCCCGGCGCGCGCACACGGCCATGGACAAGGCCCCACGCACCGCGCGCACCGAGCCGTCGAGCGACAACTCCCCGGCCAGCAGGTAGGCGTCGGTCGAGCGCACCACACCCAGCGCGCCCAGAATCCCCACAGCCATCGGCAGATCGAAGCCGGCCCCCTCTTTGCGCAGGTTGGCGGGGGCCAGGTTGATGGTGACGGCCTTGCTGGGGTAGCGGAAGCCGGAGTTGAGCAGGGCGGACTTGATCCGTTCCCGGCTCTCCCGGACCGCGGTGTCGGGCATGCCCACGGTGACGAAGTCGCGCGCGCTGCCCGAGGGGTACATGTCCACCTCGACGTCGATCAGGTGAGCCTCGATGCCGTAGACCGCGGCGCTGCGGGTGCGAAACAACGCCATACGCGGATTCAGTATACCTGGAGCGGCGTTTCTCTCGCCGAAATACCTGGGGCCAGGTAAGCTCCGGCGCGGCCGCCGCCCTGAGCAGGCTGGCCAAGCTTCTTCAGCGAGCGGCCTCCCCCGCGTACAGCGTGACCCGGTACTTCATCACCAGGGGCCGCGCGGGCGCCAGGGTGTAAGTCGCCAGGCCCGGGTAGTTCACGCCCAGAAACCCGTAGTGCCGCAGGCACCAGCCGTTGGGGAAGCCCGGGTTGGCGCGGTGGATGGTGATGCGCGCGCCGGCGCGGCGGCCCTCGAATAGAGCCTCCAGCTCGGCCCAGGCGTGCGGGGCCATGTTGGAATCGGCCTTCTCGACGCCGGCATCGGTTCGCACCACCGTCTCCGCACGCGGGGCGAAACCGAGGGACAGCCCGCCGCAGCCTCTGCCGGGCGCGACCGCCTCGTCCGGCATCGAAGATCGCTGGGACTTCCGCAGAAAGAAGCCGCGCTGAGACTCGCCGTTGACCCCGGCACGTTGGCGCGGTGGGAGCGCGGGGAGAGAGCCGATGGGTGCATCGCTGGGCCAAGTGGAGCGGTTTCTGAACGGCGATGTGGGGCAGCGCACGGCCGCTCGACGGGTTGGGTAGTCGTGGATTTCTTGGCTTACGCGCGGCCGCCCCAAAGTTGCCGTGTTGGGGCAGGGAATGCTGGGTCCCTGGTGCAAAGGGGATTTCCCGACAGCTATGGCCTCCTAAACGCTACGGCGTCAGGCAGGCTTCCTACTGCCGGGGCGGAGCGGGCCAGGAACGCAGAGCGGAACCTCTGAGTGAACTATAAGGCTTTTACTTTCGCGGTTCGAAGCGCACTTCAACCTCGGTTTTCACCTTGACGGGGCGGCCGCGCTGCACCAAAGGCTGATAACGAAACTGAGACCACCGCACACCCTCACAGAGTTGCGCGCCGGTTTGGAGCTCCGAGATTTTCCCTTCCGTGTCGATGAGGATTTTGCAGCGGACCGTCCCCCCCGCGGGCTCCCAAAGGGGCGCGGTTTGAACCGTCGGACCCTCAATCAGAAGAGCGCGTTGTTTCTCCGCCGGGACAGACACTTCCGGGATGTCCTTCTCCTCGGCGCCCGGCTTTGGTTCCGCGGAAACGGCGCCGCTCTCCTTGGATGTAACGGGCAACAACCGGGTGACCAGGAATACGGGCCTGGCGGGATACCGGTTCACCACCCGGCGCAAAACCGTGGCACGCTCATCGGCTTCATAAAAACCCAGGCCGCTCCAGGCCATCTTGATGACACGCTCGCAGCTTGATTGGAGCGGATAGCCATTCTTGCCCTGGTCGGGATCGCCAATCTCGTCAATGGCCTTTTGCGCGTAGACACCCTCGGCAATATACTCCTTACCGTGGCCTACCTGAACGGCCTTCCTCACGAACAGGCGGTAGCGACGCTCGGCGTCCCAAAGGTACACGGAAGGTCCACCCGCGTTCAGAGCAGCATCGGCCGAGGTCGATGCCTCCAGAACTTGGGCCTTTCCCTGGATTTTGTCTGGCGCGGCCCCGGCTTTCTTGGATTCTTCGGCGGCTGGCTTGCCGGAGCAACCGCCCAATCCGGCAAGAGTAAGGACGAGAAGACAATAGAGAAACGCGTTGCGGCTCATGCGCCCTGCCCTCGCTTTCGAGAAGTTCTTGTCCAAGTCTGTAAGGTATCACGGCGCATGATGGTTGACAACTGATTTGTCGCCCGTTCGGCCCCGCGCCTGTTGAGGGGGGGCAGTCGCCTCCGACAGCGCAGCAGTGCCGATCGGTCGTGCATCCTCCCGAGCTTGGCAGGGCAGGGCGACGGCGCCGTGGTGGGCTGGCAGATCGCGATACAGCGGACTAAGCCGAAGTTCCACCCCGCGGCAGGCAGTCCTGCGTTGATTTGACTGGACTT
>CAYGVJ010000123.1:0-15838 GCA_964353255.1 uncultured Solibacteraceae bacterium | reverse complement strand
CTGCTGGGCGGCGGCCTGGCCGGGCTGATCCTGCTCCGCCGCCGGCGCTAGGGACGGCCGCTTTTCCGGAACAAGCATTCACGAAGTGGGGTATACGTTTGCCCGTGGCCCCCTGTACGATCGGAGTATGCTCATTCTGGCTTCCCAGTCACCCAGGCGCCAGGAGCTTCTCAGGCACGCCGGCATTCCCTTCCTGGTCCGGCCCGCGCAAGTGGAGGAACGCCCCCTGCCCGGCGAAGACGCGCACGCTTACGCTCGGCGCCTGGCCCGCGCCAAGGCCGAGGCAGTGAGTGCCGCGCCCGAGGACGTGGTGCTGGGCGCAGACACCGTAGTGGTGGCGGATGGCGAGATTCTGGGCAAGCCGGCCGATCAGGCCGACGCCAGGCGCATGTTAAGGCTGCTTTCCGGACGCGAGCACCAGGTGATCACCGGCATCTGCCTGCGCACCGCCCAACACACCGTCCTGGATAGCGAATCCACCAGCGTGCGTTTTGTGCCGCTCTCCGAAGAGGAGATCGCCGACTACGTGGCCAGCGGAGAGCCCGCCGACAAGGCCGGCGCGTACGCCATCCAGGGCTTGGCCTCCAAGTTCATCGACCGCCTCGAGGGCTGCTACTCGAACGTGGTGGGCCTCCCTCTGGCGCTGCTCTACAAGCACCTTCGCGCGCTAAGACCGAAAACCGGGACAGACTAGCGGGCGCGCTGCTTGAGCTCCAGGCGATACGCGCGGCGGCGCCCGGCTTCCTCGTAGCGCCGCTTCTCTTCCTCGGTTTCCGGGGTCACCGGCGGAACCGGCACGCGGCAGCCCCGCTCATCGATGGCCACGAAGGTGAGGTAGGCGGAAGAGGTGTGCTGGAGCTGGCCGGTGAGCAGGTCCTCGACAAACACCTTCACTCCGACCTCCAGGGAGGTGCGGAACACCCGGTTCACCGCCGAGCGCAGGATGACGAGCTGGCCGATGTGAATGGGGTGGAGGAAGCTCATGTGGTCCACCGAGGCGGTGACCACGGGGCGGCGGGCGTGCCGCATGGCGGCCAGCGCTCCGGCCAGGTCCACCAGGTGCATCACTTTGCCCCCCAGCAGAAACCCAAAGGAGTTGGCGTCGTTGGGCAGGGCCAGCTCGGAGTACTCGGAGGCCGACTCGCGGACCGGACGCGGCGTTAGGGGCCGCTCGGCGGGCGGTTCGTCGCAGGGAGACGGGCGCGGGATGATCCTGGGAGTACCCATATGGGGCTTCAGCGGCGATGCGGGTTGTGCGCCCGAGCCTGGGGGTCGGTCCTCCGCCGCAGGTAGCTCTCGATGTAAGCCTGCGCCTGTCGGCGGAGCAAGTCGTTGGAGGGGCCTTCCAGGAAGCGCCCCTGCTCGAGGGAATACTCCATAGGTCCGTGCTCGACGGGGGCGTGGTCCTTCTCGACGACGTAAAACAGCCTCACAGCCCCGTCCTGCTCGCCGGCGACCATGAAGCGGAGGGCATCCGGACCGGCTTCATTAGGGAAGAGAGCGCATTTGCCCCGGGCATATCCGAGGTTGCAGTACTGGCGCAAGATCTCCGGACCCGGGCGGGTCTCCCGCGTGGGTTGCACGCAACACATCCCATGGTAAGGATCGCCCAGCGGCAGCCGCGGGGCGCCCGGCCAGTCCCGATCCTCGAACCGCTCGACGGGATAGAAATACGGACACGCCATGGCAGGTATATTAGCATAGGGGCCGCGCTCGGCCCGACCGGGCCATCATGGACCGCCTTGAGACACTCCGCCACTTGGTCGCCGCCAACCCGCGCGACACCTTCGCTCACTACGCCCTGGGCATGGCGCTGGCGGGGGCGGGCCAATTCGAGGAGGCTTCCGCGGAGTTCGGCACGGTGTTGTCGCTGGATGAGAACTACACGGCGACCTACTTCCAGGCCGGGCAGGCGCTGGAGCGACTGGGACGGCTGGAGGAAGCCCGCGAGATGTACCGGCGGGGCATAGAGGTCACCCGCCGCCTGGGGCAGCCCCACGCGCGCGACCAACTGGAAGGCGCACTGCGGCTGCTGGAGTGACGCGCCACTGCGCCGCGCGGTCCGCGCTTAGAAGGGCACGTCGTCGTCGGTGACGACCTGGGTAAAGGGCTCGTCGGGCGGAGCGGGCTGCGGACGCTGCTGCCGGCCAGGCCCAGGCGGCGGGGCGTGGGCCTCCTCGGCCCCGCGATCCGGCGCTTCGGCGCCGCGACCGCCCAACAGGAGCACGTCCTGGGCCACCACCTCGGTCACGTAGACCTTCTTCCCCTCTTTGTCTTCGTAGCTGCGGGTCTGCAAGCGGCCTTCCACGTACACCTGCCGGCCCTTGGTCAAATAGTTGGCCAGGTTCTCCTGCCGCCAGAGCACGACATTGTGCCAGTCGGTCTCGTCCTTCCACTCGCCGGTCTGAGGGTCTTTCGAGCGCCAGCCGGTGGCCACCGAGAAGGTGGTCTTGGCCACTCCGCTGGGAGTGAACTTGGTTTCGGCGTCCCTGCCCAGGTTGCCGATAAGGATGACTTTGTTGACGCTTCGGGATGCCATATTCCCTTGCACTGTAGCACAAACCCGCGGAGGCGGGGCGGGCAAACACCTGTAACGTCCCCAGGGCGCGCGCTCGCCTTCCTAAATATGAACATGAAAAGCCGTTTAACGGTGCTACTGGCAGTGGCCGGCCTGATGGCGCTGACCGCCTGGGCGGCCGACATCAGCGGGCAGTGGACTGCGGAGGTGCCTGGACGCCAGGGTCAGCCCCAAACCATGACCTTCACCTTCAAGGTGGCGGGCGAGAAGCTGACCGGATCGATCAGCAACCCCATGGGCGAGAGCCCGATCTCGGACGGAATCATCAAGGGCGACGAGCTCTCGTTCACTCAGGTCCTCGAGTCCGGCGGAAACCAGATGAAATTCCTCTACAAGGGCAAGGTTTCCGGCGCCGAGATCAAGTTCACCCGCCAGCGTGAGGGCGGACAGCCGCGGGAGTTCACGGCGAAAAGAAAGACTTCTTAGGCGGGGTTGCATGTTCCGGCTAGCTCTGACAGTGGTGGTGTGTCTTTGCCCGGCTGGGCTGCTGTGCCAGGAGCCGGCAGTCTCGGTTCGGCATTCCGGAGTGGTGCGCTCGGCGGGCCAGCCGATACCGGGGGCAACCGTCACGGCCACGCAAGCGGGCCGGAAACTAACGACGACGACTGATGAGACCGGGATGTACCGGTTCGAGAACCTGGCGCCGGGCGCCGGGACGCTGGAGGTCCAGATGGTGGGCTTCTCCTCGGCGCGCCGGGAAGTCCAGGCCGGGGCATCGGAAGCTCCCCTGGAGTGGTCGCTCGAGGTTCAGCCGCGCGTCGCCCGCAGAGTTCAAGAGCGCCGAGCGCAGGGCTTTCAGAACCTGGCGCTGACGCAAAGCGGGGAAAGCGCCGAGATCCAGGCCGAAGCGGCACTGGGAGCCGCTTCTTCTCCGGCCGGATTCTCGCAGGAAGCCAACGCCAACGAAGCCTTTCTGCTGAACGGGAGCCTGAGTGGGAACCTCGAACCGGCCCTGCGGGAGGCTTTCCTCGAGCAGTTTCGGGGCGGCTTCGAGCAGTTTGGCGGCGAGGGGATGATGGGCCCAATGGCCGCGGCGCGGACGTTCGGCTCGACCGAAGGCCCCGGCGAAGCCGGAGCCGGGGGTGGCCAGGGCGGGCCAGCGGCAGGCGGGCGTCCGGGCGGTGGCGCGGGCGGCGGGCCAGGGCCAGGCGGGCCGGGGATGCTTGGTGGCGGGCCTGGCCCCGGAGGCGGCGGAGGGTTTGGCGGGCGCGGGGCGGGCGGCATGGGCGGTCCGCGCCTCAGCGAACGGGCCAAGCCCGGTCGGGGTCCGGCGGCCCGCCCCTGGGCCGGCGACGGCGCATTCGGAAATCGGATTGGACGGGGCCAAGAAGGCCTTCGAGGAATGGCCACCTATTCGTTGAACACCTCCGCCCTGAACGCCCGGCCCTTCTCGCTGACCGGGCAGACTGTCGAGAAGCCGTCCTACTCGCAGAGCCGGTTTGGCTTCAGCCTGGGCGGTCCGCTCAAGATCCCCAAGATTGTTAACAGCCCGCGGACGTTCATCTTCGTGAACTACTCCGGGACACGTGGGCAGAACCTGTTCAGCACCGTGTCCACCCTGCCCACAGCCGCCGAACGGGAGGGCGACTTCTCGGCGTCGGTGGGGCGGACGTCGGTTCAAGTCTACGATCCCAAGGGCACAGGGCCTTTTCCCGGCAACCGCATCCCGGCCTCGCGGATCGACTCCGTGGCCCTGGGTCTGCTGCCGTTCTTCCCGCTGCCGAACCAGCCGGGCTCGGTGCAGAACTACCAGTACGTCACCTCCAACGGGAGCAACAACAACAACCTGGGGGTTCGGCTGAACCGGTCGCTGACCCGCAAGGACCGGATGGACGTGAACACCAACGTGCAGTGGCGCAATTCGACCAGCGCGCAGCTTTTCGGCTTCCGCGATTCCACCTCGGGCCGGGGCATGAGCGTGGGCGCGGGGTGGACGCACAACGTCACCCGCACCACCATCAACACTCTGCGCTGGAACTTCAACCGGAACCGGAACCAGGTCCTGCCGTTCTTCGCCTATGGAACGGACGTGGCGGGCGCGCTGGGGATCACCGGAGTATCCAGAGATCCGATCAACTACGGTCCCCCAAACCTAAACTTCACCAACTTCGGCGGACTCAGCGACGCCAGCGCGTCGCTGGGACGCAACCAGACCTCGGCAGTGAACGAAGGAGTGATGCTGGTGCGTGGCTCGCACAACCTTAGCTTCGGCGGAGACTACCGGCGCATGCAGCTCAACACGCGCACCGACCAGAACGCCCGCGGGACCTTCACTTTCACCGGCCTGGCGACCAGCGCGTTCGACAATCGGAACCAGCCGCTGGCCGGAACGGGGTTCGATTTCGCCGATTTTCTGCTCGGTTTGCCGCAGTCGAGCGCGATCCGGTTCGGCGGCGCCAGCACCTACTTTCGGGCCTCGGTCGTTAGCGGGCACGCCCTGGACGACTGGAGGATCCGGCCCAACCTGACGCTGAACGCGGGCTTGCGCTACGAGTACTTCCAGCCCTTCCGCGAGAAGTGGGGCCACATGGCGAACCTGGACATCGCGCCGGGGTTCGATGCGGTAGCCGTAGTCACGCCGGGGCAGAGCGGCCCGTACACGGGCCAGTTCCCGGAGGGCTTGATCGACCCGGACAAGAACAACTTCTCGCCGCGCCTGGGGCTGGCCTGGCGCCCCTTCTCCAAGCGCCAGCTTCTGGTGCGCGCCGGCTACGGAATCTTCTTCAACGGCTCGATCTACAACCAGTTCCCGTCGCGGCTGGCGGCGCAACCGCCGTTCGCCAACACGGCCACGCTGAACACCAGCCTGGCGCGCACCCTCACGCTCCAGGAGGGCTTTGCGGCCGCGCCTTCGCAAACCATCACCAATACTTACGCGGTCGATCGGCACTATCAAGTGGGCTACGCCCAGACCTGGAGCTTCTCCATCCAGCAGACTCTGCGGCGCTCCCTGGTGGCGGAAGTGGGCTATCTCGGGACGAAGGGGACCCGGCTGGATATTCAGAGGCAGCCGAACCGGGCGGCGCCGGGCTCGCCGCTGACGGCCGAACAACGGCGCCTGATCGGCAATGCGGTGGGCTTCACCTGGGACACCTCGGACGGCAACTCGATTTACCACGGCGGGCAGGTGCGCCTGATGCGGCGCTTCGCCAGGGGCGTTTCGGCCAACGTTCTGTACGTCTACTCGAAGTCCATCGACAACGCCTCGACGCTGGGAGGCGGCGGGGCGGTGGTGGCGCAGAACGACCAAGACCTGCGGGCCGAACGGGGCCGCTCGAGTTTTGACCAGCGGCACACGCTGAGCCTGTTCTACGTTCTGGCCTCGCCGGTGCGGGAGGGCGGAAGGGCGCTGGCCGGCGCGGGGTGGGCCGCGCGTCTGCTGCGGGGATGGAGCCTCAGCGGCGGGCTGACCGCCAGCTCCGGCACCCCGTTGACGGCGCGGGTGCTCGGCAACCAGTCGGACACGGGCGGCACCGGCGCCATCGGAAGCGGGCGGGCGAACGCCACCGGGCTGCTGATCAGCAGCGCTACCGGGTTTTTCAACCTGGCGGCCTTCGCCATCCCCCCTTCCGGCACGTTTGGCAACGCGGGACGGAACACCATCGACGGCCCCACCCGGGTGTCCCTGAACCTGTCGGTCTCCCGCGCCTTCCGGATTGACGACCGCCGCCGGTTGGAGTTGCGCGTGGACAGCCAGAACTTCACCAACCATGTGAGCTACACCAGCCTGGGGAACGTGGTGAACGCCGCGAACTATGGGTTGCCGACGGCCACGGCCGGAATGCGGACCATAACCCCCTCTCTGCGGCTGAGGTTTTGAGATCTATGCGCGGGTTGCGGAAACTCATCCTTCCTGTACTGGCGATCGTGGCCCTGGCTCAGCAGACCGGGGTGGTCTTCCGGGCCACGACCAACCTGGTGATACTGGACGTCTTTGTGCGTGACCGGTCGGGCAAAGAGATCACTGGCTTGACGAAGGAAGACTTCACGGTGCTCGAAGACGGCAAGCCGCAGGCGATCTCGGTGTTCGAGTTTCAGCAGTTGGACGCGCCGCGGGAGGCGCCGGAGATCCGGCCGCCGGCCCCGGCCGCGCCGGCTCCAGCCACGCCGGCCCGGCCGCAGGTGATCAACATAGCGGCGCCGGGCAAGATCCAGTACCGGGACCGGCGCCTGCTGGTGCTGTTGTTCGACTATTCCTCGATGCCGGCGGCGGACCAGATCCGCGCGCAGAATTCGGCGCTGAAGTTCCTCGAGCAGCAGATGAGGCCCGCGGACATGGTGGCCATCATGAGCTTCGCCACCCAGCTCAAAGTGGAGCAGGACTTCACGGCGGATCGCGACCAGCTCACGCGGGTGATCAAGTCGTTCCGCATCGGCGAGGCCAGCGAGCTGGCCGCGGAAGCCTCGACCGACGATGAGAACGCCGAGGATACGGGCGCGGCTTACACGGCCGACGAGAGCGAGTTCAACATCTTCAACACGGACCGGAAGCTGAGCGCGCTGGAGTCCGCGGCCAAGATGCTCGCCGGGCTGCCGGAGAAGAAGGCGCTGGTTTACTTTTCGAGCGGCATCGGCAGGACCGGCGCGGAGAACGACTCGCAACTGCGGTCCACGGTGAATGCCGCGGTGCGGGCGAACGTTTCCTTTTACCCCGTGGACGCGCGGGGCCTGATGGCCACCATTCCCGGAGGCGACGCCTCGCAGGGGGCGACGCGCGGCACGAGCCTGTTCTCCGGGCAGGCGCAGCGCCGGCAGATGGCGCGCCTCCAGAACCAGCAGGAGACGCTGTTCAGCCTGGCCGAGGACACCGGCGGGAAGGCCTTTCTGGACAGCAACGACCTGAGCCTGGGCATCCGGCAGGCGCAGGAGGACATCCGCAGCTACTACATTCTGGGCTACTACACCTCCAACCCCGCGCAGGATGGGCGCTTCCGCCGCATCCAGGTGCGGATGAACCGCCCGCTTCAGGCCAGGCTCGACTACCGCAGCGGTTACTTCGCGCCCAAGGAGTTCGGCAAGTTCACCGATGCCGACAAGGAAATGCAGCTTCAGGAAGCCCTGGCGCTGGGCGACCCGATCACCGACCTGCCCCTGGCGCTGGAAGTGAACTACTTCCGCGTGGCGCGGGCGCGCTATTTCGTTCCCGTAGCTGTGAAGATCCCGGGCAGCGAGATCGCGCTGGCCAGGAAGGGCTCGAACGAATCGACCGAGCTGGACTTCATCGGGCAGCTCCGGGACGCCAAGGGACGGCTGGCGGGCACGGTGCGCGACGGCATCCGGGTCCGGCTGAGCGCGGCGGATGTCGCTCAGTTGAAGCGGCGGAACTTCCAGTACGACACCGGCTTCACCCTGGTTCCGGGCCAGTACCGGCTGAAGTTTCTGGCGCGCGAGAACCAGACGGGGCGGATCGGGACCTTCGAGATGTCGTTCCAGGTGCCCGACCTGAACTCGGTGGCCGACCGGCTGCGCATCAGCTCGGTGGTCTTGTCCAACCAGCGCGAGCCGATCAGCGCGGCGGTGGGTTCGGCCTTGGGCAACCGCCGGTTGCTCGAGTCAAATCCGCTGGTAGAGAACAATCAGAAGCTCATTCCCAGCGTCACCCGCGTTTTCCGGAAGGACCAGAACCTGTACGTGTATTTGGAAGTGTACGACGCCGCGGCCGACGCCGCCGACCGAAGCCACAGCGTGCTGACGGCGCTGAGCTTTTACCGCGGCAGAACCAAGGTATTCGAATCCAATTCGATACGCGTGACCGAGAGCTTGCCCAAGCGTCCGGGGGTGATGCCCGTTCAATTCCAGGTGCCGCTGGAGAAGCTCACCGCCGGGCCGTACATCTGCCAGATCAGCCTGGTGGACGAGGTCGGGAAGAAATTCGCTTTTCCCCGGGCCACCGTGGTCCTGCTGCCATAATGTCAGGAGTGAACTCATGAGACGGACAATACTGATGATCGGCCTGGTGCTGGGGGTGGCCTGGATGGCTGTCGGCCAGCGGCGCAGTTTCGGACGGTACCGGACGGAGAGCCTGCCCCTGGCCAAGACCGAGGCGGAGAAAAGGATCCTTGGGGTGGTGGACGAGGCCGCCAAGGCCGGCGAGATGTTTGCCAACGTCCCGGCCAGCGACGGCCGGATGCTGCGCTTACTCACGGAGACCGCGGGGGCCAAGCACGTGGTTGAGATAGGCACCTCCACCGGGATCTCCGGCCTCTGGTTTTGCCTCGCCCTTCAAAAGACCGGCGGCAAGCTGACCACCTTCGAGATCGACGCTGGCCGCGCGGCCATGGCCCGTGAGCACTTCAAGCGGGCCGGCGTGGACCGCATCGTCACCGTGGTCCAGGGCGACGCCCACCGGAACGTGAGCGGGATCAAGGAGCCGATCGACGTGCTCTTCATCGACGCCGACAAGGAAGGCTACCTGGACTACCTGAACAAGCTGCTGCCGCTGGTGCGTCCTGGCGGGCTGATCCTGGCGCACAACGTAAACATGGCCGACGACTACGCCCGGCAGGTCACCACCAACCCGGACCTGGAGACGCTGTTCTGCGGGGAGCGCGGAGACCTGGGTGTGACGCTGAAGAAGCGGTAAGGGAGGCCGGCCTCGGCCAAGCGAACCCTACTTCGCTGCCGGCTTGGCGAAGCGGGCGTCGTCGAGCGCGACGTTGTTCTTCACTTCGGTGAACTGTACCAGGACCACGGCGCCCGGCATCCGCTGGGTGATGAGGAAAGGCATCTTGACGCCGTCCACGTCGCGGTAGTCGGAGTAATCGACGCGCATCTCCACGGGCACTTCCGAGACCTCACGGGTGGAGACCTCGCGGATCAGCAGGAAAGTGGCCGCGTCGAAGTAGCGGGCGATGGGCTTGCCGGCAGCGGGAGTCATGATCACCTTGTACGCCTCGCCCTCACCGACCTTCTCTTTGCCCGCCAGCTCGACTTTGGGGTAGAGCTCGCGCCACCGCAACTCGGCGTTGAAGGCGCAGGTCCGCAGCTCCGCGGCCAGTTCGGCGCCCTCGAGCTCTCGCAGGCCGCGCTCGGGGTCGTGCGTCCAGGCCGCCTTGCCGTCGCAGCCCTGCCGGAGCTCGCCGGCCTTCTCGACGTTGGTCACGATCAGGCGCTTGGCCGGGGCCTGGGCATAGAACTCGATGGCGGCCTTCAAGTCCAGCGGGCGCACTTCCATCTGGCCTTTGGCGACGGTGCTGGTCAGCTTCTCCATGACCGCGCGCCCGCCGGTGGCCTGGATGGATCTTTCAAGCACCTGCTCGGCGGTAAGCCCCGGCTCCTTGGCTTCCTGAGCCCCCAGGAGGCCTGCGGCAGCGAGCAGCGCGGCGAAGCGTGCCAATGCACTCATCATGAAGCCCCTTTCAGTCTGCCCAACTCCGCCTCCAGTTGCTCCACCGTCGGCAAGCTGCCCCTCAGCCGCTCTGGCAGGCGCGCCGTAATCCGATATGCCGAGACCCCGATCGGCTTCCGCGTGTCCCGCAGCGCATACTCGACAACGAGCCGGTTCTTCTCCCTGCAAAGGATAAGGCCAATGCTCGGCTGATCGTCCTCGTGGCGCAGGAGGTCGTCCATGGCCGAGAGGTAGAAGTTCATCTTTCCCGCGAACTCCGGTTTGAACGGCTCCATCTTGAGGTCGATGACGACGTAGCAGCGCAGGCGCAAGTGGTAAAAGAGGAGGTCAAGGTAGAAGTCCTCGCCGCCCACTTCGAGGTGATACTGTTCACCCACGAAGGCGAAGCCGGCACCCAGTTCCAGCAGGAACGTGCGAAGGTGGGCGAGCAAGCCCTGCTGGAGCTCCCGCTCGCGGGCGTCGGCGGCAAGCGTGAGGAACTCGAAGTTGTAGGGGTCCTTCAGCACCTGCTGCGCGAGGTCGGATCGGGGCGGCGGGAGCGTGGCCTGAAAGTTGGTGACGGCCTTGCCCTGTCGTCCGAAGAGGTCCGATTCGATCTGGTGGACCAGCACAGCCCGCGACCAGCCGTGTTCGAGGGTCTGCCGGGCGTACCACAGGCGCACCGCGGGGTCTTTCAGCTTCGTGATGAGCTGGATGTTGTGGCCCCAGGGGATTTCCGCCGCAGGCTGCGGCAGATTCCGGCCGTCCAATTCTCCAACAGGTTGTTGGAGATTTCGCACGTCGTCCGTCCAGCCCAGGTAGAAGGCCCGCATGTACCAGATGTTCTGAGGCGAGAACCCGCTGACGCCGGGAAACTCGCGCTGGAGATCGTGCGCCAGCCGATCGACGACGGACTTTCCCCACCCCTCGCTTCTTTGCCGCTCGGCGATCGACTTCCCGATGTGCCAGTACAGAGCGATCAGCTCGCGGTTTACCGAAACGGCGGCCTTGAGCTGGACGGCACGGATGCGCGCCTTGAGCTCATCCAGCAGCGCAGGGTAGCCGGGTGGCAGCCCAGCCACACGCGCAGCGGGCCGCTCGACGATCCCGGCCGTAGCCGTCTTCCCGCGCCGGGCGCGTCGTTCAGGAGCCATACGCCATGCTTCTCAAATTCGCTGTCTATATTCTATTCAATAGTTGGAGGAATCTGCCTGCAAGACATCAGCATGCGCCCAGCCGCTTCAGCAGAATCGTTCGCAGCATGCGCAGGGCCGTGCGAGAGATGCGGAAGTAGTTGGCCGAGTGCTTGGACTCGCCGCCGATCCTGCGGTGGTAGGAGACGGGGACTTCGATGATCCGCTTGCGGGCCTGGAGCGCGGCCACCATCATCTCCGGGGAAAGCTCGGGCCCGACGCCGCGCAGCAGCGGGCGGATGGCCTGGTAGGCGTCCCGCCACAAGGCCCGGTAGGTGCAGCCCACGTCAGTGAACCTGGGCTGGAGGTTCCACCACAGCAACTCGACCAGCTTGGCCACCACCACGTTGCCCCAGCGCACCGGGCCGCGCATGTTAGTGCCCTGCTCGACCAACTCCCGCGTGGTGCGCGTGCCCACCACCATGTCGGCGTCCTTAAGGTATTCGAGCAGCTTGCTCAGGTCGCGGGCGCGGAAGGAGAAATCGGCTTCCACCACCACCAGGATGTCGCCGGTGGCGTGGTCGAGCCCGTAGCGGATGGTATCGCCGTACCCGGTCAGCCTGACGGTGGCGACGCGCGCGCCGGCCGCGGCCGCCACCGCCGCGGTACGGTCGCTCGAGGAGTTATCCACCACCAGCACCTCGTGCACCAGGGGGAGAAAATCCCGCACCACGTAAGCGATGGAGTGCTCCTCGTTGAAAGCCGGGATCACCACGCTCACGCGCTTGGCGGCGAAGCCGGCGTCGCGGAACCAAAAGTGGGCGAGGTTGTAATCGTCGCGAGTGTTGATGTTGAAGTACTCACCCTCCAGGAAGAAAGGCCGCACGCCCGGCGCGCCCTGGGCCAGCCGGTTGATGGCGTCGGTCAGCTCGACCTTGCCGGAGCGCGGCGAGGGCGGCGTGCTCTCGATGGCGGCGAAGATCCGCGGCGTGAACACGTAGGTGCCGCAGCCCAGGTAGTCGTTCTCGATGCGGGTGGGTTTCTCGGTCAGCGACGTGATGCGTCCGCCCTCGATCACGACGCTGTAGTTCCGCTTGATCTGGTGCAGGTCGGCGTGGGGCAGCACACCGCAGACGGCGTCGCAGTCCGCATCCAGGCACTCGGGCAGGCGGTGGTGGTTGGAGTTCAAGTACAGTTCGTCGCCCAGAATGGCGACGAAAGGGCCGTCGAAAAGCTCGCGGGCCACCAGGAGGCCCCGCGCCAGGCCCTCCTCGGGCCGGGAGCACACCACGTAGCGCAGGGACACACCCAGGCGGCTGCCGTCCCCCAGGGCGGCCTGGATCTGCTCGCGCAGGTGACCGACGATGAGGGTGATGTCGCGGATGCCCAGGCCGTCGCGCAGCAGCTCGATGTTTCTCTCGATGAGCGACTTGCCGTCAATCTCAAGCAGGACCTTGGGGGTCTGCACGGTCTTGGGGTAGGCCCGCAGGCCACGCCCCGCCGCCGGAATCAGCCCCCGTGTGATGGTCACCGCCGGTTGTTACCGCCTCTTTCTCAAATCGTACACGTAGATCGAGTACCCGATCCGCGCGGTGGGCTGAAGCGCCCGGAGCCACCGGTACATGTCCGCGGCCACGTAGACCCCCTGGAGCGGAGTTGCGCTGATGGCCACCACGCAGTCCAGGTTGGCTCGCGCTTCCAGATCTTGTGCGCCCGGGATGTTTCGCTCACGGACTTTGTAGTAGCGCACGCTGGCGTTCCCGAAGTAGCACAGGCAGACGTATGGCAGTTCGTGGGCCAGCATGTAAGCCTTGAGCTTCTTCAGATCCTGGCCCCAGTCGATGTTGGAGTCCACCAGATACCGCGGCCCCGCTTCGGGACCGCCGGCGGCCAGGTTGAAAAATGCCAGGTAATGCGGATGTATCTTGACGGATTCCAGGATCTCCAGCGACACAACCACCACGAGCAGGCCGCCCACCAGGAGCCGCCTCCTTCCGGAGGCGAGACTCAGCGCCGCGGCAGAGACGGCGATGAACAGAAACGGGTAGACCGGCAGAATGTGCCTCAGGCCCAGGTTGTGGCCTCCGCTCATGGCCACGCCGAACAAGACCAGCGGGGGAACAATCACCGCGGTCCACTGTGGCGGCGCCGCCCGCAGCCGCTCCAGGAGCCGTTTCCGGAACAAAAAGCCGACACCGGCCACCGCGGCCCCGGCCGTGAGCAGCAAAACCGCCAGCGGGGTTTTCACGGCGAAAGCGACCAGGAAGTAGTGCCACCAGCCTTGCCGCCGCAGTTGGCCCAGCAGGTAGGCCTCATGCCCGGTGCGAACATGGTCAACAAAATCGAGTAGGTCCAAGAGGTAAGGGTGAGCCGGCAGGTGCTTGACGAACGGGATGATGCTCAGGAGCTGGCCGGACAAGCCGCCGCGGTCGGCGAAGCGCTCAACCGGCGGCGGCGGATTGGTGAAGAGCCTCACTGTGTCCGGCGCGTACACCACGCCGATCACCAGCGCCCCCATCATGCCCGCCAGCAGCAGCGAGGTGACCAGGTGCCGGGCCGACAGCCCTTCGGCTCGCTGCCACCACCGGATCAGGTACAGGAGCGCGAACACCGGGAGCAGCGTCAGCGCGGTGAACTTCGAGGCCAGCGCCAGGCCCAGCACGATGCCCGCCGCAACCAGCGCCCGCTTGCGCCTGCTGTTCAAGAATTCCGTCCACGCGGCGCACGCCAGGAAGATGAACAGCGTGGCTATCACGTCGCTGGTAACGTAGCGGCCGTGCGCGATCAGGTTGGGGTCGAGACAGCAAAGAAAACACGCCAGCAGGGCGACTCCGGCGCCGAACTGCCGCCGCGCCCACAGGGCGACAGCCAGCGCCAGGACGAGGCTGAGGAAGATGGTGACGACTCTGGCGGGGAACAGGATGGCGTCGGCCAGCAGGCGGTTATGGTACAGGAAGACGCGGCCGAACCTTATGCGGTCGGGGACCTGCCAGGCGGGGTCGTCGGTGTGGGGATCGGGGTTGAGAACCAGCAAGGGAAGAGCATTCAGGAGCTTCCCCAGAGGCGGGTTCTCGGTGCGCATGCGGTAGTCGCCGGTGCGCAGGTAAGCGTAACCGGCGGCCAAGTGGAAGCCTTCGTCCCAGGTCTGGTTTTCCAGCCGCGCCGAGGTCACCTGGACGTACCCCATCCACACGAGCAGAAGGCCCACGGCGGTCCAGAACAGGGCCCCCGAGAGTGGCCGGCGGCGGAGGAAAGCGGAATTCACTGCCGCGAGATTCATGCCGAGAACCGGCCAGTTTACACTACCGGCCGGTGTGCGTGGCAGGCGCGTGGCTGGCGGCGGTTTCTGGTATCCTTGTCACTGGCTGTTCGGACTGCCAAGGAAGAAGGAGAAATGCCGTGAGAGTAGGAGTGTTTACCGCGTTGCTGGCCAATCTGTCGCTCGAGCAGGTGCTGGAGAAGCTGAAGGCCCTGGGCATCTCGACGGTGGAGCTGGGCACCGGGAACTATCCGGGCGACCCGCACTGCAAGCTGGCGCTGCTGGAGAGCCGGGCCGCCATCCGGGAGTTCAAACAGAGGCTGGAGGACAACGGCTTCACCATCAGCGCCCTGAGCTGTCACGGCGAGCCGCTGCATCCGAATCCGGCCGTGGCCAAAGCCCACCAGGAGGTCAGCCGCAAGACGATTATGCTGGCCCAGAGGCTGGAGGTGCCGGTAGTGATCGACTTCTCGGGCTGCCCGGGCGACAGCGAGAAGGCCACGTACCCGAACTGGATCACCTGCGCCTGGCCCCCGCACTACCAGGAACTGCTGGCCTGGCAGTGGGAGAAGAAGGTCATTCCCTACTGGAGCAAGCGAGTCAAGTTCGCCGAGGATCACGGGGTGAAGATCGCCATCGAGATGCATCCCGGCTTCGTGGTTTACAGCCCCGAAACGCTGCTGAGGTTGCGCGCGGCCTGCGGAAAGAACCTGGGCTGCAACTACGACCCCAGCCACATGTTCTGGCAGGGGATTGACCCCATCAAGGCCATTCGCGTGCTGGGCGACGCGATCTTCCACGTCCACGCCAAAGATACGCAGATCTACGACGCCAACCTGCCCATGACCGGCGTGCTGGACACCAAGAAGTTCACCGGCGAGCGCGACCGGAGCTGGCTCTTCCGCACCGTCGGCTACGGGCACGACGCCGGCTGGTGGGGCGAGTTCATCTCGACGTTGCGCATGTACGGCTACGACTACGTGCTGTCAATCGAACACGAGGACAGCCTCATGTCGGCCGAGGAGGGCCTCACCAAAGCCGTCTGCTTCTTGCAGAACCTGGTGATTCGCGAGAAGCCGGGCGTCGCTTACTGGGCCTAAGGGCGAGGCATGCCGCGCCCTCGCATTCTGGCGACAGCCTGCGCTGTCCTGGCCTGCGGCCTGTGCTTCGGCGAGTTCCGCGCCGGGGCGGCCAAGAGAGTCGTCACGCCGGAGTGGAAGGCGGGCGCACGTGTCTACCTGGCGGGCTTCGGGAACAACCGGGCGGCCAGCGGAGTCCATGACGACTTGTACGCGCGCTGCCTGGCGCTTAGTGCGAGCGGCAAGCCAGTGGTGTTGTGCGGGGTCGATTCCGTCGGCCTCTTCCTGGAGGATGTTCAGAAGATTCGCGCACGCGTCGCCGGAGCCGACGTCATTGTCGCCGCCACCCACGACCATGAGGCTCCCGACACCATGGGCCTGTGGGGTCCGGCGCCGGGCGTGAGCGGGCTGGATGAGCAGTATAACCAGTTCGTGATTGAGCGGGTGGCGGAAGCGGCAGCC
>CAYGVJ010000122.1:0-16120 GCA_964353255.1 uncultured Solibacteraceae bacterium | reverse complement strand
TGGCTCCTCAGGTAGGACTCGAACCTACAACCCTTCGGTTAACAGCCGAATGCTCTACCATTGAGCTACTGAGGATTGGGCGCTACAAGCCCATTACAGCAAAGCCTTCAGCGGGTGTCAACCGCGCCCTCGATGCTCGCGACCGCGATGGTCTTGCTCTTCGCGTCCAGCGTCCCGGTGACCTTCACCTTCTGCGCGGCGAAGCGCTCGGGCGTGCGCTGGTCGCTCAGAACGTAGACCTCCCGGCCCACCAGCAGCGCATACTTGGCGCCCGCCCGGACGCACTCCCGCACGCACTTGGAGTCCGGCGAGATCTTCATCGCTTTGTGGTCGGCGCCGCACATGGTGTCGGTGACGACGCCTACGAAAGTCTGCGTCCCGGCTGCGACCACCATGACCGCGCCGAGAAACAGGGTTGTCAGCTTCTTCATTGACTTGTCTCCTTACGGGTATTCAACATCAAAACTCGCAGGCCCTTGGCTCGGTTGAGCCTGCGCCACAGCTCGTCGTAACGCTCCTGAGCCAGCGGCTCCTTGAGTTGGAAGCGGAAGGCACTCCGGCTTCCATATTGGAGCCGGGCACGTTCGTACGTGACCACGCTGAGCTCGAACGGCCCGGAACTGCTCACACTCTCGACGTCCTTCAGCCGCCAGGTTCGGGAATCCCCCGGGCGCTCCGCCCGGTAGACCAGTCGCTCCGCACCCACGATCAGCACGCCGTGAGAGCCGCCGACGCGGCCCAAAAGCTTCACCGGAAGTTGCCACAGCGGAGCCAGGTCGCTGTCCGCCAGTCGCACCACCAGGCGCTGATCGAGCCGGTCCTTGAGGAACGCATGGGCCTCCTGAATCCCGGGGACACGCCTGCCGTGGTCCTCAGGTGACTCCTTTGACGGATCCAGCCCGGAGTGTCCCCGGATTTCTGCGACGAGCGCAAAGCGATACTCTCGATCGGCGCCCAGCTTCCACAGGCTGTCGCGGTAGGTGAGCACGCGCAGCTCGTCCGCACTCACCGTGAGCTGCTGGATCTCCGCATAACTCCACTGCCAGGCGTGCGCCTGTTTCTTCCGGGCGGTCCCTTGAAACCAGATCCCCCGCTCGTCGATGCGCAGCACGCCGGAGCAGCCCTTGCGCAGATGCTCGTGCCGCACCTGGTAGCTGAGCTCCGCGAATGAAGGAAGCGCAAACACCATCAGGCAGCAGGCTGCCGCTTGAGTTCGAAGTTCCATCTCCACACCTCGTAAATCGCCGGGTACACCACCAGCTCCAAAAGAAAGGAAGTGAATATGCCGCCGATCATCGGCGCCGCGATCCGCTTCATCACGTCCGCGCCGGTCCCGGCCGACCACATGATCGGAAGCAGTCCCGTGAACATGCAGGCCACGGTCATGAACTTGGGCCGGATGCGCTTGACCGCGCCCTCCAGAATGGCCGCCTGAAGCTCGGGCAAACTGCGGAGCCTCCCCTCGCGCCGGGCGCGCTCGCAGGCCAGATCCAGATACAGCAGCATGAAGACACCCGTCTCCGCGTCCACGCCCATCAGCGCGATCAGGCCTACCCAGACGCCGATGCTCAGGTTGTAGCCCAGCAGGTAGAGCAGCCACACGGCGCCCACTGCCGAGAAAGGCACCGCCAGCAGGATGATCAGCGTCTTCGCCGCCGAGCGCGTGTTCATGTACAGCAGGGTGACGATCAGAAACAGCGTCAGCGGCACCACCACCAGCAGGCGCTCGCGCACGCGCTCCATAGCCTCGTACTGGCCGCTCCACTGAAGCGAGTAGCCGGGCGGCAGCGGGACGCCGGCACGCACCGCCTCCTTGGCCTCGCGAACGTAGCCGCCCACGTCGCGCCCGGCCATGTCCACGTAGACATAGCCGACCAGCATGCCGTTTTCGTCGCGCAGCATCGCCGGCCCGGAGACCACCTTGATGTCGGCCAACTGCGCCACCGGAATCTGCCTGCCCTCCCCGGCCGGCACCAGCGCCCGACCCAGGGCCTTCACATCGCTCCGGAAATCGCGCATGTAGCGAACGTTGACCGGATACCGCTCGCGTCCCTCCACCGTGGTGGTGACGTTCTCCCCGCCAATGGCATTCATCACCACCATCTGCGCCTCCTCGAGGCTGAGCCCGTACCGCGCCAGTTGCTCGCGCTTCCAGTCGAAGTCCAGGAAATACCCGCCGCCGGTGCGCTCCGCGAAGACGCTGCGCGTGCCGCGCACTGGCGGCAGCACCGCCTCCAGCCGCGCGCCGATCTGCTGAATCGTGTTGATGTCGGCGCCGTAGATCTTGATGCCCACCGGCGTGCGTACGCCCGTGGTCAGCATGTCGATGCGGGCCTTCACCGGCATGGTCCAGGCGTTTGAGACGCCCGGCAGCTTGAGCGCTTCATTCATCTCTTCGATGAGGCGTTCGGCGGAGAGGCCCTTGCGCCACTGGCTCTTGGGCTTGAGGACGATGACCGTTTCCATCATCGAGAGCGGCGCCGGGTCGGTCGAGGTTTCGGCGCGGCCCGCCTTGCCCAGCACGCTTTCGACTTCCGGGAACTGCTTGATGATGCGGTCCTGAACCTGCAAGAGCTGCTGGGCCTGGGTCTCGGAGATGCCGGGCAAGGTCGAGGGCATATACAGCAGCGTGCCTTCGTCGAGCGGCGGCATGAACTCCGAGCCGAGGCGCTCGAACACCGGCACGGTCCCGGCCACCGCCGCAACCGCCCCGGCGATGACCACCCATTTCCAGCGCAGCGACCAGGCGCACACCGGCTGATAAAGACGGATCAGGACGCGGCTGATCGGATGACGCTCCTCGGAATGAATCCTGCCGACCAGCACGGCATTGGCGGCGCGCGCCAGCCAGCGCGGCCGGAACTGAAAGTTCCGCATGTGGGTGAACACTAGCCGCATGGCGGGATCCAGCGTGATGGCCAGCACTGCCGCCACGATCATCGCCAGGTTCTTGGTGTAAGCCAGCGGCTTGAACAGCCGGCCCTCTTGCGCCTCCAGCGTCAGCACGGGCAGGAAGGAAACCGCGATCACCAGCAGAGCGAAGAAGCTCGGGCCTCCCACCTCCTTGACCGCCTCGATCACCACCCGCTGGTAGTCCTCGCGGCGCCCGCCGCGCTCCCACTCCTCGAGTTTCTTGTGCGTCTGCTCGACCACCACCACCGCGGCGTCTACCAGGGCGCCGATGGCGATGGCGATCCCGCCCAGCGACATGATGTTCGCGGTCAGCCCCATGGCCTTCATGGGAATGAAGGAGATGATGATCGCCGCCGGGATGGTGAGGATGGGAATCATGGCACTGGGAATGTGCCACAGAAAGACCAGAATCACCAGGGCCACCACCGCCAGCTCTTCGAGCAGCGTGCGCTTCAGGTTGTCGATCGAGCGCAGGATCAGCTCCGAGCGATCGTAGGCGGTCAGGATCTTGACCCCCTGCGGCAAGCCGGGCTCGATCTCCTTCAGCTTGTCCTTGACCCGCTCGATGACCTGTAGCGCATTCTCGCCCTGCCGCATCACGACAATCCCGGAGACCACGTCTCCCTGGCCGTTAAGGTCCGCCAGCCCCCGGCGAATGTCGGGCCCCAGCACCACCTGGCCCACGTCGCGCACGCGAATGGGCACACCGTTCTGGCTGGCGGCCAGCACGATCTCGCCGATGTCGGAAACCGACCGGGCGTAACCGCGACCCCGGATCATGTACTCGGCGCCGCCCATTTCGATGAGCCGCCCGCCCACGTCGGTGTTGCCGGCGCGCACCGCCTCGACCACCTTGCTGACCGGGATGTTGTACGCCTGAAGCCGGTTGGGATCGAGATTCACCTGATACTGCCGGACGAAGCCGCCCAAGGGGGCCACTTCGGCCACGCCGGGCACGGCCTTGAGGTGGTAGCGCAAGTACCAGTCCTGAACGGAGCGCAGCTCGGCCAGGCTGTGGCGGCCGCTCGAGTCCACCAACGCGTACTGGAAGACCCAGCCCACCGCGGTGGCGTCCGGGCCAAGCTCGGTTGTCACGCCGCGGGGCAACCGCGGCAGCACGCTCGACAGGTATTCGAGCGTGCGCGAGCGCGCCCAGTAAATGTCGGTGCCGTCCTCGAAGATGACGTAAACGAACGAGTACCCGAAGTCGGACAAGCCCCTCACCGCCTTCACGCGCGGCGCGCCCAGCATGGCCGTGACGATGGGGTAGGTGACCTGGTCCTCGAGGATGTCCGGGCTGCGGTCCCAGCGCGAGTAGATGATGACCTGGGTGTCGCTGAGGTCCGGGATCGCGTCCAGCGGCAGGTTCCCGAGCGCCCACCAGCCCGCCGCCACCGCGCAGGCCACCAGAACAATAACCACAAACTTGTTCCGGCCGGAGAACTCGATGATGCGGTTAATCATGGCGATGCTCCGGCGGCATGGCCTGCCCGCTCCCCATCCCGGAAGCCGCGGCCTTCAACTGGCTCTCCGAGCTGATGAGGAAATTACCGGAAGTGACCACCCGCTCGCCGGCCTCCAGCCCGTGGAGGATCTCGATGCGGTCGCCCACGCGCCGGCCGATGTGGACCCGCCGGGCCTCGAAAGAGCCGCCGCCGCGATCCACGAACACGGTTTGCCCGAGGCCGGAATCCAGCACCGCCTCGGCCGGAACGGTAAGCGCCCTGCGCCGCGGAGACCCCAGCTCCACCTCCACGTACATGTCCGGCTTGAGCGCCAGGCCGGGGTTGGCCAGTTCCAGCCGTACCGAAAGAGTCCGCGTGGCGGCCTCCACCTGCGGCTGGACATAGGCGACGCGCGCTTGGTAGGTCTTGCCCGACTGTTGCGGCAGGCTCACCTGTGCAGGCTGGCCCACCCGCACCAGGCCCTGCTCGTACTCGAAGACGCTGGCCAGCACCCAGACCCGGCTCAGGTCCACCACCGTGTACAACTCGGTCTCCGGAGTCATGCGCTGATCCGGAAACGCGTTGCGGGCGGTGACGTAGCCCGAGGCCGGAGAATACAGCGTCACCGCTCTGGCGGCCTGGCCGGTTCGCTGTACCTCGTCGATCTGCGCCTCAGTCACATCCCAGAGGCGCAAGCGCTGCCGCGCGGCCTCAACCAGCGCGGCGGTGTCGGCGCGGGCGCCCGGCACGGTGCTTGCCGCGAGCGTCTTCCTGGCTCCCAGCGCCAGCAGGTACTCCTGCTGCGTGGCCAGCAGCTCGGGGCTGTAGATCGTCAGCAGAGGTTGTCCCTTCGTGACCGGCTGCCCAACGAAGTCCACAAAGACCCGCTCGATCCAGCCCTCGACCTTGGCATGCACGCGGCTGACCCGCGTTTCATCCACCGCCACCCTCCCGGTAGCGCGGATGGTGTCCGCTTCGGAGGTGAACCGGGCCTCGTCGTATCGCACCCCGATCGTTTGCAGCTTCTGCGCCGAGATCTCGATCGTGCCAGGCGCGGCCGAGGGCGCCCGAGTCTCGTCGGCGTAAACCGGTTCGAGCTTCATCCCGCAGTCCGGCGCGATCCCCGGTTTGTCCGACTTGTAGGCCGGGTGCATCGGGTCCACCCAGTAGAGAATCCGCCGCCCTCCCGCGGGCTGCCCAGACACGCCGGCCGGCTTCCCGTACCATCTGCCGTAACCGTACCCACCCAGAAAAGCCAAGCCGGCGATCACTAATGCCACAATTACACGCGCGGTCTTCATGTTAGTGGCGCCCCCGTTATCTCCTCCAGCCGGACCAGCGCGAGACAGTAACTCAGCATCTCCTCGTGATAGTTCAGCTCGTAGTCCAGCATGGTGGTGAAGTTAGCGAGCACGGTGAGAAAATCCACCCCGCCCGTTTCGTAAGCGACCAGGGATGACTGAAGCGCCAGGCTGCTCTGCGGGATCACAGCGCTCGAGTACATCTCCATCAGACGCCGGGAAGTCTCGGCCATCAGGTATTCGTCCTTGATGCGGAAACCCAGCAGCTGGCCGGCCGCTTCCAGGTTGCGTTCGGCCTGGCTGACGTTGGCAGCCTCTTCGGCCACTCCGGCGCGCTGTTTCCGCCAGAACCAGGCGGGCAGCTTGAACTCCACGCGGGCCATGTACATGGGGGGCATGGCGCCCATGTAGTAGTAGCCGGCGGACAGGGTGTAGTCCGGGTAATGCTCTTTGCGCGCTAAGTTGAGCGCCAGCTCGGCCCGCTGCGCCATCTTCTCCTCACGCCGCAGGGCCGGAGCGTTCTGACGAGCCTGCTCGAAGAGTTCTTCCAGCGTGACCTTCAGAGGCGCCGGCTGGACCTCCTCGGGACGCCCCAGCGGCGACTCCTGCGGCCTCCCCAGCAGGCTGTTGATCTCGGCCTCGCCTCTGCGGCGCTCCTGCTCGAACTTGGCCCGGCGCGTCTCCAGAATCGACAACTGGGTCTGGGCCTTGAAGAGATCCTGCTGGGCCGCTTTCCCGACCGCGTAGCGTGCCTCGCTGGCGCGCAGGAACTTCCGCAGCAGCTCGCGGTTGCGTTCCAGCACGTCGCGGGCGGCGTAGGCGTAGCCCAGCCTGTACCAAGCCTGCTTGAGCCGGGAGAGCACGCTCAACTGCGCCATCTGGTATTGCTGGAACTCGGCTTCCGCTTCCTTCTCCGCGATGCCGCCCCGCAACGCGCGCTTCCCCGGAAAGGGGAACTCCTGGGAGATCATCACCCCGGCGTTGGCCGTGGGCTCGCGCCCGATTCCAGCAAACGGACGCGGGCTGCCGCTGCTCGAATAGCCCAGCGACAACATCGGATCGGGCAGGCTGCTCGCCTGCGCCGGCCGCTGCCGCGCAGCCTCATAGCGTTTCTGAGCGGCCAGGATCTCGGGGTTGGCGCGCAGTGCCTCCGGGATCAGGTCTTCGAGGCGCAGGCGGTCCTCCGCCGAAGCGCAGAGCGCCAGCGCCAGCAGGACCAGTAAGTTTCGGTGCATCATGATAACCCTCCTCGCTCCGCACACTCGGAGCACACCAAGGACCTACAAGCTGGACCACTCGCTGACGCTCGTGGCTCGGAATAGTGCGTTGGCAGCCCGTTACCGAGCCGCGACCGTCAGGGAGCAGTCCGGGGAAAGATCAGATCAGCAGAACGGAGTTGCGCAAGTACAGGTCGGGGGGCGAGTGAGCGACCAAGGTCTCGAACGCTGGGATGTAGTCTTGCGGGGGCGTCAGCTCGGGGCCCGCATCCAGCGCGACGGCCGCGACCACCGCGGCGGGAGAGACAGGGTCAACCTGGGCGTAGTTTTCCAGCATCGGCGCCTGGTGGGGGCACTGCTTCCCAGCAGGCGGTTGGCTGGAATCGCGGTGGCAGCTTCCCTGGTTGCAGCAGTCATGCACCGGTTCCTGGGAGGCCAGCGTGCGGCAGGAGACGCAGCGGCCTAGCCAGACGCTCCCACTAAGGAGTACGGCCACCAGGCTGCTTGTTACGGTGCGCACCACTTATTTTGATGCTAGCACGGCGCTGAAGGTTGCAGGGGCCCCGCGGGCTACTGCTTCTTCTTCCCCTGCGCCGCCACGGCCTCCATGGCCTTGCGGACCTGCTCGGGATCCCCCAGGTAGTAGCTCTTCAACGGCCTCAAGTCATCGTCCAGCTCGTAGACCAGGGGCATGCCGGTGGGGATGTTCAGCTCGACGATATCCGCTTCGGAGATGTTGTCCAGATACTTCACCAACGCGCGCAGGCTGTTGCCGTGCGCCGAGACCAGCACCCGCTGCCCCGACCGAACCGCGGGCGCGATGGTCTCGTGCCAGTAAGGCAGGAAGCGCTCGACGGTATCCTTCAGACACTCGGTCACCGGCAGTTCCTGCCCGCTCAAGCCGCGGTAGCGCGGGTCGTGGCCCGGCCACCGCGGGTCGCTCTTCTCCAGCGCCGGGGGCCGGATGTCGTAACTCCGCCGCCAGACCTTGACTTGGGCTTCGCCGAACTTCGCGGCCGTTTCCGCCTTGTTCAGGCCCTGGAGCGCCCCGTAGTGGCGCTCGTTCAGCCGCCAGGAGATGTAGACCGGAATCCACATCAGGTCCATCTCCTCCTGCACGATCCACAGCGTGCGGATGGCCCGCTTCAGGACCGAGGTGTAGGCCACGTCGAAGGTGTAGCCCTGCTCCTTCAGGACGCGGCCGCCCTCTCTGGCTTCGGCGATGCCCTTCTCCGAGAGATCCACGTCGGTCCAGCCGGTGAACCGGTTCTCTTTGTTCCAGTCGCTTTCGCCGTGCCTTAACAGAACGACCTTACGCATTCTTGAAGGCCTTTCTGCCCGCGAACTTCGCGGCGCTCCCCAGCTCCTCTTCGATGCGAAGCAACTGGTTGTACTTGGCGATCCGGTCGGTGCGGCTGGCCGAGCCGGTCTTGATCTGCCCGGCATTGGTGGCCACCACCAGGTCGGCGATAAAGGCGTCTTCAGTCTCGCCCGAGCGGTGCGAAACCACCGCCGTGTATCCGGCCTCGGCGGCCATGCGCATGGCGGCCAGAGTCTCGGTCACCGTCCCAATCTGGTTCAGCTTGATGAGAATCGAGTTGGCGATGCCCTGCTGGATGCCGCGGGCGAAAATCGAGGTGTTCGTCACGAAGATGTCGTCGCCGACGAGCTGGATCTTGCCACCCAGCGTCTCGGTGAGCAGCTTCCAGCCCCCCCAGTCGTCCTCGGCCATGCCGTCCTCGATAGACAGGATCGGGTACTGGCGCACCCAGTCGGCCCAGAACTCCACCATCTGTTCGGGCGCCCGCTCGCTCCGGTCGGACTTCTTGAAGACGTACTTGCCCTTTTCGGCGTCGAAGAACTCGCTGGCGGCCGGATCCAGGGCGACGCCGATCTGCTCGCCGGAGCGGTAGCCAGCCTTGGTGATCGCCTCCAGGATGAGCTGCAACGCCTCCTCGTTGGACTTGAGGTTGGCAGCGAAGCCGCCCTCGTCGCCCACGGCGGTCGAGTGGCCGGCCTTCTTGAGCACGCCCTTGAGCGTGTGGAAAACCTCCGCGCCCATGCGCAGGGCCTCCGCGAAGCGCGGCGCCCCGAAGGGCGCGATCATGAACTCCTGCACGTCCACGGAGTTGTCGGCATGCGCTCCGCCGTTCAAGATGTTCATCAACGGCACAGGCAGCACGCCCGCAGCGACGCCTCCCAGGTACCGGTATAGGGGCAAGCCGCGGCTGGAGGCCGCGGCGCGCGCCGCCGCCATCGAGACCGCCAGGATGGCGTTGGCGCCCAGCCGGCCCTTGTTTGGCTGCCCGTCCAGCTCGATCATGATCCGGTCGAGCGCCCCCTGCTGGAGAGCGTCCTGGCCCAGCAGGGCCGTGGCGATCTCGCCGTTGATGTTGGCGGCGGCCTGCCGGGTGCCCTTGCCCAAGTAGCGCGCCTTGTCGCCGTCCCGCAGCTCGACGGCCTCATGCTCGCCGGTGGAGGCGCCCGAGGGCACCGCCGCCCGGCCGAAGCTGTCGTCGGCCAGCCACACGTCGGCTTCCACCGTGGGATTGCCGCGCGAATCCAGAATTTCTCGTCCGATTATTTTCACAATCTCAGTCATTTTGACCCGAGCTCCTAAGAAATCTTACCTAGAGGCCGGCGCTTCATCCGGCCGCTTCGGCCTGTCCTTCCTGCTGGCCGGTCACCACCACTATCCCGGAGTCGGTTACAGAGTAACCCCGCGCCCGGTCTCCCTGAAGATCGTAGCCGATGAGGCTCGATTCGGGGATGCGCAGGCCCGGCCCCAGAATGGCCCGCCGGATGCGGCTGTAGCGGCCCACCTCGGCGTTGTGCATCAGAATGGAACTCTCCACCTCGCAGTAGCTGTTGATGCGCACGCCGGGCGAAAGCACGCTGCGCACCACCCGGCCGCCGGAGATGATGCAGCCGCCCGAGACAATCGAGTCGATGGCCACCCCCATGCGGCGGCCTTCCTGCGCGAAGACGAACTTGGCGGGCGGTTGCTGCAACAGGTGCGTGCGAATCGGCCAGCGCTGGTCGTACAGGTTCAACTCCGGGGTCACTGCCACCAGGTCCATGTTGGCGTCGTAGTAGGCGTCCAGGGTCCCCACGTCGCGCCAGTACTTCACGGTTTTGTCGTTCAGATCGATGTAGTCGTAGGCCGCCACCCGCGCCTGGTGAATCAACCTGGGCAGGACATCCCTGCCGAAGTCATGGGAGGAAGCGCCATCGGCGGCGTCTTCGGTCAGCGCCTTCAGCAGCACCGGCGTGTTGAACAGGTACACGCCCATCGAGGCGCTGACCATGGCCGGGTTGAATACCGAGCGGGCCGGGCTGCTGTGCGCAGGCTTCTCTTCGAATCCCACCACGCGGTAGTCGGAATCGATCTCCACCACGCCGAAACGAACGGCCTCCTCCGGAGCCACCTGGATGGTGGCCAGGGTGATGTCCGCCTGGCGCCCCCGGTGCCACTCGATCATCTCGTGGTAGTTCATCTTGTAGATGTGATCGGCCGAGAGGATCAGCGTGTGCTGCGGGTTCTCTACCACGATGCTCTGGAGGTTCTGGAATACCGCGTCCGCGGTGCCCAGGTACCAGTCCGTGCGCACCCGCTTCATGGGCGGGATCACCTCGATGTACTCGCCCAGCTCCGGCGACAGGATGGTCCAGCCGTCGCGCAGGTGACGAATGAGGTCCAGGGCCTGGTACTGGGTCAGGACGATGATCCGCCGGATGTCGGAGTTGATGCAGTTGGAGAGCGTGAAGTCGATAATGCGATAAATGCCGCCGAAGGGGACCGCCGGCTTGGCCGTGTACTGGGTCAGCGGGTAAAGGCGCTCTCCGGCGCCGCCCGCCATCAGGATGGCCAGTACGTTCTCCATCTAGCCCCTCGCGGGGTTCCTGCTACGACTTATAGCAGATGCCGGGGCGGCGCGGGCGGACCCAGGTGCTTTATGATGAGAAGTAGGCGGATTCCCCGCCCCCGAGGAGGTGATCGGTTGGCTGAGGTCTTCGTGCAAAACGGCGAGACCGTCGAGAGCGCGCTCCGGCGCTTCAAGCGCAGGGTCCAGCAGGAGGACATCATCAAGGAGATCAAGCGTCACTCCTACTACTTGAAGCCCGGCGAGAAGAAACGGGTCAAGCGGGCCCTGGCGCGCAAGCGCAATCGCAAGAAGCAGGCCCGGATGGTGGAATAGCATCCCGCCTCCCGGACTTTGGGCGGGCTCCGAACGCTGCCGGGCGGAACCCGCCGCTTCGCCGTCCATGAGCCGCACTATCAAGATCATCGTGACTGCGCTGCTGGTGTGCCTGGCGGCCGGCTTCTACCCGCCCGCGCGCCTGGGGTTCCTGGCGCTGATCGGTCGCGCTTCGCTGTGCCCCTTCCAGGAAGCCGTCCGCAGCGCCTGGAACCTCCGCCACCAGACCGAACTGAAGGACCGCCTCCTGGCGGCGAGCCGGCTGCCGGAGAAGGACCCAGCCGGCTACCATCTCTGGCTCACCCCGAAAGGCCGGTTTTGGATTCCCAAGGGCAGCGACTGGTCTCTTTTCTGGGACCTGGCCGAACAGCAGCGCAAGATCTACGGCTCAGGCGCGCGCGCCGTCCGCGCCGGGGACGTGGTGCTGGACTGCGGCGCCAACGTAGGCGTGTTCGTCCGCGAGGCGCTCACCGGCGGCGCCAGCCTGGTAGTCGCCATCGAGCCGGCCCCGGAGAACCTGGAATGCCTGCGCCGCAACTTCTCCTCTGAGGCAGCCGCCGGCCAGGTGATCATCTACCCGAAGGGCGTCTGGGACAAGGAAGACCTGCTGCCCCTGAACGTGGATCCCGAGAACGCCGCCGCGGACAGCTTCGTCATCCGTACCGAGAAGGCCCGAACCGGACCGACGCTGCCCGTCACCACCATCGACAAGCTGGTGGCCGAGTTGCGGCTCGAACGGGTGGATTTCATCAAGTTCGACATCGAGGGCGCCGAGCAGCAGGCCCTGGCCGGGGCGCAGGCCACCCTGGCCCGCCACCGCCCGCGCCTGGCGATCTCCTCCTATCACCGGCCCGACGATCCCGAGAAGATCCCGGTCTTGGTCCGCCGCGCCTGGCCGGGCTACCGCCTCGAGTGTGGCCCCTGCGCCGACGTCACCACCTATGTGCGGCCGGACGTGCTGTATTTCTACTAGGAGTTCCCCTTTGCGTTCTTGGCGTGAACCTTGGCGCCCTTGGCGCGAAACTCAGCCCCGCGTCATCACCAGGTAGTAGCCCGCGAAGGCCGCCATAACCGCCGTCGCAATCCAGACCGCCACGGTGGTGCCCGCGCGGGGAGCCACCTGCCGCGGCAGGCAGCAATGCCTGAGGTAGAGTGTGCCGATGCCTATGATGGGCAGCATCAGCGCTCCCGCGATGCCGCCGGCGACCACCATCTTCACCGGCGACTGAAAGATCCAGAAGAACACGGTCGGCACGACGGTCAGAAACCACACAAAGCGCCGCCGGTAGCGCAGCCGCGTCGTGTAGTCATCGGCCCGGAAAAAGCCCATCAGGCGGAACATGTCCGCGAAAAGGCGGGAATGCGCGGCGGTGGCGGCAAAGATGGTGCCGTAAAGGATGGCGATGGCGCCCGCGTAGAACAGCCACACCGCCCAACCGCCCAGCGTCTGCGTGTAGATGTTGGAGAGCACCGGGATCATGTCCTGGGCCGCGGGCACCTTGCCCAGGCTGTGCAGAACACCGGCGCCCAGCAGATAGAAGGCTGCCGTGGCGGCGGTGTAGATCAGCATGGAGACGAAGATGTCCACGTGCATCACGCGGACCCAGCCGCGGGCGCGCGCCTGCCAGGCCGCGCTGCCGTCGCCCTTGCCCGTCATGCGCGCATAGCCCTTCTCCACGCACCAGTACGGATACATGAACAGCTCGGTAGCCCCCACCCCGGTGATGCCGAACACCGCCGCCGCCGTAGCCAGGCCCTCTCCCGGCAGGCGGAACTTCAGGCCCGCCAACAGCCCGCTCCACGAAAAGTACTGGGGCATGCGTATTAACAGCAGGGCGCAGAGAAAAGTCACCAGGGTGAACAGCCCCACTTTGAGCATGGCCAGCCGCTCGATGCGCGCGTAGCCTCCGCCCAGCAGCAAGGCCAGCGTCAGCGCCAGGAACAGCAGCACCCAGACGTTGACCGGAACGGCGGGCACAAGCTGGTTCATCACCTGGGAGAGGCCGCCGAACATGGCGCCCACCTGAAACAGGCTCATCGTCACCAGCGCCACCCAGGCCCACACCACCCAATTGACCTTCCAGCGCGGCCCGGGCAGGCGGTCGAAGCCGGCCAAACCGGTTTCGCCGGTGGCGATCGTGTAGCGCCCGATCTCGGCCTGCACCACCGGCTTGATGAAGCAGCTCAACAGGATCACCCAAAGCGCCGCGTAGCCTACCTGGGCGCCCAGGGTGGTGGTGGCGATTAACTCGCCCGAGCCCACGATCGAGGCGGCCAGGATCATCCCCGGCCCGATGCGCCGCAGGATGGCCCCCAGCGACCGGGGCGGGTCGGAGACGTCCCGGGGATCGAGCCGGTAGGGGTCTTCCGGCTTGAGGCGCACGACTGGCAGCGTCACCGAGCTAATGTAGCAGGTGCGCCCGGGCTGCACAACTGGCTTTTCGGGGCCGGATCGGATTGACTTTTCCTGCCGGTTTTGAAACCTTAATCAAGGAGTGTCATCCCCATGCTGCTTCGTTCGATGACCGTCTTGCTGTTGCTCGGGGCCTTTGCCGCAACGCAGGCCCAGAACGCGCGGATCACCTGGATCGGGCAGTCTTGCTTCGTCATCCAGACCGGCGACGCCTCGCCGGTGGTGATCACCGATCCGTCCAGCCCCTCGACGGGCTACCCCATGCCGACGTTGCCGGCCGACGTGGTCACCGTCTCTCACAACCACAGTGACCATAACTATGTGTCGGGAATCCGCGGCTCTTTTGCTCTGGTGGATGGCCGCAGCGTCACCGCGCGCCAGGAGGTCGCGGCCGCCGGGTTGACCTTCACGCTGATCCCGGGTTTCCACGACCCGCAGGGCGGCGCGCTGCGCGGCGCCAACACCATGATCCGGTGGACCCAGGCCAGCGTGAGGTTCGCGCACTTGGGCGACTACGGCCAAACCGACCTCACGGAGGCGCAGGCGGCCGACCTCAAAGATGTGGACGTGATGTTCGTGGCGGTGGGCGGCTACTACACCCTCGAGCCCGCGGCGGTCGCTGACCTGATCGGCCAGTTGAAACCGCGCGTGGCCATCCTGATGCACTTCCGGACGGCGCTGGGCGGCCCGGCGCAACTGGTCACGTTTCCGGCAATAGCGCAGCCCTTCCCCGAGGTTCGCTACAAGCCGGCGACCGTGGTGCTGAGCCGCGCCACGCTGCCGGCTTCGCCTGAAGTGTGGCTGATGGAAGTTGCCGCCCCGGTGGTGGGGGTCAGCGCCGCGGGCTTCACCGGCGGCGCCCCGGTGGCGCCGGGTTCGCTGGTGGCGTTGTTCGGCGACTTCGCCGGCTCTCTGACCGTGGCGGCTCCCCGCTTCCCGCTGACCAAGAAGCTCGGCGACACCGAGGTGCTGGTGGGGGGCGCCACCGTCCCGCTGCTGTACGTCTCGCCGACGCAGATCAATCTCCAGCTTCCCAGGCAGACCGGTACCGGGCAGCCGGTGGTGGAGGTGCGGGTGGGCGGGCAGCAAGTGGCGCGCGGGTCGCTCACTGTGATCCCCACGGCGCCGGGGGTGTTCGCTGCGGTCGGCGAGGGCGGGCGTCTCAATGTCGCGCGGCGTGGTAAAACCCTCAGCATCTACGCCAGCGGCCAGGGGGACGTGTCGCCGGCGGTCGCAGACGGCAGCGCTGCCCCCGCCAAGCCGCTCTCGGTGACGCCGCTCTTCCCGGACGTCGTCATCGGGTATAAGCGCGCCCAGGTGCTCTTCAGCGGCCTCGCCCCCGGCTGGGTCGGGCTGTGGCAGATCAACGTGATCGTTCCGCCGGATGCCCCGACCGGGACGGCAGTGTTCCTGCTGGTCAACCAGGCCATCACCAGCAACACGCTGATGATCGCGGTGGAGTAGCACAGACTTTCCAGTCTGTGTTGAGAGGGTTTTTCGGCGAGCGGCTACCCGTCAAAGTCGCCGCGCAGAATGCGTTGCGAGACGGGCAGCGCGTCGTCTTCCGTGTCCAGCGCGCGCTCGATGTCCGGTTTGCGCCCCAGGGCGCCCCAGGAGGAGAACGGCTCGATGCGCGTGCTTCTCTGCACGCGGCGGCACACGTAGAGGAACTGATCGGGGATCAAGTCGGGCAGGATGGGTGAGTGCGTGGTGACGATGAGCTGGGTGTCGCCGGCCTCGGCGCGCGTTCTCAGCAACTCGGCGATGCGGCGGATGCGGCCAGGGTGCACGCCGTTCTCCGGCTCCTCGAAACCGATCAAGCCGGGCGGCTCCTTGACTCCCCCCAGAGCCAGCAGGCCCAGCACGCGCAGGGTGCCCTCGGAGAGCACCCGCGCCGGCACCGGCATGCCGCCCTCCAGCAGCTTCAACTCCACCTCCCCCAGGCTGTTGACCCCCACGTCAATGCCGGTCACCGAGGGGATGATAGTGCGCAGCGTCTTCTCCATCGCCCGGAACTGCGGCTCGTCCAGCGCGCGCAGCGTGTTCAGATAGCACGCCAGGTCCTCGCCCATCAGGCCGATGTGGCGCACTTCCTTGACCGGGTTGACCGCCCGCATCCGCTCTCTGGGCTCGAAGTAGAAGAACAGCCAGCTTGCCAGTTCCTGCCGCATGGCCACCAGGTGTGGATAGTGCGGCGGGTAGAGCGGCCGGGAGAGGATGGTGTGATCCAGGTAGCGCTCGTAGTAGGTGGGGTGGGCCTGGCGTTCCATGCGCAAGTGCAGCTTGTCGCCGACACGCTCCAGGAAAGGAAGGGGACTCCTGGTGGGCTCGCCCGTGGGCGTGAGCGCGGCCAGGTACTCGTCGGCCACGCGCAGGATGCCCAACTTGGGCAGGATCTCCAGCTCCAGCCGGTAGCGCATCAGCTTGCCGCGGACGAAGCGGTGTGCGCGCCGCTTTTCGGCCCCCTCCGGGCTGCGGGCGGGCCTCATCTCGCCCACCTGGCGGTCCACGGAGCGGGCGATGGCCGGCGAAAGCTCGACATCCGCCTCGAGGCTGAAGCAGGCCGATTCCTTCTTGAGGAGCCCCTTGACGCCGTCGTGAGGGAAGGTGAAGGACTCCAACGGCGTCCCCC
>CAYGVJ010000121.1:0-16153 GCA_964353255.1 uncultured Solibacteraceae bacterium | reverse complement strand
GAATCCACCGGTAGATGTTCTCCAGCACGATGATGGCGTCGTCGATGACGATGCCCACCGCCAGGGTCAAGCCCAGCAGGGTCATGGAATTCAGCGTGAAATCCATGATGCGCATCAAGGAGAAGGTGGTGATGATGGAGGTGGGAATGGCGATGGAGCTGATCAGCACGGTCCGCCAGTTGCGGATGAACAGGAAGACGATGAGCGAGGCCAGCAGCGCGCCCAGCACCAAGTGCTCCTCGAGGGCCTCCACCGACTTGCGGATGTAGGCGGCCTGGTCGCGGATCACTTCCAGGTTCACCCCGCTGGGAAGCTCGCGGCCGTACCTGGCCAGCCGCTCCTGAACGTCGTCCACCACTTTGACGGTATTCGCGCCGGTCTGCCGCCGCACCGAGAGGATCACCGCCGGGCGGTTCTTGTAGAAGGCGAAACTGCGCTTCTCCGTCATGCCGTCTTCGGTGTAGCCCAGATCGCGGATGCGGACGGGAACCCCGCCGACGTTCTTGACGATGATGCTGTTGAATTCCTCGACGTGCTCGACGCGCCCCAGCGTGCGCACGCCCACTTCAGTAGCCCCGCGCACAATGCGCCCGCCGGGGGCCTCGATGTTCTCCGCTTTCAACGCGCGTTCCACATCTTGCGCCGTCAGGTTGTAGGACCCCAGCTTGTCCAGGTCCAGGAAGACGTTGATCTGGCGGTACCGTCCGCCGTTAATGTCCACACCGGCGACTCCGTCCACCGTCTCCAGCGCGCGGCGGATGCCCTTGTCGGCGATCTCGGTCAGCTCGCGGGGGGAGCGGTCTCCGGTCACCGCCAGCGTGATTACCGGATCGCGGTCCGGATCCGCTTTCTGCACCACCGGCGCCAGCACGTTCGGGGGCAGCCGGTTCATGGCGCCGGCGACTTTCTCGCGCACGTCCTCGGAGGCTTCCCCAATGTCCTTCTCCAGGACGAAGGTGACAATCAGGAAGCCGCCGCCCTCGCTCGCCATGGCGCGCAGCTCGCTGATGCCGCTCACCGAGGCGACCGCTTCCTCCAGCGGCATGATCACCTGCGAGGTGACCTCCTCGGGACTCGCCCCGGGCAGTCGCACCCGCACGTATACCGTGGCCGGGTCGCTCTTGGGAAACAGATCCACTCCCAACTGGAGGAAGCTGACCACCCCCATCACTGTCAGGAACATGATCAGCATGAAGGCGAAGACGGGGCGTTGAACACAGATCTCAAACAGGCGCACGCGAGCCCTCCTTCTTGGGCCTCTGACCTTCTGGCGTGAAAGTCCATTCCCAGGTTACCGCAGATCGTAGAATGGGTGATCTGGCCATGAAGACCGCTTTCCTGTTCCCCGGGCAAGGCTCCCAGTACGCCGGGATGGGCAGAAGCCTTGTTGAGGCCTTTCCGGCGGCCCGCGCCGTTTTCAAGGAGGCCGACCGGACGCTCGGTTTCTCCATCTCCCGGCTGTGCTTCGAAGGCCCTGAAGAGGCCCTGAAGCTCACCGAAAACACCCAGCCGGCGCTCCTGGCCGTCTCTGTGGCGGCGCTGGCCGTGCTGCGCGAGAAGGGGTTCTCGCCCGACTACGTGGCCGGCCACAGCCTGGGAGAGTACTCGGCCCTGGTGGCGGCGGGGAGCCTGCGCTTCGCCGATGCCCTCCACTTGGTGCGCCAGCGCGGCCGATACATGCAGGATGCAATCGCTCCGGGCGTGGGCGCGATGGCCGCCTTGCTGAAGCTGCCGGAAGGCAAGCTCGAGGCAGTGCTGGCGGAGGCCGCCCAAGGTGAGGTAGTGAGCGCGGCGAACCTGAATTCCCCCGAGCAGGTAGTCATCGCCGGTCATGCCGGAGCCGTCGAGCGGGCCATCGAGCTGGCCAAGGCCGCGGGCGCCAGGCGGGCGGTGCGGCTGCCGGTCAGCGCCCCCTTCCACTGCTCCTTGATGAAGCCGGCGCAGGAGCGTCTGGCGGTTGACCTGAACCAGACGGCCTTCGCCGACTTGGCCTGTCCGCTCATCAACAACTGGCAGGCCCGCCAAGTCCGCGCCGGAGCCGCTGCGCGCCAGGGGCTCATCGAGCAGGT
Organism: uncultured Solibacteraceae bacterium; assembly: GCA_964353255.1. Taxonomy (GTDB): domain Bacteria; phylum Acidobacteriota; class Terriglobia; order Bryobacterales; family Bryobacteraceae; genus VFZS01. Next base: position 14,084 of record CAYGVJ010000121.1, on the reverse strand, counting down.
CTCCAGCCCTGTGCTTTGGACCGACTCGATCCGCTACCTGGTGGCACAAGGGGTCACGCGCTTCATCGAGGTAGGCGCTGGCGGCGTGCTCACCGGCCTGCTGCGCGCCATCGAGCCGTCGGTCAAAGGCCTCCGCTGCGGCGAAGCCGGGGAGCTGGAGCAGCTCGTCGCGGAGCTGGCCTAACCGCTACAATAAGCCTATCGCCATGCCGCGCTTGTATTGGACTTTGCCGGTGCTGTTCATCCTCGGCCTGGCCGGCTGCAAGAGGTCTCCGCCGGCCAATGTGGCTGCCCTGGTCAACGACCGGGCCATCACCTACGACGACCTGGAGAAAGCCTATCGCCGGGCGCAACTGGCCTCGGCCAGCGAGCGTCCCGCCGAGGATGAAGTAGTCAGCCAGAAGCTGGAGGTGTTGCGCAGCCTCATCGACAACGAGATCATGCTTCAGCGCGCCGAGAAGCAGGGGCTGATGGCCGTGGACTCCGACGTCGAGGCCCAGGTGAAACGCTTCAAGGTGGCCTACACGCCGGAGGAATTCGAGAAATGGCTCCAGGCCCGCAACATGAAGGCCGAGGATCTCAAAGCCCAGTTCCGCCGGGACCTCAGCATCGAGAAGCTGTTCAACAAGGAGCTCACCTCCAAGATCCGCATCACCGACCGGAACATCGCCGACTACTACCAGGCCAACAAGGCCGAGTTTTTCCGGGCCGAGCCCCAGGTGCATCTGGCGCGCATTCTGGTCACGCCGGGCCCGGATCCGGAGGTCCGCAACCTCAAGAACAGCAAGGCGCAGAACGACCGCGAGGCGCGGCGCAAGATCGCCATGCTGGAGGCGCGCGTCAAGCGGGGCGAGGATTTCGCCGACCTGGCCGTCAACTACTCGGAGGACCCCGAGTCGGCGCAGAACGGCGGCGACATGGGTTTCCTGCTGGAGTCCTCCGTGGACAAGACCGACATCGAGGTGCGGCGGGCGGTCAAGTCGCTGCGTCCCGGCCAGATCTCGCCCATCGTCCGGACCCAGGAAGGCTACCAGCTTCTCAAGCTGATCTCCAGGGAGCCGGCCGGGCAGCGGGAGCTGAACGACCCGCGAGTGCAGCAGACCATCCGCGAAACGCTGCTCAACCGCAAGGACCGGGTGCTCAGAGGGGCCTACTACGAGATGGCGCGCAACGGGGCCAAAGTCATCAACTACCTGGCGCAGAGCGTCCTGGAACAGGAAGGGAAGTAGGCCGCAGGGGCCGGCGCGACTGCTGCGGCGCCGGTTTGCGGACCTCCTCGAAGTACCGCTGAACGTAACTCTGGTAGGCCAGCGGGATCTCGTCGCGGTGGATCTCGCCGCCCGCCTCCGCGTGACTGGCCGCTTGCCGGGAGTAGGGGGTCCGCAACTGCTGCTTGCCCGAGGTTACCTCGACCATCACTTCCCCCGTCAGGGTCTGCGAGCGCCGGCCGATGAGCTCGCTGATCCTGCCCATGGCGGCAAGCTGCTCGGCCGCGCGGATGTCCTTGCTGCCGTCCTCCTTGCCGATGCCGCTGCGGCCCTCCTGCGAGGTATCGTGGCTGGACTCGGCGTTGCCGCGCCGCCCGCCGGGCCCCTGGGAGGCCTGGTCGCCATTCTGCCCCGCCGCCATCTCTTCGGCCGCGCGCGCGGGCAGCCCCTCGGCGGTCCGCCGCCCCATCCCGGCCACGCCGCGCTGGGCCAGGCTCTGTCGCCCTGGACTCGCATCTGCGCCGGCCTGGGCGCTGGCCGCCGACGGCGATTCTCCGGTCTTGGGCGGGCTCTTGAGCCGGGCGAGGAGGCCCGAGAGGGCATCCCGAAACTTGTCCAGCAGGCTGTCGCTCGCCTCCGGCGCCTTCAGGTTTCGCTGGGGGGCGCCCGACGACCGGCCCTCTCCGGAACCGGCCTCACTGCTGGCCAGCCGTTCGCCGGCGCCGTCTTCACCAGCGTCTCCCGAGATTGCGTCCTCCGCGGTTCCCGCCTGAAGGGGCTGGGCGGAGGCGCGCAGGCGCGAATCGGTTTCACGGCCTGAGACGGTCTCCAAGGCCGTGCCCGGCATGCTCTCCTCACCCGCGGCCCGCTCGTCCAAGGTCACGCCTAGCTGCTTCCAGTACTCCTGAAGCTGCCGCTTCTCCGGCCGCCGCGCGGCCGCCCGCTCAGGCACAGGCGGGCGGAGAACGTCGAGCACGATCCTGGGAAGCGGGCGGCGAAGATCCAGCCCGCGCGCGAAGCCGTAGCGCAGTGCAAACAAGCCGGAGGCCGCCACCCCCAACAGCAGCAGCAGGTACAGCGTCTGTGGCTTCTGGAGCGGCACGCCGCGCCTCAGATTCAGCCCCCGGCAGAGCGCCTCGGCGGTCGCCCGCTGCGCTTCCCGCATGCTCTCGGACACCCGGCGCGCACCGCCCGCATCGCTGTAGTAGAGGGCCGTCGAGAGCGAGTCATGGAGGCCCAGGTTGCGGTCTACAAGCTGCGCGACCAGGTAGGGAGAGGGCGGGTGCTTCCTCGTCCGGAACCCGAAACCCAGGCTCACGCCCAGGAGCGCGGCCCACCAGGGCCAGGCCACTACCGGGGTCCCCAGCACCAGCAGAACGATCAGGCCGCCCACGGCGACGCACGCGCCCACACCCGCTTGCCCGATCACCTGGTTCCACGCCCAGCGGCGGGAGGCTCGCCGGAGCAGATCATCGAGTGCGTTACCCATCCTCAGGGCGTCCCAACTCCTATTATGCCGCGCGGCCAGGGCCTTAGGGTGACTGTCCCACGGCGTCATTTGCGCGGGTGTTGACAGCGGGCCGCCAGGCCGGCTATAATTCGATATCGTATATTTCTATATCGAAGGATCTCTCATGACCGACTCCCAACTCAGACAGCACTGCCGGGAGCTGATCGAGACGGCCGAGGCCGCCTACCTCGGCACCATCGACGTTTCCGGCTGTCCCCACATCCGCGCCGTGTCCAACCTCCGGCGCAAGCAAGAGTTTCCCGGGTTGGCTCCCCTCTTCCAGCCGCACCAGGACGACTTCCTGATCTACATCGCGACCAGCGCCTCCTCGGACAAGATCCAGCAGGTTCGGGCCAACCCTGCGGGGTGTGTCTATTACTGCGTCCCCGGCCAGTTCCACGGCGTGCAGCTGGAGGGCCTCCTCGAGATCGCAGAAGACCTGGAGCTCAAGCGGGCGCTGTGGCAGCCTGCCTGGGGGAGGTTCTGGACCGGGGGGCCCGAGGATCCCGACTACGCCGCGCTTCGGCTGCGGCCGCGACGAGCCAGCGGCTGGTGGGAAGACAAAACCTTCGCCTTCAACCTGGCGCACGCATGAGACGACACCGTCAGGGCGGGTTCCTGATTGGGAAGATCCATCTTCTGGGGGGTAGGATTTTCGACCGGATGCTGCGGCGGCAGGGGATCGACATCAATCCCGGGCAGGGCCGGATCCTCTTCCCTCTGTGGCAGGACGGCCCGATGTCAATTCGGGAGCTGGCCCGGAAGACGTCCCTGGGACCTTCGACGCTGACCAGCATGCTCGACCGGCTCGAGCGCGCGGGCTATGTGGCCCGCCAGCGGTCCTCGCGAGATCGCCGGAAGATCATCGTGACGCTGGCGGTAACGGTGAGGAAGATCTTCGAGGTGTGGGAGAGAGTCTCCGAGGAGATGACGGTGCTGTTCTATCGCGGTTTCACCCCCGTCGGCATCGACCGGTTCGAGCGCGATCTGCGGCGCATCCTGGACAATCTCCTGGACGCGGACCGGGGAGCGGGGCAACCCAAGGAGGAAAGATGAAGATGGCATTGATGCTGGCAACCATGGGCCTGGGCTGGATGAGCAGCGCCGGCCGCGGCGCGCCGCCGGCGCCGAAGGCGACTGTGCTGTTTGAAGACCCTCTGACGGGCGCGAGCCGCCCGGGATGGCGGGTGTCTCCCGATCGGTTTGTCACTCATCCTGAGCACGGTTCGCTGTTCCGCCTGGAGCACAGTGTGAAAGAGGGCTTCCGCAACCCGCCGCCCTGGGTAGGCGATCAGCGCTGGGCCGACTACCGGGTGGAGGTGGAGATCCTCCCGGAGGGCGGGTTCGCGGGAATTGACTTCCACGTGCAGGACGACGGCCTGCGTGGCTGCAATCTTCATTTCTTCATCCTGCCGGAGGGCGGGCCCGAGAAGCTTCAGGCGGCGGGCCTATGGGGCCAGGCAGCGGCCTGGAAGCTGTGGCCCGTGTCGCAGGCGACCGTTTTCATCGCCCGCGACCGCTGGCTCAAGCTCCGGCTGGAGGCGGGTGGGACGGTGGCAAACGTGTACGCGGACGACCGCCCGGAGCCCGTCTACACCATGTACGATCTGCCCTACGCCAGGGGCGGTGTCCGGTTGTGGGCCTACGCCGGCGCCTCCCACTTCCGCAACCTTCGGGTGACCGCGCTCCGCAAGGGTGCGGTGAAGCCGCTCCTGCCCGACACCTGGCGCGATCTACGCGTGCCGGGTGTGATCCGGCGCTGGCAGGTCACTTCGCCGCAGGGAAGCGAGTTCGGGCGTGCGGGCATCCCGGCCGAGGTTTCTCAAGGCGGCGCCCAGTGGCAGGAGCTCGAGGCGGACGACCGCGGCGTGATCAACCTGAGCGCACGGTTCCCTGGCGCCAACACTCGTCACGCCGTCTTCGCCAGGGCGATCGTGCCGTCCCGCACCGAGCGCCTGCGCCGCGCCTGGGTCACCTACACGGACCGGTTCAAGCTGTGGTGCAACGGCCAAGAAGTGTTCGCCGGCCCGCCGCGAGGCTGGTTCGATCCTGACCGGGAGAAGTTGGGCAACTCGCGGCTGATTCCCGGCCACTTCGAGCTCAAATTGCCGCTGAAGCGGGGCGCGAATACCATCCTGGTGAGATCCGAGGTCACCGAGCCCTTCGGCTGGGGATTCTGGGTGCGCCTGGAGTGAGGGGCGCGGCTCCGAGCTCGGTTTTCCGGGTGTTCAGCAAGTCCGCAAGTCGGCCGTGAGACAGAAGCTGTGGATGGTGCTCGACGTGCCAATGTCGAGCCGTTTTAGAAAAACAGCCGCAGGCCGATCTGCGCCTGGAACGGGCCGCCCATCTGCGTATTCAACGGGTCAAAGCTCCCGTCGGGCAGCCTCAGCCGGCGGAAGGTGGCTGCCGGCTCGAGCGTGCTTCCGGTCGCGGGATCCACGCCCAGCCCGTAGTTCAGGTTGGTGCCCGCGTAGATCACGTTCGAGAAATCGAACAGGTTGAAAAACTCCGTGGACAACTGCACTTTCACGCGGTCGGTGACGGAGAAGCTCTTCAGGACCCGGGCGTCCACACCGCGGAAACCGCGGTTGCGGAAGCTGTTGCGCTCGTAGGACACGCCGGGGGCCTTGTAGGGGCGGTCGTTGGAGGCCAGATCCTCGTTGGTGTCCGCGCCGGTCCTGGGATCCAGGGGCTTGCCCGTAACGAAGCGGAAGCGGCTGGAGACCTCGAAGCCCAGGGGCAGCGAGGCCACCACGTAGCCGGTGAACTGGTGCCGCATGTCCAGGTCCGAGTAGCCGTACTCGGGGCGCAGGTTGAAGGAGTCGTCGTAGCGGAACCCGCTGGCGTCGCGCTCCTGGTCGTCATCCGAGAAGGTCTCCGACAGCGTGTAGAAGGCGCCGAACTGCAACCGTCCGGTGCGGTACTGGGAGGTCAGTGTCATGCCCCGGTACATCGAGCGCGCCGAGGTCTGCCGCACCCACAGAGCGCCCAGATAGGAGACCGGGCGGGCGGTGCCGCTGCGCAGCCCGTAGAAGGGGCGCTGTCCCTTGTCGGTGGACCGCAGGACGGGCGCGGGCAGGTTGAAGTCCCGGTTGCGCTGGAGGTGCACACTGTTTAGGTAGTTGAACTGCGCGCCGGCCATGAAGTTGCGGAACAACTCGCTGTCGCCGCCCAAGCCGACCTGGAAGGCCCGCGGATTGGAGTAGTCGGACGCCCAGGTCAGCAGGTTGGCCCCGCGCAGCGGGTCCGGAGCCGTCCCGGCTCCCGCCACCGCCCGCTGCACGGTCTCCACGTCCAGGATCGGCAGCTTGTCCAAACTGTACTTGTTCAGATCCACGCCTACCGCCAGCAGGTCCTTGTAAACCGTGCTGCCGGAGCGGGGCAACTGGATCGAGACGTCGCCCGGCGGGGTGCGGAAGTTGTTCATGGGGCCGGCCAGCAGTATCAGCGGCGTAGCCGCGTAGAACAGCCCGGTGTGCCCCCGCACCACGGTGCGGCGGCGGCTGGAGGGCGTCCAGGCGAAGCCGAAGCGCGGCATCACCTGGGCCACGTTATCGTTGATCTTGGTCGGGTCCACCGACCCGATGGGGAAGCTGAAGCCCTGCACCCTTCCCACCAGCGAGCTGTTGTTGGCTTCCGGCGAGGGGTTGAACTGGGCCTCCCAGCGCACGCCGAAATCCAGCGTCAGGCTGGGCTTCACCCGCCAGCTATCCTGCCCGTAGAGCGCGAACTGGTGCGCCCCGTAAGCGGCCAGCATGTTGCCGATGGCGCGGTTGTAAGTCACCGAGGTGTCGTCGAAACGGTTGGCCACCGCGCCGCCCACCGTCAGGATGTCCAGGTGGCGGTTGACGTCGCTGCCCGAGATGCTGAAGGCGCCGAACTGGTTGAAGCCGAAGCTCTGCCAAACCGTCAACCGGCTGTAATCCACGCCCAGCTTCAAGGTGTGCCCGCCGCGCATCAGCGACAGCCCGTCCACAATCTGGATGCGCTGGTCGTCCTGCGTGGTGGGCAGGTAGTTGACGGTTCCGAACGTGCCGATGGTGGTGGACACCGTGGGCGAGGTGGCGTTATTGATGCGCGGCCGGATCTCGTAAGTGGTGGTGAAGCGTAGATCGTTCACTGTGGCGGGGCTCAGGATGCCGGTGAACTGGAACCCGCCGGTGTGGGTGCGGTCCTTCTCGGTGCCGTTATTGGAGACCGCGCGGTTGACGGTGGGATCCGGCGAAGTGCCCGCCCCGTTGGCGTTGAGCCCGCTCGAGTCGCTGAAGTTGTACCGCAGCGTCAGGCGGTGCCCGCCTTTGAACTGGTAGTCCGCGCGGACGGTGAGGGCGGTGGCGTCGTTGGTCATCTGGAACGGCGTCTCGTAACTCTGGAAGAGCTTGAGCGCCTCGGAATTCTCCGGCCGCTCCGCCACGCCTGCCAGCCGCGGGAAGTAAACGTAGCGCGGGGTGCGGGCCTTCTGCCGCTCCAGGGCCGCAAACCAGAACAGGCGGTCCCGGCTGATGGGGCCGCCCGCGGAGCCGCCGTACTGGTGCTGGTTCTCGAGCGACTGCCGGTTGAAGGGGGTCTCGAGCCCCAGCTCTTTATGACGGAGCTGGTAGAACGCGTCGCCGCGCAGCGTGTTGGCGCCGGATTTGGTGATGGCGTTCATCACCCCGCCGGTCGAGCGCCCGTACTCGGCCGTGTAGCCGGTGACCACCATCTGGAATTCCTGGATGGCGCTCTGTGGCACGGTGAAGGTGAAGTTGGAGCGCTCGCCGCCCCGGATGCCCCCGAAGAAGGGCTGGTTGTAGTCGGCGCCGTCCACCATGACGTTCGAGTTGATGCCCTTCTGGCCGGCGAAGGAAAGCTGGTTGCGCTTCTCCTCGACCTGCACGGTGGGCAGGGCGGTGGCGAAGTCCTGGAAGCGGCGCCCGTTGATAGGCAGGTCGCGGATGGCGGCAAAATCAATGACCCGCGAAGCCGCCGGGGCTACGTTGACCAGCGTCTCGCCCACTTCGACCGTAGTAGTGGTGGCTTCGACCTGAAGGGTGACGTCGGCGCTGACCGTCGAGCCGACGTTCAGCACCAGCCCGGTAACCGTGCTGGCGGCGAAACCCGCAGCCTGCGCCACGACTTGATAACGGCCCGGATCCAGCGCCACCACCCGATACTGACCCGCTTCGTTGGTGGTCACCTCCCGGCTGAATCCAGTATCCAGGTTCCTGACTCTCACCGACGCGTTCGGGATGACGGCCTGCTTGGGGTCATAAACCGTCCCAACGATTTGCCCCTTGTTGGCGTCCGCCTGGGCCCAGGCCAGCGTGGCCATGAACCCCAGGGCTGTGGCAGCGCCAAACAGCTTGTGCGTGGAAAGAACCCCCTCCCCTGAAGCTTATGATTATAATACGGCAGGAGGAGAACGAAATGGCCTTTTGCAGCCACTGCGGCTCCCCGGTGTCGGGGAACTTCTGCGGAAGCTGCGGCAAGCCCCTGGAGCCGCCCGCCGGAAGTCCGCCCGGAGCACCCACGCCGCCGGCCGGCGGGGAACTGGCCGACAACCTGGCCCGCGCCCTCTGCTACATCCCGGCCGCGGGCCTGCTGATTTCCATCGTGTTCCTGGTCGTGGCGCCTTACAACCAGAAGAAAGGCGTCCGCTTCGACGCGTTGCAGTCTATCGGAGCGCACGTGGCCTGGGCGCTGGTGGCCTTGGTCATCAACACGCTGCTTCCCTGGAACGTGGCCTACCGGCTGGATCAGTTGCTCCACCTGGCCTCGGTGGTGCTGCTGGTGTTCATGATGTGGAAGGCCTACCAGAACGAGAAGGTGGTCCTGCCCCTCATCGGCCCCATCGCCGACAAGCAGGCGTAGGCCGAGCCTCTGGTGGGCTGGCCGAGTGAAAGCTCCGCCACGGTCTGCTTCCTATGCTGGTAGGCTAAGGCTCCCGGAGGCTTCCAGTGAGCACGAAGCGGCCACCCTCCGCCGTCCGCCAGCGCCGCAGGGTGCTGCGGATTCTCGTCATTCTCGCGCTGACTCCACCGCTCGGGCTGTTGGAGTTGCGTCCGGACACTGTTCTTTCGATGCGGTTCAGTGCCGATGGGCGGTACATCGAGTCCTCGCATAAGAGCGGTCCGGCGCAGGTGTGGGAGGTGGCCACCGGGCGGAGAATCTCAAGCCCGGGGAAACTCGGCGAGTTTCCCCTAGGATCCGGGGGCGGCGCGCCCGTGCCTGGTTGTCCTTTCGCCGCGGGCGCCGAAGATCGCGACATAGTGCTACTGTTCCATGCGGGCCAGCACTCCATCCGCCTGCGCGGCCACTCCAGACCGGTGACCGCTGTCGCCCTCTCTCCGGGTTGCACGCACGTGGCCTCCGGCGGCGCGGACGGAACCATGCGGCTGTGGTCGGTCGCCAGCGGCAAGGAGCTGTGGAGCGCTCGAGGATACCCGACCGGCGTGGCGTGGCGGGTGCTGCGGGTCCAGCCGAGCAGCTTCACCGAGCTGCTCGTTGTCATTGTATTCCTCAGCGTCTACATCGGCCTTTTCGTGTTCTTGCGCAGCATCGTAGCCGGACCTGTCCACTCGCTGAGCGTCGGGCTCCATGGTCAAACGCTGGCCGTCACGAACACAGCCGACGTCTTCCTCCTGGACTGTGCCACCGGCCGAGAACTATGGAGCCGGATGCTCGCCACATTTCCGTTGGAGAGATCTGTCCCCCGGCGGGCGGTTCTGTTCCTCGACAGGGCGGCCAATCCCGAGGCGCCGGCCTTGGCTGAGACCCGCGGCGTCGCTCTGTTCCGGAGCGTTGAATCGGGCGAAGTTCTCCGGCGTGTCAGGGGACCGGGAGCCTGGACCGGGACGGTCAGCCAGGACGGGCGGCTGGCGGCGTTCGGTGGACTGGAGGGCAACGTCTTGGTGGAGGTCGCCACAGGCCAGGTCCGGGGCCTCCAAGGACACAAGGGAGCCTTCCGCAGCCTCGCCTTCAGCCCCGACGGCATCCTGCTGGCCTCCGGGGGCCACGACAACCGGATCCGGTTGTGGGACACGACCACCGGCAAAGAACGAGCGGTCCTCACCGGCCACGACCGCACGGTCACTTGCCTGGCCTTCAGCCCCGACTCCTCCCTGCTGGCCTCCGGCAGCGAGGACTCCACACTGCGGCTCTGGGATGCGGCCGCGGGTGCGGAGCGCACGAAACTCGAAGGCCACACTGGCCCCGTCACCTGGGTGGCCTTCAGCCCGGATGGGCGCTTTGTCGCCTCATGCGGCGCGGACAAAACCATGCGCCTGTGGGAGGCAGCCACCGGGAAGGAACTGCGCCGCATGGAAGGCCACACGAAGAAGGTCAACACGCTGGCCCTCAGCCCGGATGGTTCGTTCCTCGTCTCCGGCGGCGATGACAAGACCGTGCGCGCCTGGGACACCTCGAGCGGCGCACAGCTCTGGCAACTCACCGCCAGGCGCGTAGGGATCTTCGGCTACAGGTTCGAGCGGTCATGAGGCTGAGCTTCGCATCCCGAAAGCCACCTTCCGCCGTCCGCCAGCGGCGACGGCTGTTGCGGATATGCGTGATCCTCGGGCTGACGCCGCCGGTCCTGGTGAAGGATGTTCGTCCCGAAATAGAGGAGGTCGTTTTTAGTACGGGTGGCCGGTACCTGCTCTCGAGGCATCCCTTTTTGCTGTCTGGGCAGTCTGCGGACACGAACTATCAGTTCTGGGATGTCGCAACCGGTCGAACGATTCCCAAACCTCCCGAGTTCGGTCGAGTAGCCGCTGAGCAGCAGTTCCAGCACTTCAGGTCCAGTGTCTTCCCGGGAGCAGGGGGCCTCCACATCGGCATTGGGTCCGATCGCATCGTGATTGAGGGAGCCGCTCACGAGCTCGTGAGGGAGTTCTCTCTGCCGGACGCTTTCTCTGCCGAGGTCGAACTGAGTTCTGACGGGCGGCGCGTCGCAGCGGCGTCTTCGGACAAGATGCTGCGGATCTGGGACATTCCGAGCTCGCAGGAGATCCAGCGGTTCCACTGTCCGGAAGCGCAAGTGAACGACCTTGCCTGGTCCCCGGACGGCAGACTGTTGGCTTGGGCGTGCCACTCGGTTTTGCATCTCTGGGACTCGCGCGCCAAGGAGAGCTCGCGTATCCTAGCTGAACGTGACGGCCAGGTCACTCACGTAGCTTTCAGCCCCGACTCGCGCTTCTTGATGGCGTGTGACGACCGTGGGTCGCTAGAGCTGTGGCTTGTGCCCGAGGGCAGGGCCCTGTGGCACGCCGAACACCACCCAAGTGTCACCGGGACTCGTTTCAGCCCCGACTCACTCTGCTTGTTGTCGTGGGATGACCGCGGGTGGCTGAGGCTGTGGTCGGTGGTTGAGGGACGGGAACTGTGGCGGGCGCAGGCGCCCCTGAGCATCACTAATACCCACCGGTGGGAAGCCCTCGGGTTGTCCGGCTTTGTTTTCGGAGTAGCCTTCTTTGCGGCGGTGATTCTCGCCGTAGCGTGGCTGGTGGCTATTGCCTGGGGCGTGGCGGCTCTGGTAAGCCTCGTCTCGGGAGGCCGGCTCCGCGCCTTGGCGTTTTCGCCGGGCGGTGGCGCGGTCGCCGTCCTCACGAACACGGACACGTTTCTACTGGAGGTAACCACGGCGAGGGAACTCTGGAGCCGGGTGAGTTCGTGGACGCCCCGCGATCCGAGAACCTCGGACTCGGTCGGCTTCCACACGAGTGCGCTCGGCAGTCCCGAAGTCATGCTGTCGGAGGGCCGCGGCGGGAAGGTCCACTTCCGGCGCGCCAGCTCGGGCCGGCAGACTCGCTGGCTGACCGAACAATTCAGTTCCCCGGGTGTCATGACCTCGATCGTGGGTCCGGACATGCAGGTGGTAGCGTTCGGTGGAAGCGAGGAGGACGCCAAGACGACCGGGCGGGCCGTTCTCGTCTTGGGGGATTCCGCCACCCGGCGGCGGCGCCACGTGGTGAATCGGCCAGATAGGGCCGTATCGTCCCTCGCTTTCAGCCGCGACGGCTCCCTGCTAGCCTCGGGCAGCTTCGCGAAGATCCGGCTGTGGGACACAAGCACCGGGCAAGAACGAGCCGTCCTCACCGGCCACGACCACAATGTCGTGTGCCTGGCGTTCAGCCCCGATGGCGCGCTGCTTGCCTCCGGCAGCGAGGACTCCACCGTGCGACTCTGGGATGTGGCCGCTGGCACGGAGCGCGCGAAACTCGAAGGCCACACTGGCACCGTCACCTGCCTGGCCTTCAGCCCGGATGGGCGCTTTGTCGCCTCATGCGGCGCGGACAAAACCATGCGCCTGTGGGAGGCAGCCACCGGGAAGGAACTGCGCCGCATGGAAGGCCACACGAAGAAGGTCAACACGCTGGCCCTCAGCCCGGATGGTTCGTTCCTCGTCTCCGGCGGCGATGACAAGACCGTGCGCGCCTGGGACACCTCCACCGGCGCACAACTCTGGCAACTCACCGCCAGGCGTGTGGGCATCTTCGGCTACAGGTTCGAGCGGCAATAGCAATCCTCTAGCTGGGGGCCGGGAATGCCCGGCCCCTACCGAAGGGTGGCCTTCGTCGCCCCCGTCGAGATGCCGCCGTCCACCAGCAGGGTTTGCCCGGTGATGTACTGGCTGGCATCGGAAGCCAGGAAAACGATGGCGCCATCCAGGTCGTTAGGCAGCCCCGGCCGCCTCAGCGGGATGCGGTCGCGCAGGTATTCGACCCACTCCTGGTTCTCGTAGAGCGCCTTGGTCTGCTCGGTGCGGAACCAGCCGGGGGCCAGGCAGTTGACGGTGATCCCGTAGGGGCCCCAGTCGTCGGCCAGGCTCATGGTCATCTGCTTGACTCCGCCCCGGCTGGCGCAGTACGGGGTGATGCCCGCGTAGCCGAACACGCAGGTGACTGAGCCGATGTTGACGATGCGTCCGTAGCGGCGCGGGATCATCTTCCGGGCCACCGCCTGCGCGACGAAGAAACTGCCGCGCAGGTTGGTTTCAAGCACCAGGTTCCAGTCGTCCCAGCTCACCTCGACGGCCGGCTTGCGGACGTTGCAGCCGGCGTTGTTGACCAGGATGTCGATCTTGCCATAGGCCTGAACGGCGGCTTCGACCATGCGCTGGATGCTCTCGTAGTTACGCACATCCAACTCGAGGGGCACGGCCCGGCGGCCCAGGCCCTCGATCTCCCTCTGAAACTCCGTCAGGGAGTCCAGCTTGCGGCTGGTGATGACCAAGTCGGCCCCGGCGCAGGCCAGCGCGCGCCCGAAGTACTGGCCCAGCCCGCGGCTGGCGCCGGTGACGATGGCGACTTTCCCGGACAGGTCGAATAGCGGCACACTCATGGTTACTCCCTAGGGTTCCAGGATCACTTTCATCAGGTTCGGCTCGCGGCGGTAGAGGCGCTCGAACCAGGCCGGCCCCTCTTCGAGCGGGGCCACGGCGCTGATCAACGGCTCGACGCGGATCATGCCCCGCGCCAGCAGGTCCAGGCAGACCGGGTACTCGCCGGAGGAGGCGCACGAGCCCAGCAGGCTCACCTGTCGCGTGACCACCCACTGAAGCGGCAACTCCACCTGGGGGGACACGTTGCCGACCAGGGTGAGCGTCCCGCCCTTGCGGAGGCTCTTCACGGCCGTAGCCAGCGGTTCGGTGGCGCCCACCGCCTCGACGGCGATGTCGGCGCCGTGCCCGCCGGTGGCGTCGCGAAGCAGGGCCGGGACGTCCGCCCGCTGCGGATTCAGTTGGATGTCCGCACCCAGCGCGGCGGCCAGTTTCAGCTTGGCGTCGTCGATGTCCACGGCGACGACGCGGCCGCAGCCGGCCCTCCGCAGCGCCTGGATCAGCAGCAGCCCGATCATCCCGCTGCCTACCACCACGGCGGTGTCGCCCAGCCGCACCGGAGTCAGCCCGACCGCGTGCACAGCCACCGACACCGCCTCGGTCATGGCCGCGTGCTGGAAACTCAAACCTTCCGGCAGCCGGTAGACGATGCGGCCGGGAACCGCCACATACTCGGCGAAGGCTCCGTGGCGGCGGTAGTCGCCGGGGGAAACGCCCAGCACCTGGCACTGGTCGCAGAGGTTGATCTCGCCCCGCCGGCAGTGGAAGCACGCGCCGCACCAGACCGTCGAGTCGAAGGTCACACGGTCGCCCTCGCGGAAATCCTTGACCTGGGCGCCCACCTTGGCGACGAGGCCCGCGGCTTCATGCCCCATCACCAGCGGCGGGATGCGCCGGCCGGTGCTGCCGTCCAGCCCGTGCACGTCGCTGCCGCAGATGCCGCAGGCTCGAACCCGCACCAGCACGTCGTCGGGGCCGGGGTCCGGCTCCGGCATTTCGGTCAGCTCCAGTTCCATGTACTTCTTGAGCAGGAGGGCCTTCATCTCGTCTC
>CAYGVJ010000120.1:4845-16175 GCA_964353255.1 uncultured Solibacteraceae bacterium | reverse complement strand
CTGCCGTTCGGCAAGCGCTGCGGCCTGCTGAACGCCATCGAGGTGCTGCGCGGGGTCGAGGGCATCAGCTTCGTCTACTTCGACGAGCGCGACGTGGTGCGCCACAACCTGGTGCAGAAGATCGTCAAGGCCTACGAGCGCTACCAGGAGAGCAGCGGCGGCGCCCAGTTGAGCCTGAAGCTGGGTGAGGCGGCGCGCGAGGATGAGCCCGGCGAGGCGGCGGGCCTCTGAGGCGGCCTTAGTGTCTGAGCCTCCAGGTACGGTCCTGTTCCGGGGCATCCGGCGGCGGCTGAGCCGTCGCCGGGTGCAGGAGCTGGCCCGCGAGATGGGGCGCCGCGTGGCGGGCGGCCGCCCGTTCACTTGCCTACTGGCCGGGGATGCGGAGCTGCGCCGCCTGAACCGGCAGTTTCTTGGGCGCGACTGCCCTACAGATGTGCTGTCGTTTCCGGCACCGGGCGGTGGTCCGTACTTGGGCGATATTGCCATCTCGGTGCCGCGCGCGGCCCTCCAGGCCCGGCGTGGCGGCCACCGGCTGGAGGAGGAGATCGGCATCCTGATGCTTCATGGCCTGCTGCACCTGCTGGGCCTGGATCACGAAACCGACAGCGGGCGCATGGCGCGCGCCGAAGCCCGGTGGCGCAAGAGGCTGGGCCTTCCCGCCGGCATGCTGGAGCGGGCCAGCTCATGAACGGCGCCGGGTTCGTTTCCGGATTTGTTTCCATCCTGGGCCGGCCCAACGCCGGGAAATCGACGTTGTTGAACGCGCTGGTGGGGGCGAAGCTGGCCATCGTCACCCGCACGCCCCAGACCACGCGCACGCTCGTCCAAGGAGTGCTCAACCTGCCGGGCGCGCAGGTAGTCTTCGTGGATACGCCCGGAATCCACCAGGCGGATTCCTTCTTCAACCAGCGCATGATGGAGGCGGTGCGCACGGCGCTCCAGGAGCGCGACCTGCTGGTCTATGTGGCGGACGCGGTGCGCCCGTTCGGCGCGGAGGACGGTGAAGCCGTTGAAGTGCTCCGCGCAGCCAGGGCGCCCGCCGTGCTGGCGCTGAACAAGATCGACCGGCTCCGCGACAAGAGCGCGCTGCTGCCATTGATTGAGCAGTACAAGTTGCTGCACGGCTTCGCCGATTACCTACCCATTTCGGCCCTGACCGGGGAGGGCCTGAAAGAGCTCCGCGCAGCCATCGTGGAGCGGCTGCCGGAGGGTCCGGAGTACTTTCCGCCCGAGCACCTGACGGACCAGCCGGAGCGTTTTCTGGCCGCCGAGCTGATCCGGGAGAAAGTGATGCAGGTAACGCGCGAGGAGGTTCCGCACGCGGTGGCGGTGCTGGTGGACCGGTGGGAAGAGACGCCGCGGCTGACCCGAATTGCGGCCACCATTTACGTGGAGAGGGAGGGGCAGAAGGGGATTGTGATCGGCGCCGGGGGAGAGTTGCTCAAACGGGCCGGCACGGCGGCCCGGCAGGAGGTGGAGACCCTGCTGGGGCGCAAGGTCTTCCTGGAGCTGTTCGTGAAGGTGCGGCCGCACTGGCGGGACAACCCGCAGATGCTGGCGGCGCTGGACTGGCGTTCCATGGCGGGCGGCTCAGTGGCAGAATAGGTTCATGCGCATTGCTGCCGCGATATTCCTGCTTGCTGTGCTGGCCGCCGCCTGCCTGGCGGGGCAGCCTTCCGACGACGACCGCATTTATGACCAGGTGCGGCTGAGGCTCGCCGGCGACCGGGACGTGAAGGGCGGGGCCCTGGAGGTGAAGGTCGAGCAGGGCGTGGTCACGCTGCGGGGCAAGGTGCGCGAGCTGAAGCAGAAGGAAAAAGCCGAGCGCCTTACCCGCAAGATCAAGGGCGTCAAGAAAGTGGTCAACGAGCTGGAGGTGGAGACCACACCCCCAGCCCGCTCCCGGGGCGAGACTTAGCCCGCCCTGCTCAACGTGTCAGACCGCGATGCTCTCGGTGCGCGCCAGCCTCAGAAGTTGATCCGCAACACCAACTGCACGATCCTTCCGCCGGGATCGTTGGTGGTGGAGATGTCGTTGTAGTACGACGTGGTCTGGCCGGCGCTCAAACTGGGGGAGGGTAAGGGAGTCCCGGACGGTTACGGCCGGATGGCCGGCTCACATGTCTGTCAAGGCCGCCATCAGAGCGCCTTTGGCCGTGGAGTTAAGCGGCTCCGGGGCCAGGGTGACCTCGGAGACGGCAATCGGAAACTCGCCGTCCTTGAGGAGGCTCTCGAAGTGCTCGCGGAATCCCTCGGGCAGGGCGCTGCCGCCGCTCAATACCACCGGCACGGGCCGGTCCAGCTTGGGTAGGCGCCGGGTTTCGGAGAAGGCCTCCCGCATCGCGCCCACCAGGCTCCGCATCATGTCCCCGTAGTACACGGTCAGGGCCCGCTGGATCTTGTCCGGCACCTTGCCGTTCAGGGCGAAGGACTGCTCTTTGAGGCCTCGCACGCGGGTGGCCACCTCGCCGGTCGCCGCGGCCGCGCTGGCATCCACATAGTCGCCGGCCTTGGGGAGGCTGAAGCTGACCACCGGGATTGACAGGTAGGCCAGGCACACGTTGCACATCCCCCCGCCGAAGCTGATCCCCACGCCGGTGTAGTTGGAGGCTTCCAGCTCGCCGAAGACCACCGCCAGGCCCTCGTCGATGCTGCGCAGCTCGAAGCCGAACTCGGAGAGGAGCTGCCGCACCGCAGCGTCGTGGTACTGGCGGTCTTCGCACGCGTCCAGGCGTGGCGCCGGGAGGCTGTAGCAGAGCTTACATCCCAGCTTGTGCTCGCCACCGACCAGGATAGTGACGATGTGGCGAATCAGCTCGAGGCTGTCGGGCTCGCCGGGGTTGATCACGCCGTTGAGCATGGGCCGGCGCGTCTCGAGGTGGAACAGCTCCGCGAATCTGGGCGACTCGTTGCCGTAGATGACGATCTCCCGTCCCCGGACTTTGTGGGGAACGCCCTCTTTCTTCAAGACCTTGTGGGTCAGCTTCGAGAAAGGGATGGTCACGAAGGCATTCAATTGCGCCTGGAAGTCGAACTTGCCTTGCACGCGGCGCGCCAGGACAATGCGGCTGGTGCCGATATCCAGGCCCATGCCAAGCTCTCGCTCAGTATCGCTCATCAAGGAGACTCCTCTGGCCGGGGCGGCCGTCCAAACGCCACCGGCGCCTCGACGGTCTGCCGGCTGATCTGCCGGTACTTCCGCTTCAGGGCCGCCTGCCAGCGCGCCACGGTCAACCCTCGCGCGGCGGCCTCCTGCCGCACCTGCTCCTCAGCGCGCAATAAGGCGTCCTGAAGGGACGCTCCGGCAGAGGCGAGGAACGCCGGGTCGTACCCAAAGCCGAACAGCAGCAAGCTGGGAAGAGGCTGGCGGTAGTTGTCGGGCAGCCCGAGTTGTTCGAAGGGGAAGCTGTGGGCCCAGTCGCTGTGGTAGCCAATGCGGAAGTTGTGCGGGTTCACCGAAACCTGGGCGTGCGTGACGCAGTTGCCCGCCGGGAGGCGGTACTTGCTGCGCAGCATTTCGGTAAGGACCTTCCCGGCGTGAAGCTGCGCTGGACTGATCCAGCCGGCCTCCCCACCCGAGCTGGTCTGCGCTTCAAAGGCCACGCCCAAGAAGCCGGCGTTCAGGTTCAGGTAGACCCAGGTGGAGTCCGCCCAGACCGACTGGCCGGCGTGGTCGGCCGCGTCGCCTTCTTCGACGATGCGGTGAACACGGCCGAAACGGTCCACCACAAAGTGATACAGCCCGTGGCGCCGCGCGTAGTCCAGCAGGCCCAGAACCTGGCGCTTGAGCGGCCCGTTCTGCTGGGGCTCGAAGGAGGCCAGTTCGCCTTCGGAGGCGTGGAAGACGATGCCGGCAGGCTCAGTCCGCCAGCGCCAGGCAGCCTCCGGCAGGGTCGCCCGCTCGAGGACCGGGTAGAGTCGCGGGCGCGTCGAGGTGGCCAGCAGGGTCTCGACGCGCAGCCCGTTGCTGTACAATTCCCAGTCCCTGGCCCGTTCGACCAGCCAGACGTGCGCAGGATCTCGCGGGGCTGCCGGCGGAGACGCTCGCGGCGCCGCCGGCACGCGTCCGGCGTCCGAGACCGTCCCGGCCAGGACGAAGAACAGGCTGGCGGCCAGCAGCGGCGCCCTGGGGCGCCAGCGAGCTGGTTTCGGAGCCTCCGCCACGTCCGCCACGTCCGCAACCTCCGGAACCTCGTCGGCCGGCAGAGATCTTATAGCGCGCCGCAGGAACCGGAGACGTTTGACCGGGTCGCGAATCCTGCCGGCGCGCAGTTCGATGAGACGCACAGCACACCAGGGATTGCTCTGCATATGCAGGCAGTACCTCTATCGGGTGATTCCGCCGGGAGTTGTAGGGGTCGGGCATGCCCAACCCCTACGCCGGCACCTAGGGTTAAACCACCAGGGGCTTGCAACCGCCCGGCTTCGGCCATACAATCGAAGCAGATGCCGAGAAGGAGGGATGCCGGATGGGGAATTCGGAGAAACACAAGAAGAACCTGGTTCAGGAATGGCTGGAGGGTGAGGAGGAGGTCACTGGGGCACGCGCGGGCAGCGCCGATGTGCTCGCCTCCCGCCTGAAGATCCAGAAGCTGGCTGTGAGCGGCAAGTTCCGCCTCGGGCGGCCCAGCCAGCCGCCGCCCAAGCCCGAACCGGCTCTAGTCAGGGAAGCCGGGCCGTCGCCCAGGCCCGTCCAGAAGCATTCGCAGGCCACCTCCCGGGAGCACCTGCTGAAACTCGAGCGGCTGCCCAAGCTGCGCGCGCCAGTCTCCACGCCGTCCACCCGGCCCAAGCCGAAAGGCGCGGCGAGGCAGCAACGCCCTACCCGCCGATTGCGTGCATGGCGCGCGGCGGGGCGACAAAGCGGGCGCCGTTGATGGTGTGGCCCTCCCACTTGGCCTGGACCGTCGAGCGGATGGCCGCGACCAGCTCGGCGTCTGAGGCGCCCCCGCGCAGGAGGCTCTTGACGTCGGTCTCCTGGAGGGCGAAGAGGCAGTAGCGCAGCTTGCCGTCCGCGGTGAGCCGCAGCCGATTGCAGGCCCCGCAGAAGGGGCGGCTCTCGGAGGCGATGAAGCCGACCTGCCCCACGCCATCCGCAAAGCGAAACTCGCGGGCCGGCGCACCGGTCTGCGCCGTCGGCCTCTCCACCAGGGGCGCAATCTCCCGCTCGAGCGTCTCCAGAATTTCCTCCGCCGAGAGCACCTTGTCGCGGTCCCAAAGCCCCTGCGCGTCCAGCGGCATGAATTCGATGAAGCGGATCTGGAAACCTCGCTCGCGCCCGAAGCGCGCCAGGGGAGCCAAGTCGGGCTCGACGAGGTCTTTGACTGCCACCACGTTGATCTTGACGGGGTCGAAGCCCAGACGCTGGGCCGCGGCGAGGCCCGCGAGCACTCGCTCGAGCCCCTGGCGCCGGGTGATGCGCTCGAAGCGCGCGCGGTCCAGCGTGTCCAGATGCACGTTGAGGCGGCGCAGGCCCGCCTGGTACAAGGGGGCCGCCAGCTCGGCCAGCAGGGTCCCGTTGGTGGTGAGGGCCACGTCGTCGAGGTCGCGGATGGACACCAATTGCCGGATCAGCCGGGGCAGATCCTGCCGGATGAGCGGCTCGCCGCCGGTCACGCGCACCTTGCGGACTCCCAGGCCCGCCGCCACGCGCACCAGCCGCTCGATCTCTTCGAAGCTGAGGATCTCCCGGCGCCCGACGAAGCGCACGCCGCGCTCGGGCATGCAGTAGAAGCAGCGCAGGTTGCAGCGGTCGGTGACGCTGACGCGCAGGGTGTCATGGCGGCGTCCGTAGCGATCCAGGAGTTCGCCGCCGGAAGCCATCGGCGCCTACTGTAGAGCCAGCATCCGCTCGAGCGGCACGAGGGCCCGCCGTGCCGTCTCCGCGGGGATCTCCACCCGCGGCTCCAGCTCCCGCAGACAGTCGCGCAGCTTCTCCAGCGTGTTGCGCTTCATATACTGGCACTCGCTACAGTTGCACTCCTCGTTGGGAATAAAGACGAAGCGCTTGCCCGGAGCGCGCCGGTGAAGCGAGAACTCGATGCCGCTCTCGGTCAGCACGATGAACTCCTCGGCCGGGGTCGTCGCGCACCATTCAACTATGGCCGAGGTGGAGCCCACGAAATCAGCCTGCTCAAGCACCTCCGGCGGGCACTCCGGATGCGCCGCTACCAGCGCCGCGGGATGCTCCAGGCGGGCCGCGGCCAGCCGGCGGCTGGTGAAGGTGGCGTGCACGATGCAGGCGCCCTGCCAGATCTTCATGTTCTGGCGGCCCGTCTGGCGCTGCACGTAAAGCCCCAGGTTGCGGTCCGGCAAAAACAGCACGGTCTTGTCGGCAGGGATGGAATTGACCACCTGGGCGGCGTTGCGGGAGGTGCACAAGATGTCGCTCTCCGCCTTGACCTCCACCGAGGTGTTCACGTAACTGACGATGACATCCTCCGGGTGACGCCGCCGGTAGGCGCGGACCTGCTCGACCGGGCAGGCGTCCACCAGGCTGCAACCGGCCTCGCGGTCCGGCGCTACCACGATGCGCCCCGGGTTGAGCAGCTTGGCAATCTCGGCCATGAACCAGACGCCGCAGAAGGCAATCACGTCGCCGTCGAACTCGCGGGCCTTCCGCGCCAGCTCCAGGCTGTCGCCGACTACCTCCGCCAGTTCCTGGATTTCCGGCTCCTGGTAGTGGTGGGCCAGCAGAATGGCGCGGCGTTGCTGCTTGAGCTCGACAATCTCGTCGGCAATGGTGTTGGCGACCAGCATGGGAAGTGGTTGATTCCATTGTAGCAGGCGGCGTGCGGGCGGCGCCTTCTGCTAGCGATAAGGCAACCGCTCGCTTACGCTCGCGGCTCCGTTCAAAGCCGCGACCGTAAGCGAGCGGTAGGCCGGGATTTTCACGAAGCTGCTAGACTCGGAAAGTCATGCTGAACCTGACACTTCTGGGCATCGGATTGGTGGCGGGCGTTTGCGCCGGCATATTCGGCATCGGCGGAGGGTTGATCATCGTGCCGGCCCTGCTGCTGATCCTGAAGGTGCCGGAGCTGGAAGCGATCGGCACCAGCCTGGCGGCGCTGATCCCGCCGGTGGGCCTGCTGGGGGCCGCCGAGTACTACCGGACCGGCCACATGAACCTGCGCTACGCGGCGCTGATCGCGGTCGGATTGTTTGCCGGCGCCTATTTCGGGGCGCGGATCATGATCGCCCTGCCGCCCACCGTGGTTCGCCGCATCTACGCTGGTTTCCTGTTTGTCGTGGCCACCAGGATGTTGGTGATGGGCAAGTAGGACAAGACTCCGGTCTTGTCTACCGCCGCGCCGGCCCAGGCAAGTCAGGAGACTTACCCTGCCGCAGCAGCTTGCGCGCTTCGCCGCCCTCGTTTCCCGGCAGTGCCCGCGGGGAACCGCCCTGGCCCATGGGGAATTCGCGCTCCACCCAATCGGTGAGTGGGATGTTGCGGAAGTAGACGCGCTCTTGCAGCACCAGCGACCGCTGGTTCAGGAACAGGGACTTGCTCTCCCGGATGTAGTGCCGCTCCTCGATGTGGATATCGGACATGAACTCATCGAGCGCCTTGCGCCTGGCCGCCTCCTCGGCGGCTTTCACCCGCTCCTCCATGGTGCGGTGCTGGGTTGCCAGCAGGGTGCGGGCCTCCGTCAGCCCGTCGCGTTGCTGGGCCAAGGCGACTTCCATGCGCGCTTGCATGATGATAGCGGCCAGCAGCCCCGAGCCGGCGGCTACTACAAAGGGCAGGAAGATCCACAGATACGAGGCTAGTGCGCCATCCACTGCAACCTATCTGATCGGCGGGGGCAGAACCGTGGCGCAGGGCTAAGGCGAAAAGCCGGCGCGGATAAGGGGTTCGGCTGAGGTTTTTCCCCCTCACAGCAGCCGCTGCGTGCCGTCGAGCTTCTGGCCCTGTACCAGATCGACCAGCCGGTGGAAATGGTAGCCCACGCGGCCAAACCGCAGCAGGGCCCAGAGAAACTGCCCGAGAGCGCCCGCGATCGCCCCCAGACGAACGCGGAGGCCGGCGGCGAACCCGAAGCGCTTGGCGGCGTAGGCGGCCGCGCAGAGCACCCAGTCGGCGGCCAGCAGGGCCTCGAGGCGGGCGCCCGGGGGGAACGAGCGGCCCTCGCCCGGGTGGCGCACCGCACTGATGGCGGGAAGCAGCAGGATCTTGCGCGAGGCCCGCACGATCTGGAAGCAGATCTCGGCTTCGATCCAGGAATTGCCGTAGCGCTCGTCTATGTAGCGCAAGCCGCGCAAGAAGTAGCTGCGGGCCATCAGGGCGGCCAGAGTAGCCATCTGGATGGAGACCGTCTCGGCCTCGGTATCGACGGCCAGTGGTTCTCCCCAGTGCCCGGCGCGGCAGGCCGTGGCGACACCCCGCTTGTCGGGTAGCCGGTAGATCTCCGGAACAGGCCGCCCCTCCGGCGTCACCAGCAGGGGGCAAACCGCCACGGCCTCCTGTTCCGCCTCCAGTCGCGTCGCCAGAGCGGCGACGGTGTCCGGAAGGGCCTCGGTGTTGGGGTCCAGGAAGAGAACGAACTCGCCCTTGGAGGTGCGCATGCCGATGTTCAGCGCCTTGGTGAGGCCGAAATGGCGCGGCAGGCGGAGGAAGGTGGCATTGGGGAAGTCGGCATCCAGGGTGGGGCTTTCGTCCTGCGAGCCGCAGTCCACCACCAGGACCTCGAACTTCTCGCGAGGCTGGGAGCGCTCCAGCGCCTCCAGGCAGCGCCGCAGCGGCCCGGCGCTGTTGTAAGAGGCGACAATGACAGAGACTTGCGGGGGAGCGACCTCAGTCATTTTCGGAGCACGCTGTTGCCCGGATCCAGCACCACCTTGCTGGGGAGCTGGCGCAAGGCCACCTCGAAGGGCACCGAGCCCGTCGAGCTTTGCACCCAGTGGACCAGAGGCCTGGCCTTGGCGAACTGGACCTCGATGGGGACATAGACGCTGAAGTCCTCGTCGGCATCCCGCTGGGTGAGGGTTCCGGTGAGGCGCACGGCGGGAGGCTTGCCGCGCACCGAGTAGTTGAGCCGCAACGAAGGGATGCCCGTGTTGTAGACCCACTGCTCGAAGAAGGCCTGGAGCTGCGGGTCGGGGGAGCGGGCGGGGAGGAACTGCGCGGCGAGCTGGCGGAACTGGTCGGTGGTTACGGCGCGAAACTGGTAGCGGCGCCGCAACTCGCCCAGCATGGCCAGGAACTTCTCATCACCCATCCAGCGGCGCAGCATGTGCAGAATCCACGAGCCTTTCTCGTAGATGATCGTCTTCCAGGCGCCCGGGGCCAGCGAACTATCCAGGCGTCCCCCCCAGACGATGGGGCCCGCCGATTCGGTGGTGCGACCATCGTCCGCTTTGGCGAGCAGGCGGTTCTTGTAGTCGTCGAGGACGTCCCCCAACGCGCGCGGACCCTTGCGCTTCTCCAGCCATAGCAAGGCCGAGTAGTTGGCCAGCGCCTCCATCAGCCACTCGTCCTGGTCGCCAACCGCCGTCACCACGTTGCCCCACCACTGATGAGCGGTCTCGTGCGCGCTCAAGATTTCCGAGAAGAAAGTCTGTTGGTACTCGGTGCGCACGCTGGCAGGCCGTTCGAGCGGGTCCAGGTAGGACAGCGTGGACAGGTACAGCAGGCCGGGGAAACCCTGGCCAAAGGTGCCCGGAATGGGAGAGACCGTCAGGGTCTTCAGCGGCGGAGGCCCGAAGTGCCCAGCCATGAACTCCAGGCCGGCGGCAATCTCGTTGGCCAGCCGTTCCAGCCGGGACACCGGGTTCAACTGGGGAATGAGCACGGGGGGGTCGATGATGATCGTGACGATGTCCAGAGGGCGGCGCTGGGGCGGGAGCGAAGGCAGCTTGGAAGCCGGGAATGCGAGAAAGCGCTGCAGCTTGGGCTGGAGCGCCGTTTCCACGCGCCGGTTGGCGTAGACCTCCACTGTGTAGCCGCCACGCGTGATTGACCGTTCCTCGTAGTCCCCCAGGTTGAAACCGACCAGCCGCACGCGCGGCTCGGCGCGGCGGCGGGTCACACGCCAGTCGCCTTCGGTGAAATCCTCGACCACCTGCCCGGTAGCCACCAGGCTGAGCTGCTTGGGGTACCGGAAGGTGAGGTCGTAGCGCGAGAACTCCAGGCCCCGGCTGGGGTACCAGGCGCCGCGCGCGCCGACGTAATAGACTCCGTTGCCGGCTTCCGAGATCACCGTGCCTTCGTGCCGGAACTCGATCTCGTAAGCCCGCCCGGGAATGAGTTCTTTGGCCGGCGCCACCAGAAACGCGTCGTTGGCGCCTCCCCGGATGAGGTTGGCGCGCAGGGACTCGGGCTGGAAGACGTCGGCTGGCTCGCCGTCGATGAGCGCTGCGGTCACTTTCATCCGCGGCGAGATGTAGAAGCCCAGGGCCCGCTTGCCCTCAGGCCCGGGAATCAGGCGGGCGGTGGTCTTCGCGCGCAGCGCCAGCCCCGGTTCGACGATGGCGTCGCTGCGGATGTTACTGAGGGCCAACTCGAGCCCCGGGGCCTCGCGCGCCCGGGCGCGAAACGAGCGGGCCTGAAACTTCGTCCAGACGTTGAAGTAGCGGCGGTCGTCCTTGGCCGCCACCTGGCCCAGGAAGATCTGCTCGTCGGCGCGGGGGTCGTAGAGGACGTCGAAGTTGCCCAGCCTTAAGCCCGACAAGCCGGCATAGAAGAAACCGAAGGCGGCACGGCTGCCCGCGAGCAGGTCAGCCACCAAGCGGATCTGAAAGCTGCCGGCGAAATTCCGGACCACGGGATTCCAGACCTGCGCCAGCAGGGCGCCGGCCTCGGGGTTCTTGCGCGCGGCCGGCTGGGCGCGCAACTGCCGCGAGAGCTGGGCGTAAGTGTCGTCCGTGAAGATGAAGACTGCGGTTTTGAAATGCTCGTTCAGGTTGGGCGAACCAGTGTACTTGGCCAGGGACAGCCGTTCGGAGCGGGACGGCGGCAGGAGCAGCAGCTCGGCGTCGCCGCCCTCCTCGGCGGCGGCGAAGACCGCGGCGCTTCGCGTGCCGTCCACGGCGTGGCTGAAGATCAGGTGGCCATCGGTGAGATAGAACCGCAGGTCTTCCTTGGAGAAGCTGAGTTCCCGGACCTGGTAGCACTCCTCCGGGTCCAGGCCCGCCTGGGTGATGCGGCGCGCCAGCTCAGCCGTGGCGCCCGGTTGCGCCTGAAGCGCGCAGGGCAGGAGCGCCACGCCTATGAGTGCGGCAATGCGGATCACACTTTCAGTCTATGCCATCGGCGGGTCGGCGGGTGGCTCAACGGACCAGAACGCGGCCGGAGTGTTCGAGGAATTCACTGGGGGTGAGGATCCGCAAAC
>CAYGVJ010000120.1:0-4745 GCA_964353255.1 uncultured Solibacteraceae bacterium | reverse complement strand
ACGCGCGGCCGCGTCACTTGCCGTACCGCTTCCGCACGATGGCCGCGCGTTCGGCCAGCGCCTGCGCCTGCACGGCGGCCAGGTCCTGCCCGGCGCTCTTCATGGCCTCTTCCAGGCGCATGGCAATGGATTCCAGAACCGCGTCGTGCGGCGCGACGACCAAGGCATCGCCCATACGGACCGCCACCACTTTGCCGCCCCGGCCGAGGGCGTGCTGGCGACGGAACTCGACGGGGATGGTGATCTGGCCGTTCTGGCCGACGCTCAATACGCTCACGTCAGGTTGCGGCATGGGTCTTCTCCTGATTCCATAGTATACGAATTCCGAAGTCAGCGTGAGCCGCCCTCTGCTATCATGAAGAATCCTGACCGCACATGATCGTTGAAACCCGCTCGGTGAGGTTCGAGTCGCTGTCTCTGGATTGCGGCGCCACCCTGGCTCCGGTGGAGGTGGCCTACGAGACGTACGGCAAGCTGAATCCCGCGCGCACGAACGCCATCCTGACCCTGCATGCGCTCTCCGGCGACGCGCACGCCGCGGGGATCTCGCACGAAAGCGGCAAGCCAGGCTGGTGGGACAACATGATCGGGCCGGGCAAGGCCTTCGACACGGACAAGTATCTCGTCATCTGTTCGAACGTGTTGGGCGGCTGCCGGGGCACCACCGGGCCGTCGTCAATCGACCCGGCCACCGGCGCGCCTTACGCCATGCGCTTCCCGGGGATCACCATCGCCGACATGGTGCGTCTCCAAAAGATGCTGATTGACCACCTGGGCATCCGGCGGCTGCTGACCGTAACCGGCGGCTCGATGGGCGGCATGCAGGCGCTCCAGTGGGCGGTGGCCTATCCGGAGGCCGTGGTCTCGGCCATCCCCATCGCCACGACCGCGCGGCACAGCGCCCAGCAGATCGCTTTCGACGAAGTGGGCCGCCAGGCCATCATGGCCGACCCGGACTGGAACCAGGGCAACTACTACGACCGGAACCCGCCGGCGCGGGGGCTGGCGGTGGCGCGCATGGTGGGCCACATCACCTACATGAGCGACGAGTCCATGCGCGAGAAGTTCGGCCGGCGCCTGCGGGACAAGGACAAGTTCGGCTTCGACTTTTCGGTGGACTTCGAGGTGGAGAGCTACCTGCGTTACCGTGGTTCGCAGTTCGTGCTGCGCTTCGACGCCAACTCGTACCTTTACATCACCAAGGCGCTGGACTACTTCGACCTGGCCGAGGGGTACGGTTCGCTGGCCGAGGCGTTTCGCGACACCCAGGCGCGGTTTCTGGCGATCAGCTTCACCTCGGACTGGCTGTACCCGAGCTACCAGTCGCTGGAGACAGTCAAGGCCCTGCGGGGTCTGAACCGCGATGTGGCTTACTGCGAGCTGGCCTCCAACTACGGCCACGACGCCTTCCTGGTGGACGTGGGCGAGCAGACCGAGGTGGTGCGGGGCTTTCTGGAAAACACCTACAGGGCGATCGCGTAAATGAGCACGACGAGTGAGGGGCGCTGGCGCGGCTTTGTCCGGGAAATCCTGGGCCGGAGCGACTACGCCATCATCAGCGAGCTGATCGAGCCTGGGGCGACGGTGCTGGACCTGGGCTGCGGCGAGGGCGAGCTGCTGGAGTGGCTGGCGCAGAACAAAGGGGTCGAAGGGCGCGGGATCGAGATAGACGGCCCGCGCGTGCAGCGGGCTATTGCGCGCGGGGTCTCGGCGTATCAGGGCGACATCGACGCGGGCCTGGCGGATTACCCGGACCACTCTTTCGACTACGTGATCCTGGGCCAGACCTTGCAGGAGACCCGCCGGCCGCTGGGCGTGCTGCGCGAGATGCTGCGGGTGGGCCGGCACGCCATCGTGACTTTCCCCAACTACGGCCACTGGTCGGTGCGGCTGTCGCTACTGGCCACCGGCCGGGCCCCGCGCACCAAGTGTTTTCCTTACCAGTGGTACGACTCGCCCAACATTCACTTCCTCACCATCCGGGACTTCGGGGGCCTGCTCGGCGAGCAGGGCTGGACGGTCGAGCGCAAGATCTTCCTGGCCGGGCACCGCACCGCGACCTTGCTGGCCAACCTGCTGGCCGAGGTGGCGGTGTTTATGGTGAGGAAGTAGGGGGGCGGCGCCAGCTTACACCCAGCCGCGGGTCTTCATGGTTTCCACCACGCGCTCGACGGCCACCACGTAGGCCGCCTGGCGCATGGTGACGTTGTACTTGCGCGAGGCATCCAGCACCGCCAGGTAGGCATCGGTCATCTTCTTGTCCAAGTGCTGCTGGATCTGGCTCTCGTCCCAGTAGAACATGTAGGCGTTCTGCACCATCTCGAAATAGGAGACCGTGACGCCGCCGGCGTTGCACAGAATGTCGGGAATCACCACCACGCCGTTGCGGTGCAGGATCGCGTCGGCCTCGGGCGTGGAGGGGCCGTTGGCCAGCTCGGCCACGATCTTGGCGCGGATGCGGGGGGCGTTCTCCTCGGTGATGACGTTCTCCAGGGCCGCCGGCACCAGGATGTCCACGTCCAGCTCCAGCAGTTCTTCGCTGGAGATGGGCCGGCTGTTGGGGAAATCCACTACCGAACCGGTGGACGCCTTGTGCTCGAAGACCGCCATGGGCTCGACGCCGTACTCGCTGGTGATGCCGCCTCTCGAGTCGCTGACCGCCATAATCCGCGAGCCATGGGAAGCACGCAGCAAGTTGGCCAGGGCAAAACCGGCGTTGCCGAAACCCTGCACCGCCACGGTGGCTTTGCGCAGGTTGATGCGATAGTCGTTGGCGGCG
Organism: uncultured Solibacteraceae bacterium; assembly: GCA_964353255.1. Classification (GTDB taxonomy): domain Bacteria; phylum Acidobacteriota; class Terriglobia; order Bryobacterales; family Bryobacteraceae; genus VFZS01. The sequence goes on along the minus strand of CAYGVJ010000120.1, from coordinate 1,966 downwards.
CGCCGGATGATGTACATGCCGCCCCGGCCGGTGGCCTCGTCCCGCCCGGCCGAGCCGCCCACCACCAGCGGTTTGCCGGTGATCACGCCGAACTGGTTGCGGCCGCCGCGCTTCGAGTACTCGTCCATCATCCAGGCCATGATCTGGGGCGTGGTGTAGACGTCGGGGGCGGGCACATCGTCTTCCGGCCCGATGTACTGCCAGATGCGGTCGATGTAAATGCGGCTGAGCCGCTCCAGTTCTCCGGCGCTAAGTTCCTTGGGATTGCAGATCACGCCGCCCTTGGCCCCGCCCAGGGGCAGGTCCAGCAGCGAACATTTCCAGGTCATCCAGGCGGCCAGGGCGCGCACGGTGTCGATGGTTTCGTCCGGATGGAAGCGGATGCCACCCTTGGTGGGGCCCCGCGCGTCGTTGTACTGTACCCGGAAGCCTTGGAAAACGCGGATCGTGCCGTTGTCCATGCGGACGGGCAGCGAGACGTGAAACTCGCGCATGGGCATACGCAGCATGGCATGAACGCTGGGGTCGAGCTTGAGAATGGCGGCGCATTCGTCGAGCTGTCTGAGTGCTACCTCAAAAGGATTAGGCTTGGACATGTAGTTTGTCTCCGGTTGCGAAACTAAACGAGCGTGGCTCGTTGGGAAAGCCAGGTTGCGCCGTTGTCCCAGGCCTTCCGGCGGGTTCACCGGGTGCGGGGCGGGTTCTGGGTACTGGCCGGAGCTGGGTCGTCGGCGCCGGCCGTCCCGCGGGCCTCCACCTGCGCGGAAATGCTCATCGAACAAAACTTGGGACCGCACATCGAGCAGAAGTGCGCGTCCCGAAAGCCCTCCTCGGGGAGGGTTTCGTCGTGCATGGCGCGCGCCGTCTCGGGATCCAGCGCCAGTTCGAACTGGCGACGCCAGTCAAAAGCGTAGCGCGCGCGGGATATCGCGTCGTCGCGGTCGCGCGCCCCCGGTCGGCGGCGCGCCACGTCCGCGGCGTGCGCGGCTATCTTGTATGCAATGATACCTTGTTTTACGTCCTCCGCGGTAGGCAGACCCAGATGCTCGCGCGGGGTGACGTAGCACAGCATCGAGGCTCCGTACCAGCCGATCATGGCTGCCCCGATGGCCGAGGTGATGTGATCGTACCCCGGGGCGATGTCGGTGACTACCGGCCCCAGGGTGTAGAAAGGCGCCCCGTTGCACAACTCGATCTCTTTCTCCACTTGCAGCCGGATCTGGTCCATGGGGATGTGGCCCGGGCCCTCGATCATGACCTGGACGTCGTACTCCCAGGCCTTGCGCGCCAGTTCTCCCAGGGTCTTCAGCTCGGCGAACTGCGCCTCGTCGCTGGAATCCGCGAGCGAGCCTGGCCGCAAGCCATCCCCGAGCGAGAAGGTGACGTCGTGCTTCTGGAAGATGCGGCAGATGTCCTCGAAGCGCTCGTAGAGGAAATTCTGGCGGTGGTTGCGGACCATCCATTCGGCCAGGATGGCGCCGCCGCGGCTGACGATGCCGGTGAGCCGGCGGGTGGTCAGCGGGACGTGCTCGACGAGCACCCCGGCGTGGATGGTCATGTAATCAACGCCCTGCTCGGCCTGCTCTTCGATCACTTCGAGCATGAGCTCCGGCGTGAGGTCCTCGACGCGCCCGGCGCGGGCCAGGGCCTCGTAGATGGGCACCGTGCCCACCGGGACGGCGGAGCCGCGCAGGATGGCCTGGCGGATGCCGGGAATATCGCCGCCGGTGGACAGGTCCATAACCGTGTCGGCGCCGTAGCGCACGGCGTAGCGCAGCTTCTCCAGCTCCTGATCGACGTTGGAGGCCAGCGCGGAGTTGCCGATGTTGGCGTTGATCTTGCAGCGGGCGGCAATGCCGATGCCGATGGGGGCCAGGTTGAGGTGGTGGACGTTGGCCGGGATGACCATCCGGCCGCCAGCCACTTCCGAGCGGACCAGCTCCGCCTCCAGAGTCTCCTGCCCGGC
>CAYGVJ010000119.1:0-16305 GCA_964353255.1 uncultured Solibacteraceae bacterium | reverse complement strand
TGCTGGCGGGCTCCATCTCCCAGAAGGGGAGATGCGCGTGGAAAAACGCCAGGGCGTAACGGGTCTGATCCCACATGCGGTCCCGCGAGCGCCAGTCCTCGCAGTTGAGATCCATATTCGGATACTGGTAGCCGAAATACCACTCCACCCCGGCGCCGCCGCCCATCAGGTTCCCCCACAGGGCCTGGATGCGCGGGATGTCGTGGCTGGCGTCGAACTCATCGGGCATGACGCCCGTGTTGGCGTTGGGCTGCTCGTCGCCGAAGATCACCCACTTGCGGCCCGCCTTGGCAGAGCGCTCCCGCAAGACCACGGCGTCGCGGTAGTAGTTCTCCATCCGTCCCTGGATGGAGGTGGCCTCGAAGGAGGGGTCGCCCAGCAGGCCATTGTAGAAGTCGGGGGCCTGGTTGTTGTGCGTGTGCACCGTGATGGGGTGCTCGAAGGCGTCCAGCGCGCGGATGTAGCGGGCAGCGTCCTTGCGGTCCGCGTCACTCAAGTTGTTCTCCTCGCCCAGGTTCCAGACCACGGCCAGATGATGGCCGAAGCGCGCCACGAGTTCCCGGTAGTAGAGCTTCCGAATGGGGTTCAGCTCGGGGCCGCCGCCCAGCTTGCGGTCGTTCTCGGTCTCCTGGGTGATCACGTGAAGCTGGATGCCCAGCCGGTCCATGTGCGAGAAGACGATTTCCCACTGGTCGAGCTTGCTGGAGTCGTAGCGGTCGCGGACCTCGGGGGAAGTCCACATCCAGACGTCCTTGCCGTCCCCGCCGTCCAGGTTGTAGGTGAGGAAGTAGACGCTGTTCATGCCCTTGCCGGCCAGGTAGTTCAGCGCCCCGATGATGTTCTTGCCCCGCCCGCCTTTCCAAGTGGGGTCTCCGGGCCGCCAGTCCCGCGCGTGCGGCTCATAGTGGTGGATGAAGGGTTTGCCGGTGGGCGACTGGCCCTCGTTGAAGCGGGCGTCGGTGTCGAAGGTGTCGTCGAACTCGAAGTAGGCCAGAAAGTTCTCCGGGCTGTCGGCGCCTCCCTTGAGGAAGTACTCGCCGCTCGCGGCGTGGCGCAGGTAGTGCTCGCCCACGTAGCGCAGCAGGCCTTTGGCGCGGAAGTCCCGGCCCGTTTTGTCCGACGGGCTGACGCGAAAGCTCCCCGAGGTCCCGTCCGGAGCAGCGCGGGCGCCGGCCTCGGGATCCAGGCTCATGGCCACGTCGGGACCGGTGCGAAAGCTGGCCACGAACCTCCACTCTCCCGGCTGGTCGGGGGTGAAGTGGCAGCGCCACTTTTTGCCGGCCTTTGCGGAGGTCTCGGCGGCATTGCCGTCGGCGGCGAAGAAGCCGGGGACCAGGTAGCGCTTGCCGCTTGGCACGTGGGTGAAGGCCACGTTGAGCCGGTAGTCGCGGAACGGATTCGGGGTGGCGTCTTCACTGGTGGAGGGTCCGTCGAAGGTGACCGTGATCCTGTGCCAGACCTCGCGCTCGCCGGTCACCCTGGCTGCGGCGTGCGCGGTTGAACACACGAGGCCGGCCAGCGAGGCCAGGACCGCCAGGCGGGCAATTGGGCGCCGCAGGCTGCCGGCGCGTATGCGAACGGTGGTTTGCATCGAAGTTTGTGCCCCTATTGCGACCGGTACGGTCCGAAGACTTTCGTAACCCGGTGGCTTTCTGATGAGTCGTCTACGATCACCACGTAGTATTCGTGGCCGCCCGGCGAGACCCGCAAAACAACGTGGCCGCGGTCGCTCGCCAGTTTGTCGATCCCGTTGATGACAAGCCGGGTGGCCGGGTGCAAGTCGGTGGCGAAGACCTCGCGGGGACCCGAATAGACTCGCGTTGACTGGAGCCTTCCCCACACCCTCGCCGTGGGGTGGCCGGTGTCCCACACCGAGAGCACCCACACGCGCGGGCGCAACCTGGCAATGAAGAATGCATTCTGTGTGTCGAGGTAGCCGTGGTGATCCAGGATGGCTGCTTCCACCGGTCCCACGGCCTTGGCCACAGGGGTCTCGAGGTCGTGCCACGGTGGAAAACCGTCGGCGGGAATGCCCGGAATATCGCCGCCGTTGAAGTAGTCGAACTGGCCGTAGCTTAGGCGGAACGAAACGCTGCACATGTTCTCACTGGGCCAGTCAGCACGTGGGACGGCATCCAGCGCCGGGAAATGGCGGCGCGTGGTCGCGCCCACTCCCGTCCAGATTTCTCCGTTCGCGCCCACGTTGCGGAGCTCGAAAGCCGGATACTTCTTCGGGTCACGGCACAGCACGACCTGGTCGTTGCGCCCGGGCGTGAAGCGCTCGACCTTCACGCCATTGTTCTCGGCTTGCCATTTCGCGAAGGCGCGGTAGTTCTTGTTGGCGGGATCCTCGAGCGGGGCCGGGAAGCTGTAGTCGGGCCAGCCGCGGTCCAACAGCTTGCCGATTCGCAGACTTTCGCCGACCGAGGTCAAACCCGTGAGCTTGTAGGCGCCGGACCGGGACGTCGGGGCGTTGTCCGATACGTCGCCCATGTGGTCGCCATGAAAGTGCGTTAGCAGCGCGTAGTCGAGCGACGGTTGCGGGTCGTGGCGCAACGCGTGGCGGATGTAGCGAGTGATCCACTCGCCGGCCGGACGTGTGCCGTCCGGGCGGTCCGGCGTATGCCGGGGAGTCTTACGCGCGAGTTCGCCGGCGTCAACGAGCATGGTGGTGCCGTCTGGGAAGATGTACAGCCCGGCGTTGCCGCGGCCGGAGCTGATCTGGTGGATATCGAGCATCCCCGGCTGCCAGGGTGCGATCTCACGGCCAGCGGCATCTTGAGCGCGTGCCGCCAGTGCGACTGCGGCAAGAAGAATGATGCGCAGACGAGGTTTCACGCTGAGAGGCTACCACTGCGGTCGGGGAATAGCAAGGCGTCCCGACGCTTCATGGCCGACTGCGGCCCGCGGCGCGGATCTGGTTGAGCAGCGCCGTCAGCTCCCTGACCTTGTCCGAATTTTGCGGGGCGAGATTGGTCGTCTCGCCGCGGTCGCTGGCGACGTCATAGAGCTGTGGCTGGGGATCGTTCCCCAGCTCGGTGTTGGTGTTCTTGTTCACCTTCGGCCCGTCTGTGGGCGAGATGAGCTTCCAGGGGCCCTGGCGGAGCGAAAGCGCGCGGGCGTGTTCAACGAGGTGATCGCGACCAGTCTTGGACTGGCCGAGCAAGGCGGGCAGAACGTCGAAGCTGTCCGGTCCGGCGGCGTGGTCCAGTTTCTGGCCGGTGAGGGCGGCGAACGTCGCCAGCACGTCCACCTGGCTGACTAGCGCGTCCGACACGCCGGGTTTGACGTGGCCCGGCCAGCGGGCGATCAGCGGCACGCGGGTTCCGCCTTCAAAGTTGCTGTACTTGCCGCCGCGGAACCCGTCGGCCGGCCGGTGATCGCCCAGGGTCTCCACCGCGCCATCGGCATAGCCGTCGTCCACCACGGGCCCGTTGTCGCTGGAGAAAATGACCAGCGTGTTGTCGGCCAGCCGGAGCCGGTCCAGGGCCTTCAGCAGCTCGCCAGCGCACCAATCAAGCTGCTCCATCGCGTCGCAGCGCACGCCGCATCGGCTGGCGCCGCGGAAGCGCGGGTGGGGCACGCGCGGCACATGGATGTCGTGCGAGGCAAAGTAAAGGAAGAACGGCTTAGCCTTGTTCGCCTCGAGGAACGACAACGCCTTGCGGGTGATCACGTCGGCCAAGTCCTCGTCCACCCAGCGCGCCGCCTGGCCGCCGCTCATGTATCCGATGCGGCTGATGCCGTTGACGATGGTCTGGTCATGGCCGTGGCTGGGGCGGACCTTGAGGAGGTCCGGACGGTCTCGTCCAGTCGGCTCGTCGCCGATGGGCTTGCCGTAACTGACGCGGATGGGGTCTTTCGGGTCGAGCCCGACAACGAAGCGGTTCTCGACGTAGACGCAGGGGACCCGGTCGCCCGTGGCGGGAATGATGAAAGAGTAGTCGAAACCGACCTCCAGCGGTCCGGGCTTGATCTCCTTGTTCCAGTCCAGGTCGCCGCGGCCCAGCCCGAGATGCCATTTGCCGACGCAACCCGTGGTGTAGCCGGCCTGCTTGAGCAGGGCGGGCACGGTCATCCGGCCCGGTTCGATGATCAGCCTGGCGTCGCCTGGGAGGATGCCGGTCCCCTCTCTGCGCCAGGCGTATTCGCCGGTGAGCAGAGCGTATCGCGTGGGCGTGCAGGTCGCTGACGGGGAGTGGGCGTCGGTGAAGCGGACTCCCTGCGCCGCGAGCCGGTCGAGGTTCGGCGTCCTGACCCGCGTCGCGCCGTAGCAACTGAGATCGCCCCAGCCGACGTCGTCGGTGAGGATGAGGAGGATGTTGGGGCGCGCAGTGCGCCCCGAAAACAGCGGCCGCGAAGGAACCGCGGACGCGCAAGCGCCGCCGGCGAGGCGGAGGAAGAATCGTCTCTGCATGACAAGTTGCTCCGGCAGCCAAGTATACATCCCCACGGCATCCCGCTCAGCTACGCGCTCGCACACCGGGTTCTAGGACCACGGGTCGAACACGGAAACGCCTGTGCCCGCTACGTTGGAAACATTTCGGGTGACCAAGGTGAGACCGTAGTGAAGGGCGGTGGCAGCGAGGAGGCCGTCGATGACGGGGATAGGGGCGCCGGCCGCGGTCGCGGTAGCGGCAACAGTACCCCAGCGGTCTGCCACAGCCTCGTCAATCGGCAGAATGCGCCCTGCGAAGCGCGGACGTAGACGCGTTTCCAGCCAGGTCTCCAGCACCGTTCGGCGGGCGCCTCTGGCCAAGGCCGCGATGCCTCGCCGGATCTCGCCCAGCGTGAGGACGCTCAGGAACAGCAGGTTTTCGTCGGTGGACCCGATCCACCTGACCACTTTCGCTTCCGGCTTCGGCTTGATGAGCTCGGAGATGACGTTAGTGTCAAGCAGGAACCCGGTCATAGCTCCACGGGCCGCCCGTAGTCGGCTGCACGGTCAAGCCGGATGCCCGAACCCGCCAGCGGCGATTTGGCGAAGAACTCGGCCAGGCTGCGCGGCTGGCGCGCCCGGCCGGTCAGGCGCTCAAACTGCTCCGCGGGTATCACCACCACGGCCTCTCTGGCGTGCTTGGTGATGCGCTGGGGCCCGCGCGATCGCGCCAGGCGGAAAACCTCGCTGAACCGGGCTTTGGCGTGTTGCAGTTGCCATTCATTCCCCACCACGCCCGGCTTCGCCGTCCGGTTTCTTCGAGCCGCTGTCTGCTGCTTCGGCATGGCCGGCTACACTCCCTTCTGACCAGTCTGACCAGAACGATTATAGCATTGGATGGGCGCCCCGGGCCTACATCTTGCCGTACAGCGGCTTGAGGGCCGGGTAGAGGGCCTTGTAGACTTCGTGGCCGCTGGCGTACAGCTCGCGCTCGGCCGGGCGCGGGGCCACCGAATCGACCTCGCGGATGGCCGCGCGGCAAACTTCCGGCACCGAGCCGTACACTCCAGTCCCGACCAGCGCCATCAGCGCGGCGCCGTAAGCGGAGCCTTCCTGCGTCTCCAGCACCACGACGCGCTTGCCCATCACGTCGGCCAGAAGCTGCCGCCAGAAGGCACTGCGCGCGCCGCCGCCGGAGACCCGCACCGAGTCCACCACCGCGCCCAGCTCCGCGATGATGTCCAGGCAGTCCTTCTGGCTGTAGCAGACGCCCTCGATCAGCGATCGGATCAGGTCGGCGCGGGTGTGCCTGGCGGTCAGCCCGATCCAGCCGCCACGGCACGAGGCGTCCAGATGCGGCGTGCGCTCGCCCATCAGGTACGGCAGCCAGTAAAGGCCCTGCGCGCCGGCGGGCGCCGCGGCGGCCTCTGCCGTCAGCACATCGTATTCCGTGCCCGGAGCAAGCTGGTTGCGGAACCACTGCAAGCTCAGCCCCGCCCCCTGGGTTACTCCCATGACGTGCCACTTGCCGCGGACCGCGTGGCAGAAGGTGTGTACGCGCCCCGGCGGGTCGTAGGCCACCTTCTCCATGTGTGCGAATACGACGCCGGAAGTCCCCAGCGTGCAGGAAACCACTCCCGGTTCGACAACGCCGTTGCCTACGGCGCTGGAAGCCTGGTCGCCGCCGCCGCCGACCACCGGCGTGCCTGCCACAAGGCCCGTCAGCTCAGTCGCGTGCTCCGTCACCTGCCCGCTCACCTCGGTCGATTCATAGACCGCCGGCAGCAGGGCGCGGTCCAGCCCGAGGCGGTCCATCATCTGGAAGGACCAGCGCCGCTGGACCACATCGAACAGTGAAGTGCCCGAAGCGTCGGAAACCTCGCTGGCGTACTCGCCCGTCAGGCAGAAGCGAACGTAGTCCTTGGGCAGCAGCACCTTGCGCGCGCGGGCGAACCGCTCGGGCTCGTGGTCGCGGACCCAGAGCAGCTTGGGCAGGGTGAAGCCGGTAAGCACCGGGTTGGCGGTCCAGGCCAGAACGTTTTCCCGGCCGACGGTTTGATTGACGAAATCCACCTGGGCCTGGCTGCGCTGGTCGCACCAGATCAGCGCGGGACGGATCACCCGGTCGGCTTCGTCCAGCAGCACCAGGCCATGCATCTGACCCGACAAGCCTACTCCGCAGACGTCTTTGCCCGAGGCGCCGGCCTGGGCGAGCACTCCGGGGATCGCTTGCTGCGTCGCCTCCCACCAGTTCTCGGGGCGCTGCTCGGCCCACCGCGGGCGCTCCATTCGCATCTCCTCGTGAGGCGCGGTGTAGCCGGCCACGACGCGGCCGCGCTCGTCCACGAGCAGCGCGCGCGTTCCCCCGGTCCCGACGTCGATCCCCATCCAGTACATGTGCGCTCTCCTCCTCAACGCGCCTGAAACGGCAGGTAGGCGGCGCCGTACAGGCCCGCCTCGTTGCCCAGCGCGGCTTTCTCGATTCGGGTGGGCACGTCGCGGTAGATGTAAGAGCGGCGCCTGACCTCCTCGAACATGGCGGGGGCGAACAGGTCCCAGGCCGGCAGCATGCCCCCGCTCAGCAGGTAAAGCGGAAAGTTGAAGATGTTGATGAGGCTGGCCAGGGCCAGCCCCAGCGCCGTGCCCATCGTGGTGAAGATGATGGGGGCTCTGGGGTTGCCCTGGATGGCGAGCTTGTAGACGTCCTCCGAGGTGAGGTTTTCGCCCAGGCCCATCATCCGGGCCATGGCCGTAACCGCGGTGGCCGAGGCATGCTTCTCCAGGCAGCCGTTGTTGCCGCAGCCGCAGGGGTTGCCGCCCGGCAGCACCGTCATATGGCCGACCTCTCCGGCCATGCCGACGAACCCGTGCAGCACCTTACCGCCCGAAATGATGCCGCCGCCGATTCCCGTGCCCAGCGTCAGCAGGATCAAGTCTTCGACGTCCCGGCCCGCTCCCTGCCATTTCTCGCCGAGCGCCGCGGCGTTGGCGTCGTTCTCCAGCAGCACCGGCGCCCCGAGCTGGCGCGCGATGGCGTCGCGCATGGGAAAGTTCTCGAAGCCCGGCAGGTTCGGGGACTGGACGATGATCCCCTTCTCCATGATGATAATCCCCGGCGTGCCGATGCCGACGCCCACCAGACGCTCGGTCCCGCACTGCTCCCGAAGCTTCATGATCGAGCCGGCGATGTCGGCCGCCACGGCGTCGCGCCCCGCCGAGAGCTTGGTGGCGCCGGAGGTTTTCGCCAGGATGTGGCCCGAGGCGTCGATGGCCGCGGCGCGCAGGTTGGTGCCGCCCAAATCCACTCCGATTGCGTATCCCGTCATGAGGTCGTCATGATAGCAGATTCCAATTCCGGGGACAGCACGGAGCCATGGCCGGCCGCCGGTTGCGCACCCGACGCGCGCTATTCTATCGTGAGGGGAGGAAACCGAGCACCGGGCAATGGATTACCAGGGAATCATCACCATCGAGCCGGGGAAGCGAGGCGGAAAGCCCTGTATCCGCGGAATGCGGATCACTGTGTACGACGTTCTCGGGTACCTGGCCGCGAGCATGACCCACCAGGAAATCCTCGCTGACTTCCCGTATCTGACCGAGCAGGACATCCTCGCCTGCCTGGCCTTCGCCGCCGACCGGGAAAAGAACCTGGAGATCCTGGTCGAATGAGGCTGCTCCTCGACGAGGCCGCTTCCTGAGAAGCTGTGAAGAACCCGTTTCGACAAGTGAGGAGACTTATCCCACGCGGCCGCACGCGCTCGACATGCCGGTGGCGTTAGACTCCGGTCTTGCGGACCGGGATGCCTCACTCCCGCACCACTCGCCGCCCCTCCAGGCGCCAGTTCCCCGAGAGCACAATGTTGATGGCCTCGGTGTAGATGCGGTGCTCCTCTGTCAAGATCCGCGCCGAGAGCGTCTCCACCGTGTCGTCGTCGAGCACGGGCACGACCCGCTGCACGATGATCGGCCCGTGGTCCAGATACTCGTCCACGAAGTGCACCGTGCAGCCGGAGACCTTCACGCCGTGCTCCAGCGCCTGGTGCTGCGCGTCCAGGCCGGGGAAGGCTGGCAGTAGCCCGGGGTGAATGTTGAGGATGGCCAAAGGGAACTCGCGCACGAAGTAGGCGCTCAACAAGCGCATGAAGCCCGCCAGGCAGACCAGGTCCACTTGGTTCTTGCGCAACTCGGCCACCACCATGCGGTCGTAGACCTCACGGTCCAGCCCCTTCGAGGGGATGCACACCGCGTTCAGGCCACGCTCCCGCGCAATGTGAAGGCCGCGTGCCTCGGCGCGGTTCGAGATCACCACGGCGATCTCGGCCTCGATGCGGCCGGCGGCTACGCTGTCGGCGATGGCCTCGAAATTCGAGCCTCGCCCGGAAAGCAGGATGCCTAGACGTTTCATAGGTAGACCACGCGCGAACGGACGCCCCGCCGCGCCGGGATCACGCGCCCGAGCAGACAGGGCGTCTCTCCCAGCTTCGCCAGCACGCCCTCCGCCCGCGCGGCCTGGCGCCGGGACACCACCAGGATCATGCCAATGCCCAAGTTGAACGTGCGCCGGTAGTCGTCCTCCGGAATGTTCCCGAGTCGGCGCAGCACCTCAAAAACGGGCGGCACGCGCCAGGCTCCGGTGTGGACCTCGGCCGCCAGGCTGCGGGGCAGGATGCGCGGCAGGTTGTCGGTGATCCCTCCTCCGGTGATGTGCGCCGCGCCCTTCATGAGGCCCCGGGAAGCCAGCGCCTGAATCGGCTTCAGGTAGCTGCGGTGAACCTTGAGCAGCTCCTCACCCACCGTCGAGTTCAGCTCCGGCAGGAACGTGTTCACCCCGTATCCGGCCACCTCGAACAACAGCTTGCGCGCCAGCGAGTAGCCGTTGGTGTGCAGGCCGGTCGAAGCCAGTCCGATCAGCACGTCCCCGGCGCGGATCCGCTCGCCGGTCACCAGCCGGCGGTGTTCCACCGCCCCCACGATGAAACCCGCCAGGTCGTATTCCCCCGGCGCGTACAGGCCCGGCAGCTCGGCGGTCTCGCCGCCGATCAAAGCGCAGCCGTTCTCGCGGCAGGCGCGGGCCAGCCCGGAAACCACCTCGCGCAGCGTGGCCGCCTCCAGCTTCCCCGTGGCGAAGTAGTCCAGGAAGAACAGCGGCCGGGCGCCCAGCACCGCGACGTCGTTGACGCAATGATTGACCAGATCCTCGCCCACGGTGTTGTGCCGTCCCGCCAGGAAAGCCACTTTGAGCTTGGTTCCCACGCCGTCGGTCGAGCTGACCAGGACCGGCTTCCTCCAGCCGGAGAGCAGAAACCCGCCTCCGAAAGACCCAATGCCGGCGAGCACGCCAGGGGTCGCAGTCTTGGCGGCCAGACGCTTGACGTGCGCCAGGGCCCGGTCCGCCTCGTCGATATCCACGCCCGCGTCCTTGTACCGGATCGCTTTTCGGATTACCATCGTAGGCTTGACACTACAGTATATCGAGGGCCTATGAGGAAGATCGCCATCTTGCTGCTCGGCGCCGCGGCCTGTGCGCTCCAGGCCGAGGCGCCCGCGGTGTACGCGATTCGCGACGCGCGAATCGTCACGGTTAGCGGCCCGGTGCTCGAGCGCGGCACCGTACTGATTCGCGACGGCCTGATCCAGGCCGTCGGGGCGGACGTCGCGGTTCCGCCCGACGCCTGGGTGATCGAGGGCAAAGGCCTGACGGTCTACCCGGGCCTGATCGATGCCCTGAGTACGCTCGGCATTGCCGAAGCCGCTACCGCCGCCGCGCCGGCCACCCGCACGACGGGCCGGACGCCGACCCCCTCGCCCACTCCGGCGCCGGCGCAGACCCCCGCGACCCCATCGGTAGCCACCCCGCCGGCACGCGGGCCCGAGGACCGTCCCTCCAACACAAGCTGGGTCCGTGCCGCCGACCTGATCAGCCCCACTGACCGCCGCATCGAGACGGCACGCAACGCCGGCTTCACCACCGCGGTGACCTTCCCGCCCCGCGGCGTCTTTGCCGGCCAGGGGGCGGTCATCAGTCTGGCCGGAGAGAAGGCGGGACAGATGGTCATCAGTTCGCCGGCCGGCCTCTACCTCACCGTCTCCGCTGCGGGTTTCGCCAGTTTCCCCGGCTCCTTGATGGGGGTGCTGGCCTACATCCGGCAGATCTTCCTGGACACCCAGCAGTACCGGCTCGCTCAGGACGCCTATGCTGCCCACCCGCTGGGCGCCAAGCGACCGGCTTACGATCGGGCGCTGGAGGGCGTGCTGGAGTCGCCGCGGGTGCTGCTGCCGGCCACGCGCGCCGTCGAGCTGGACCGCATGGTGCGCTTCGGAGCCGAACTGAAAAGGAAGGTGGTGCTCTACGGCGCGCACGAAGCCTACCGCGCCTCCGACGTGCTGCGCGCCTCCGGCACGCCGGTGCTGGTCAGCCTGAAGTGGCCGGAGCGCAGCCGCGATGCGGACCCGGAGGAAGAGGAACCCGCTCGCGTCCTCGAGATGCGCGAGCGCGCGCCCTCGGCTCCCGCCGCGCTGGCCAAGGCCGGTGTGCTTTTCGCCTTATACTCCGACGGCCTGGCCACGCCCCGGGAACTGATCCGGGCGGTCCGGCGCGCCCTGGATGCCGGTTTGTCCCAGGCGGACGCCGTCCGCGCCTTCACCTTGAGCGCGGCGCAGATCTACGGCGTGGCCGATCGCCTGGGCAGCATCGACAAGGGCAAGATCGCCAACCTGGTGGTGACCACCGGGGAGCTGTTCCAGGAGAAGACGCAGGTGAAACACATCTTCATTGACGGCATCAAGTTCGAGCCTACCCCCGAGCAACCCGAGGAGGTGACCCGATGAAACGGCATTGGATTCTAATGCTGGCGGCGGCGCCGATGCTGGCCGCCCCGCCGACCGTGATTCGCAATGCCAACGTCTTGACTGTGACCAAGGGCCGGTTCCAAGGCTCGATTTTGGTGCGGGACGGCAAGATCGTCGAGGCCGGTGAGAAGGTGCTGGTGCCGGAAGGCGCCCGCGTCATCGACGCCTCCGGCCAGTACGTCATGCCGGGCATCATCGACGCTCATTCGCACATCGCCTCCGAGAGCACCAACGAGGGCAGCATCTCGGTCTCCTCGATGGTCACCATGAAGGACGTCCTCAACCCGGAGGACATCGCCATCTACCGCGCCCTGGCGGGCGGCGTCACCACCGCCCTGATCCTCCACGGCAGCGCCAACGCCATCGGCGGGGTCTGCCTGCCGATCAAGATGCGCTGGGGCAAGGACGCCCAGGCCATTGTGGTGGATGGTTACAAGCCGGTGCTGAAGATGGCTTTGGGAGAGAATCCCAAGCGCAGCGGCGTCCGGCAGATCGGCGTCGCGATCCCTCCGCGCTATCCGGCCACCCGCATGGGCGTCGAGGACGTCATCCGGGAAGCCTTCACGAAGGCCGTAGCCTACCGCCAGAGCTGGCGCGATTATGAGGCCAAGGTCAAGCGCGGCGAGAAGCCGCTGCCGCCGCGCCGCGATTTGAAGCTCGAACCTCTGGTGGACGCCCTGGAGGGCCGCTCCCTGGTGCACGTGCACTGCTACCGCGCCGACGAGATCCTCATGATCCTGCGCCTGGCCGACGAATTCGGTTTCCAGGTCAAAGCGCTCATCCACGTGCTGGAGGGCTACAAAGTGGCCAAGGAGATCGCCGCTCACAAGGCCACCGCCACCGCCTTCAGCGATTGGTGGGCCTACAAGATGGAGGCCATCGACGCCATCCCCTACAACGCCACCCTGATGATGCGCAAGGGCGTGCTGGTTTCGCTCAACTCCGATTCCGCCGAGCTGATGCGCCACCTCAACCAGGAGGCCGCCAAGACCATCAAGTACGGCGGCGCGACGGAGGACGAAGCCCTGGCCATGATTACCATCAACGCGGCCAAGCAACTGGACCTCGATCACCGCATCGGCTCGATCGAGCCGGGCAAGGACGCCGACCTGGTCATCTACGACAAGCATCCGCTGTCGAATTACGCCAAGGTGCAGAAGGTGTTGATCGACGGCGAGGTGTACTTCGACCGGGACCGCGACGTAAGCGAGCGGTCCGCGCAGGAGGCCCGCCGCAAAGCGCTCCTGGAAAAAGCCAAGGAACTGCAAAAGAAATCGGGACCGCCGAGCATGAGGAGGCCGTCATGAAGACACTGGCGATTGCAGTGCTGTGCCTGCTGCCGCCGGCTGCGTGCGCCCAGGAGACTCTCCTGCTGCGCGGAGCCACGGTTCACCCGGTCTCCGGCCCCGACATCGCCAACGGAGCCGTGCTGGTGCGCGACGGCAAGATCGTCGAGGTGGGAGCCAAGGTCGTCGCGCCCCGCGGCGCCCGCGTCATCGACCTCAAGGGATTGCACCTCTATCCCGGCCTGATCGACTCGGCCACCGACATCGGCCTGGCCGAGATCAGCTCGGTGCAGGAGACCCGCGACACCGCCGAGATCGGGGACTTCAACCCGCAGCTTCGCGCCATCATTGCCGTCAATCCGGCCAGCGAACACATCCCGGTGACCCGCGCCAACGGCATCACCACGGTGGCTACCCTGCCCGACGGCGGCATCCTCTGCGGCCAGGCCGCGCTCATTCACCTGGACGGCTGGACCTGGCAGGAGATGGAAATCCGGCCGTCCCCTGCCATGATCATGCGATTCCCGGTGATCCAGACCGGCCCGGCCCGGTTCGCCGAAGTCCCCGGCTTCGCCCGCACGCCCTACGCCGAGGCCCGGCGGAACTATGAGCAGCGTCTCCGGCAGCTCGAGCAGTTCTTCGAGCAGGCCCGCCGGTACCAGAAAGCCAAAGCCGCGGGCGCGTTTGAGAAGGATCTCAAGCTCGAAGCCATGCTGCCGGTGCTCGAAAAGAAGCTCCCGGTGGTGGTCTTCGCCCAGCGCGAGCGCGCTATTCGCGAAGCGCTGAGCTTTGCCGAGCGGATGCAGATTCGCATGGTTCTGGCCAGCGGCGAGGAGGCCTGGAAAGTGGCCTCTGAGCTGAAGGCCAAGAACGTGCCGGTGATCCTCGGTCCCACCTTGCGGCTGCCCACGCAGGAGGACGACCCCTACGACAAGCCCGTCACCCAGCCGGCCGAGCTGCACAAGGCGGGGGTGAAGATCGCCTTGGGCTCGTTCTCGAATTCGTTCTCGCGCAACCTGCCCTACCAGGCGGCCAATGCCGTAGCTTTCGGCCTGCCTTACCAGGAAGCGCTCAAGGCCCTGACCATCAACGCCGCGGAGATCTGGGGGGTGGGCGACCTGCTCGGCTCGATCGAGAAAGGCAAGCTGGCCGACCTGATCGTCACCGACGGCGATCCGCTGGAAACGCGCACCCAGATCAAGCAGTGTTTCATCGCGGGCAGGCCGGTGGACCTGGACAACAAGCATCTGCGGCTGTACAAAAAATACCTGGAGCGGCAGTAGATCGCGCCCGGGGGGGGTCAGCTCGCGGGCGGCACGATCACCGGCTTGATCACCGCCACGTCGAGCGGCCGCATGGCCGCCTCCAGCTCCCTGTAAACCTGCTCGCCCCGGTAGCTGCCCACGATCGCGCCGCCGGAGCCGGCGAAATTGGCGCTAGCGCCCACGCTCCGCGCCGCCTCGATCATCTGCCGGTTCCCGTCGCTGATGCGGTAGACGCGAGCGCGCAAATCGAAGTTGGCGTTGATCAAACGGTCCAGGGTGTCATAGTCCCGGCGGAGCAGGGCCTGGCGGCCTTCCTCGGCGTAGCCGGCCCAGGTGCGCATGGCCCCCACCACCTCCGGGTCCCCGGCCTGCCACTTTGCGCGTACGTCGCTGTGAAAGACCTCCGTACCTTCGCTCAGCGCCGTGCGGTAGGCCACGTAGACCGGGGGCAGCAGCGCCGGGTCCAGGGATTCGTACTCCCCGTGGCCCTGGCGTTGCATGATCTCCCTGGAGAAGTCCATGTACACCAGCCCTTCGTAAGCCTGAACCACGCGGTCCTGAAGCCCCCCCGGCACTCCCAGTTCCTTGGTTTCCGTCTCCAGCGCCAGGTTGGCCTGACCGGGCACCGGGATGGTCACCCGGAAATACTGGCACAGCGCGCGCAGGGCGGCCGTGATGATGGCGCTGGAGCCGCCCAGCCCCAGGCGCATGGGGATGCTGGTCTCGTATTCGATGGTGAAGTTGCGGTCCTCCAGCGCGATCCCCCGCTCGCGGCAGTAGTCCATGAAGCGGACTATCAGGGCCTGGATGATCCGGATGCCCCCGTAGTACCCGCGCCAGCGCGTGGTGCGGTACAGGTCCCCCAAATTCTCGAAGATGGGCATGTCCGCCTTGGAAGGCCTGATCTCCAGGCGCGCGCTGGGATACAGCAGCACGCGGGCCCTGAAATTCCGGACCAGGAAAGCTATGGTCTTGCCGTAGTAGCCGTCGCTGGGGTTGCCCAGCAGGCCGGCACGGGCATAGGCGTAAGTTTCGATCATCGCCAGGCGCTCTCTGGCATACTTATAGCATATGCGGGTGGTGGTGCAGCGAGTTACAGAGGCGCGCGTCGAGGTGGACAACCGGGTGGTCGGCTCCATCGGAAAGGGCTTGGTGGCCCTGCTGGGCGTGGCCGGAACCGACCAGGCAGCCGACGCCGACTACCTGGCGGACAAGGTTTGCGGTCTGCGCATTTTCCCGGACCGCGCAGGCAAGATGAACCTCAGTCTGACGGAGATCGGCGGCAGTCTGCTGGTGGTGTCGCAATTCACTCTCTACGGCGATTGCCGCAAGGGGCGCCGGCCCAGCTTCGATCTCGCCGCTCCGCCCGAACAAGCCCGCCCGCTTTACGAGCGCTTTCTGGCGGCCGTGCGCGCCAGGAACGTGGAGTGCCAGGCGGGCATCTTCCAGGCGATGATGAGCGTCCACCTGGTCAACGACGGACCGGTGACGCTCATCTGCGAATCGAAAGGAACTTGAAGCCTTCTAACCGACTTTATGATATTCTTTATTAGTCGGGTAAACACATGCCAAGAGCGAAACTTACAGGAAACCTAAGTTTGCTGAGCGCGGCCCTGACCGGGCTGGAAGCGCAGAGACAGCGAATCGATGAGCAGATCCAGCAGGTGCGCGCCCTGCTCGGCAAGCGGAGGGGCCGGCCGCCAGGGCCAGCCAAGCCGCGCGGGAAGCGTCAACTGAGCGCCGCGGCCCGCAAGCGCATTTCTCAGGCGCAGCGGCGCCGCTGGGCGGCCTACCGCCACCGGCAGGCCGGGGCCAAGTAGAGGCGCACTCACGCTCCCGGAGGGGCGGCGACATCGAGGCTCTCGCTCAGGTTCCAGTGGAACCGCGCTAGAAGTTCATCCAGGGGGCCATCCCTGACGATCCTGCCTCGCTCGAAGAAGACGGCGCGCCGCGCCAGGGCCCTGGCGAACCAGACATCGTGCGTGACGATCAGCTTGGCCTGAGGCAGTCCGCGCAGGACTTCCAGCAGCGCCCGGCGTCCCGGGGGGTCCAGGAACGTCGTTGGCTCGTCCAGCACCAGGATTTCCGGTTGCATCGCCAAAACCCCCGCCAGCGCCACCCGCCGCTTCTCTCCCGCGCTCAAGTGGTACGGCGCCCTTTCCAGAGCGTGTCCCATCGCCACCTGCTCCAGGGCGTGCCGCGCCACCGCGGCCGCCTCCGGCGGGCTCAGACCCAGGTTGAGCGGGCCGAAGCAGACATCCTCGAACACGGTGGGCATGAAGAGCTGCTCGTCGGCGTCCTGAAAGACCAGGCCCACCTTGCGCCGCACCAGCCCCAGGTTGTGCCACACCTCGGGATGCTGGGGCTCTGCCTTCGCCGCGGCCTCCAGCACACTGCGAGCCCCCTTGTACCGCCCGATGGCGACATAGGCCCGTCCAAGGTTGAGCAGGGCGTCTCCCTCCCGGCCGTACTCCATCGCCGCTCTGCGATCCTCTCCCATCTCATCTACCCGAACGTCGCCGAACTC